>NZ_JBXASM010000003.1:0-300595 GCF_058809295.1 Schumannella sp. GW821-FHT10F01
CCGCGCGGCGCAGCGCGGCGGGCGGCTCGTGCGCGGTGGGAGCGTGGAGCGAGGCGACGACCGCGGGCGCCCCGGGCGCGGTCGCGACCGCGGACCACGCGGCCGCCGGGCTCAGGCCCGCGTCGAGCAGCACCGCAAGCCGCTGCACCGTGGACGGGATGCGCGGGTCGCCGCCGTCGCGTCGGCTCCCGTCACGGCCCCTGCCGCGACGGCGGCGGCCTGCGGCTCGGCCGACGGCGCTCACACCGGACCGGCCGCCGGCCGGGACCCGGTGCGCGGGTCCGCCACGTCGGGTCGCGTCACCCGTGAGGCTTCGCTCCCCGGCGGCGCGGCGCCGGACCGCCTGTCTGCGTCGAGCACGAGCCGCTCGACCCCGAGCCGACCGGCGTCGTCGAGCACGAGTCGGCCGAGGGCGCCGAGCCGGCGTCCCGTCGGGGTGCGCTCGACGTGCGCGATCGCATGGAGCGCGCTGACCGCCTGCCTGCCCAGCGCCTCCGGCCCGAGCCCGGCGGAGGCGGCGAGCGCCTCCAGGCGCGCGGGCACGTCCTCGAGCGAGTTGGCGTGGAGCGTGCCGGCACCGCCGTCGTGCCCGGTGTTCAGGGCGGCGAGCAGCTCCCGCAGCTCTGGTCCGCGGCACTCCCCCACGACGAGCCGGTCGGGCCGCATCCGCAGGGCCTCCCGCACCAGCCGCTCGAGTCCGACGCCGCCCGCGCCCTCGAGGTTGGGCTGGCGAGCCTCGAGCGCGACGACATGCGGATGCGCGACGCGCAGCTCGCCGACGTCCTCGAGCACGACGATGCGCTCGGTCGGCGGCGCGAGCGCGAGCAGCGCGCCGAGGAGGGTCGTCTTGCCGCTGCCGCCGGCGCCGGTGATGAGCAGGTTCCGGCGGGCCAGCACGAGCTCGCGGAGCGCGGAAGCCGGCACCGCGGCGAAGAACCCGGCCGCCTCGAGCGCCGCGAGGTCCAGCGGATCCCGCCGCGCCACCCGGACCGAGAGCAGAGCACCGCCGGGCGAGATCGGCGGCAGCACGGCGTGGACGCGGAGCCCGCCGGGCAGCCGGACGTCCATGCACGGCGTCGCCTCGTCGACGTGCCGTCCGCCGGCCGAGACGAGCCGCACGGCGAGGTCGCGCGCCGCCTCCGGGCTGAGCGGTCCGCCCGGCACCCGCTCGACCCCGCCGCCGCGGTCGAGCCAGACGGCGCCGTCGCCGGTGACGAAGACGTCGGTCGTGCGGGCGTCGGCGAGCAGCGGCGCGAGGGGCCCGGTGTCGACCGGCGGGGGCGCCGGGCCGCGACGGAGGGTGCCCGGCGGGCGGGCGACGAACGGCACCTCGGACGACATGCGCCGATGGTGGCGCCGGATCGGTCCGCGCCGCGGCGCCGGGCGAGGATCCGTGGACGGGCGCGCCCGACCGTCGGCTGGGGAGGAGCGGACGTGGTGGGCCGGACCACCCTTCGACAGGCTCAGGGATCCGGAAGTGCGGCTCGGGGATCCGGACGTGGAGCTCAGGGATCCGGAAGTGGCGGCTCAGGATCCGGACGCGCCACGGCACATCCATTAAAGAGAGGGGCGGCGCCCATTGGGGGGAACGGGCGCCGCCACTGCAGATGCGGTGATTGGGGGGAATCGCGCGCACTGCGAGCCGAGATCGCGCTCGGCTGGTCCCGAGTGTACTCCAAAAGGGGGGTCCCGCAAGGCGCTCAGGGCGTGGCGTGGGGGTGGATCCGCGGCGGTCCCGCACCCGCCGTCCGGCCTCCGGCACGGGCATAGGATCGGGGCATCGACCACCCCTCGCGGCGAACCAGGCACGCCGCGATCGAACTGAGGATGACGACGTCCATGACCTCGATTGACAGCCTGCTGCACGAAGACCGCCGCTTCCCGCCGACCCCCGGTTTCACGGCCGGGGCGGTCGCCGGACCGGAGCTCGCGGAGGCGGCCGCGGCCGACCGGCTCGGCTTCTGGGCCGACCAGGCCCGCGGCCTGCTGCACTGGCACACCCCGTTCACGCAGACCCTCGACTGGTCGAACCCGCCGTTCGCGACCTGGTTCGCCGACGGCCGGCTCAACGTGGCCTACAACTGCCTCGACCGCCACGTGGAGGCGGGCAATGGCGACCGCGTCGCCTACCACTGGGAGGGCGAGCCCGGCGACCGCCGCAGCATCACCTACGCCGAGCTCACCGCGTCGGTGAAGCAGGCCGCGAACGCGCTCGCGGACCTCGGCGTCGGCCAGGGCGACCGCGTCGCCATCTACATGCCGATGGTGCCGGAGGCCATCGTGGCGATGCTCGCCACGGCGCGGCTCGGAGCCATCCACTCGGTCGTGTTCGGCGGCTTCAGCGCCGACAGCCTGCGCTCCCGCATCGACGACGCGGAGGCGAAGGTCGTGATCACGGCCGACGGCGGCTGGCGCAAGGGCCGGGTCTTCCCGCTCAAGCCGACCGTCGACGCCGCTCTCGCCGACGGGGCGAGCACGGTCGAGCACGTGCTCGTCGTGCGCCGCGGTGAGAACGAGGTGGAGTGGGCCGACGGCCGCGACCTCTGGTGGCACGAGAGCGTCGAGACCGCGTCGGCCGAGCACGAGGCGGAGGCGTTCGAGGCGGAGAACCCGCTCTTCATCCTCTACACCTCGGGTACGACGGGGAAGCCGAAGGGCATCCTGCACACGTCCGGCGGCTACCTGACGCAGACCGCGTACACGCACCGCAACGTGTTCGACCTGCACCCCGAGACGGACGTCTACTGGTCGACGGCGGACGTCGGCTGGATCACCGGCCACAGCTACGTCGTCTACGGCCCGCTCGCGAACGGCGCGACGAGCGTCATCTACGAGGGCACCCCCGACACCCCGCACCCCGGGCGCTGGTGGGAGATCGTGCAGCAGTACGGCGTGAGCCTGCTCTACGCGGCGCCGACGGCCATCCGCTCCTTCATGAAGGTGGGACGCCAGGAGCCGCAGAAGTGGGACCTGTCCAGCCTCCGCCTGCTCGGCAGCGTCGGGGAGCCCATCAACCCGGAGGCCTGGGTCTGGTACCGCGAGATCATCGGCGGCGGCGCGACGCCGATCGTCGACACCTGGTGGCAGACCGAGACCGGCGCGATCATGATCAGCGCGCTGCCGGGCATCACGACGCTGAAGCCGGGCTCGGCGCAGGTGCCCCTGCCCGGCATCTCCGTCGACGTGCTCGGCGACGACGGCACGCCGGTCGAGAACGGGCAGGGCGGCCTGCTCGTCGTCACCGAGCCCTGGCCGAGCATGCTCCGCGGCATCTGGGGCGACCCGGAGCGGTTCAAGGAGACCTATTGGGAGCGCTTCCAGGACGCGGAGGGCGGCCCGAAGTACTTCGCCGGCGACGGCGCCCGGAAGGACGAGGACGGCGACATCTGGCTGCTGGGCCGCGTCGACGACGTGATGAACGTGTCGGGTCACCGCCTCTCGACGGCCGAGATCGAGTCGTCGCTCGTCTCGCACCCCTACGTCGCGGAGGCCGCCGTGGTCGGCGCGTCCGACGAGACCACGGGGCAGGCGGTCGTCGCATTCGTGATCGTGAAGGCCAGCCAGGCGGATGTCGCCACCGCCGCAGAGGCGTCCGAGGCGCTGCGCCGCCACGTGGCCACCCAGATCGGCGCGATCGCGCGGCCGCGGCAGGTGTTCATCGTCAACGAGCTGCCCAAGACGCGCTCCGGCAAGATCATGCGACGACTGCTGCGCGACGTCGCGGAGGGCCGCGAGGTGGGCGATACCACGACCCTCGCCGACACGAGCGTGATGCAGATCATCACCGACCAGCTGCGCTGAGCGCGTCCGGTTCCTGAGCCTGCCGAAGACCCTTCGACGGGCTCAGGGATCCGGCGCGGCCGGAGGAGCCTTCGACAGGCTCAGGGATCCGGGGCGCGGGTCGGGGATCCGCGCGGCGGTCAGGCGAAGCGGAGGATGAGCTCCACCTCGACGGGCGAGTCGAGCGGCAGCACCGCCACGCCGACGGCGCTGCGGGCGTGCTTCCCGGCGTCGCCGAAGACCTCGCCGAGCAGCTCGGAGGCGCCGTTGAGCACACCGGGCTGGCCGCTGAACGACGGGTCGGACGCCACGAAGCCGGTGACCTTGACGACGCCGGTCACGCGGTCGAGCGATCCGATCGCCGACTCGGCGGCGGCGAGGGCGTTGAGCGCGCACTGGCGCGCCCAGTCCTTCGCGGCCTCCGCGGACACCTCCGCGCCGACCTTGCCGGTCTCGGGGAGGGCGCCGTCGACGAAGGGCAGCTGGCCGGCGGTGAAGACGAGGTCGCCGCTGACGACGGCCGGAACGTAGGCGCCGGCGGGCGCGGCGACGGCGGGGAGCACGAGGCCGAGCTCGGCGAGGCGGTCGGCGACGGCGCTCACGAGGCGGCCTCGTCGCTGCGGCGCTTCAGGTAGGCCACGAGCCCGCCCTCCGGCCCCTGCACGATCTGGACGAGCTCCCAGCCCTGCGCGCCCCAGTTGTTCAGGATCGCGGTCGTGTTGTGGATGATGAGCGGGGTCGTCATGTACTCCCACGTCGGCATAGGGGGTCCTTACAGCTAGGCGGGAACGGTCTTCGCGTACCCTATCGGCATGTCTGCCCAGAGAAAGTCGCCGGGTTCCAAGCTCGGCGCCCTCGTCGGGACCCTGGGCTTCTCGGCCCTCGCCGGTGTCCTCGTGACCGTCATGGCCGCGCCGGCGATCGCCGTCACCGGCATGACCGCCAACAACTCGATCAGCCTCTTCGAGAGCCTCCCGAGCTACATCACGCTCGGCCAGCAGAAGCAGGCGAACGAGATCTACCTCACCGACGCCGCCGGCACGCCGGTCAAGATCGCCACCGTGTTCGACCAGAACCGGCAGGAGATCCCGCTCGACTCCATGAGCAAGTACTTCAAGGAGGCGGCGATCGCGGGCGAGGACCGCCGCTTCTACGACCACGGCGGCGTCGACCTGCAGTCCGTCATCCGCGCCGCGATCGGCCAGGCCGGCGGCAGCAGCGACTCGGGCGGCGCGTCCACGATCTCGATGCAGACCGTGCGCAACATCAAGGTCCAGCAGATCTACAACGACAAGACGAAGACCGCGGCGGAGAAGAAGAAGCTCCTCGCCGAGCAGTACTCGCCGGACCTCGGCCGCAAGGTGCAGGAGATGCGCCTCGCGATCAGCCTCGAGAAGAAGTACACCAAGAACCAGATCCTCCAGGGCTACCTGAACATCGCGAACTTCGGGCGCAACACCTACGGCGTGCAGGCCGCGTCGATGCAGTACTTCTCGGTGAACGCCGCGGATGTGACGCCCGCCCAGGCCGCGAGCATCATGGCGATCGTGCAGAACCCGTCGACGCAGTCGCTGCTGACGGAGAAGAACTTCAAGGCGAACCAGACCCGCCGCGACCAGATCCTCCGCGACATGTACTCGCAGGGCTATCTGACGAAGGCCGAGTACGACCAGAACGTCGCCATCCCGGTCGACGCGAACTTCCTCAAGCCGACGCCGCCGAAGAACGGCTGCCGCCTGGCCGACCCGAGCGTCTCGCTGTTCTGCGACTACATGGTCAACTCCGTGCAGGACATCGCGGCCCTCGGCTCGACCGCCTCCGAGCGCAAGGCGAACTTCGCCGTCGGCGGCTACAAGCTCTACGGCACGCTCGACATGGCCGCGAACGCCGCGGCGCGCACGGCGCTGCAGAACTACGCGCCGCCGACCGAGACGCGCTTCGATCTCGGCGCCGCCGCCTCGACCGTCGAGCCGGGCACCGGCCGCATCCTCGTGATGGCGCAGAACAAGGACTTCGACGACGGCCAGGATCCGAACGCCGTCAACCCGGCCCTCACCGCGATCAACTACAACTCCGACATCTCGCACGGCGGCGCCCGCGGCTTCCAGCCCGGATCGACGTACAAGCCGTTCACCCTCATCAACTACCTGGAGCAGGGCAACGGCCTGAACCAGACGTTCGACGCGGGCGTGCGATCGCTGCCGGTGAGCAAGTTCAAGAACAGCTGCACCGGCGCCGGCGGCGGCACCTACAAGTTCAAGAACGACGCGAACGAGCAGGGCGGCTACAACGTCATCCGCGCCACGGCGCGCTCCGTCAACGCGGTGTTCCTGCAGATGGCCACGAAGGTCGACCAGTGCCGCACGGCGGAGATCGCGAAGAGCCTCGGCATCTTCCCGGCCAACGACCCGACGGCCGACCTCTCGATGTACCCCTCCTGCGTCATCGGCGGCTGCGGCAACAACGTCAGCCCGCTGATGCTCGCCGGCGCCTACGCCGCGATCGCCGACCACGGCACGTTCTGCAAGCCGATCGCGGTCGACAAGATCGTCGGACCGGACAACACCGAGCTCCCGGGCCAGCAGCAGGAGTGCACGCAGGCGATCGACTCGAAGGTGGCCGACGCCACCTCCTACGCGATGCAGGCGGTCTTCTCCTCCGGCGGCACCGCGCAGGTCGGCGGGTCGAACCCGAACGACGGCACCGACTACCTCGGCAAGACGGGTACCACCGACGACGCGATCCACACCTGGACCGTCGGCTCGTCCTCGGCCGCGTCGACCGCGGTCTGGGTCGGCAACATCCAGGGCACCCAGAACCTGCGCAAGATCTCCGTCAAGGGCACGCAGGCCGCGCTGATCCGCCACAAGCTCTTCAAGGCGGTCGGCACGGCGGTCGACAAGACGCACAAGGGCGTCGCGCTGGCAAAGGCCGACCCGTCGATGCTGACCGGCAAGCCGACGATCGTGCCGGATGTCTCCGGGCTCTCGCTCGCGGACGCCCAGTCGAAGATCGAGGCGGCCGACCTCACCTACGCGGACGGCGGCACGGTGCCCTCGACGAAGCCCGCGGGCTCCATCGTGTCGACGGACCCGCCGTCCGGCAGCTCGGTGGCGAAGGGCACGACGGTGACCGTCTTCACCAGCGACGGGCAGGGCGTCAGCGTGCCCGACGTGTCGAGCGGCAAGAACCTCTCGTACCAGGACGCGCAGTCCCAGCTGCAGACGGCCGGCTTCAGCAGCATCCAGCAGACCTGCCAGGAGGCCGGCGCGCCCACGGATGCCGCCAACAACAAGGTGGTAGCCCAAGATCCGGCGGGCGGTGTGATCACGAGCAAGTCGCAGCAGATCACGCTGACCGTGCAGAAGTTCAAGTGCAATTGAGCCGCGCCGTGACGAGCGACGGAGTCTCCGCGTGAGCCCCGCGCTCGGCCGCGCGGCCGGCGCCGCGCTCGCCACCACCGCGGTGGCGGGCGCCGCCGCGCTCGCCTACGGCGTGCTCGTCGAGCGCACCCGCTGGACCGTGCGTCACGAGGTGCTGCCGGTGCTCGAGCCCGGGTCGCGCGACATCACCATCCTGCACCTCAGTGATCTGCACATGGCGCCGTGGCAGCGGAGCAAGCAGGAGTTCATCCGCTCGCTCGCGATCTACGAGCCGGACCTCGTGGTCGACACCGGCGACAACTTCGGCCAGCGCGACGCGCTCGACGCGATCCGCTACGCGCTCGAGCCGTTCTCGGGTGCCGCCGGCGTCTTCGCGCACGGCTCGAACGACTACTACGGCCCGGTGCCGAAGAACCCGTTCGCCTACTTCGACACGAGACGGGCCCGCACGGTGCGGCCGAAGGACCTCGACACCGCGGGCCTCGACCGCTTCCTCACCGAGCGGCTCGGCTGGCTCGACCTCAACAACGCCGCCCGCGCGATGGAGGTGCGCGGCACGCGCATCGAGTTCTTCGGCACCGGCGACGCGCACGCGGGGTGGGCCCGGCTCGACCGCCTGCCGGGCGCCGTCGAGGAGCTCCGCGAGGGCGTCGAGTGGTCGGACGACGACGGCCCGGTGCTGAGCATCGGCGTCACCCACGCCCCGTACCGCCGGGTGCTCGACGCGCTCGTCACCCAGGGCGCCGAGCTGATCTTCGCCGGCCACACCCACGGCGGCCAGGTAACGATCCCCGGCCGTCCCGCCCTCGTGGCGAACTGCGACCTGCCGCTGTCGCAGGCCAGCGGGCTCAGCGTGTGGGCGCACGGACGCGCGAGCGCCTTCCTCGAGGTCTCCGCGGGGCTCGGCACGTCGATCTACGCGCCCGTCCGCTTCGGGGTGCCGCCGGAGGCGGTGGTCGTGACCCTGACCGCCGCCGACATCGGCTATCCTTGACAGGTTGCCGTCCGCGGCAGCACCGGGGTATGGCGCAGTTTGGTAGCGCGCGTCGTTCGGGACGACGAGGCCGCAGGTTCAAATCCTGTTACCCCGACCAGCACAGAGGGATCGCCGGCAGCGGCGGTCCCTCTTCCCGTTCCCGGGGCGTGTCGCCTCGCCGACCGCGGGCGCCGGCGCGTCAGGGCTCCTCGGTAGCATCCCGGGCATGAGACTCCTGCTCACCTCCGGCGGCATCCAGAACGACACGATCCGCGACGCCCTGGTCCGGCTGCTCGGCAAGCCGATCGACGAGGCCACGGCGCTGTACATCCCGACCGCCGGCCATCCGCAGCCGAACGGCGTCGAGCAGGGCTACCTCAACGTGGTCGGGCAGCCCGACGGACCGCTGACCCAGGTGGGCTGGAAGTCGATCGGCCTGCTCGAGCTCACCGCGCTGCCCTCGATCGAGCGCGAGCACTGGGTGGAGGCCGTGCGGAGCGCCGACGCGCTGCTCTCGCACGGCGGCGACGCGATCTACCTCGCCTACTGGATGCGGCGCTCCGGCCTCGCCGACCTGCTCCCCGAGCTCGACGACACGGTCTGGGTCGGCGTCAGCGCCGGCAGCATGGTGATGACGCCGCGGATCGGGCGTCCTTTCATGAGCTGGATACCGCCCGAGGACGGCGGAATCGAGCGCGACGCGACGCTCGGGCTGATCGACGAGGCGATCTTCCCGCACCTCGACAACCCCCACCTGCCCTCGAACACGATGGCCACCGCCGAGCGCTGGTTCCAGCTCATCGACGTGCCCGCGTACGTGATCGACGACGCGACGGCCCTCAGCGTGGTCGGCGGCGAGGTCGAGGTGGTCTCCGAGGGCACCTGGCGGCGGCTCGACCGCTGAGGGCGGGGTGGCGGGATCGGCCGGGCCTACATGAAGTCGGCGTCGGGAGCCGACCGGTACGAGAAGTCGATGCGCGGGCGCCAGCCGTTGTTGAGCACGCCGTCGCTCTCGTCGAGGTAGCACTGGCCGCAGAGCGACTGGTAGGTGACCGAGCCCTGGTCGATCGCGACCTGGTCGCCGTCGAACACGAACCGGCCGTCGACGACGCGGGCGTTGAAGATCGCCTTGCGGCCGCAGCGGCAGATCGTCTTGAGCTCCTCGAGCGAGTGCGACACCTCGAGCAGGCGCCGGCTGCCCGGGAAGGCGACCGTCTGGAAGTCGGTGCGGATGCCGTAGGCGAGCACCGGCACGCCCTCGAGGATCGCGATGCGCAGCAGGTCGTCCACCTGCTCCTCGCTGAGGAACTGCGCCTCGTCCACGAGCAGGCAGCTGAGGTCGCGGCCGGTGCTCGTGATGATGTCGCGCCGGCGGGCGGCGAACTCCTCGAGCACGACGGCGTCCGGCGAGATCACGAAGTCGACCGGGCGCGACACCCCGAGGCGGGAGACGATCGACGACTCCCCCTTCGTGTCGACCTCCGGCTTCGCGAGCAGCACCTGCTGCCCGCGCTCCTCGTAGTTGAACGCCGCCTGGAGCAGCGCCGTCGACTTGCCGCTGTTCATCGCCCCGTAGCGGAAGTAGAGCTTCGCCATCGTTACTGGAGATATCCGTCCTCGGCGGCCCGGCGGATGAGCTCCGCCTTCTTTCCCGCCGGTCGATTCACGCGGGCGTACTTCTCGCGCACGCGCCGCAGGTAGGTCTTCGCCGTCTCGTACTGCACGTTCATGTGGCGCGCCACCTCGGCCGTGCTGTTGCCGGCGACGTAGAGGCGCAGCGCCTCCTCCTCGCCCGGACTCAGCTTCGGGCGGGCGTCGACGACCGCGCCGGTCGGCAGCGGACGCCACTGCTTCTGCGCCAGGCCCCCGGACTCGATGCCCATGACCCGGCGCGCGGCGTTCATCACCTCGGCCATCGGCATGGCCTTCGTGAGGAACTCGGCGGCGCCGGCCGCGAGGGAGCGCTCGCGCGCCTCGCGGGTGTCGATGCTGGTCAGCACCACGACCTTCGCCCCGGCCGCGCGGCAGGTGCGCACGCGCGCCTCGATCGACACCGGCTCGCTGAGCTGGAGGTCGAGGAACACGAGGTCGGTCGGGAAGTGCGGGCTGTGCACGAGCTGCAGCCAGGTCGGCGCGCACACCACGACGTCGAAGTCCGGGGCGTTCGTCTCGATCCAGCTGGTGAGGGCGTCGAGCAGCACCTCGTGGTCGTCGAGGATGGCCAGGCGGACGGGAGCACGCGGGGCGAGCCCGCCCGCGGTCCTGCCGTCCACCGCTGTCATGGATCAACTGTATTGGGCATCGGGCCGCAGCGGACGGGTCAGAACAGCGTCGGCTGCAGGGCGCCCGCCGCCGCGGGGGTGAGCTCGGCGGCGAGCAGTCCGTCGCCGGTGAGCCGGGCCCCCGCGCGGCCCGTCGTCGCGGCATCGTGCCCGCGGCTCCGGATGGCCCCGGTCGCGGGCTCCGTGCGGGTGCGGTCGAGCCCGTGCCGGCGCAGCAGCGGGCGGATGCGCTCGGCCAGCCAGCGCCGGTAGTCCTTCGGCGCGTACGCGGTGCCGCGGTACATGTCCGCGTACCGGCCGACGAGGTCCGGATGCTCCCGCTCCAGCCAGGAGAGGTACCACTCGCGGGCGCCGGGGCGCAGGTGCAGCGCGGAGTAGGCGACGCTCGCGGCGCCGGCCTCCGCGATCCGGGCCAGCGCCGCGTCGAGGTGGGCGCGGCTGTCGGTGAGGTAGGGCAGCACCGGCATGAGGAACACGGCGGGCGCGAAGCCCGCCTCCCGGGCCGCGGAGATCGTGGCGAGCCGGGCGTCGGCGCTCGGCGCCCCCGGCTCGACGGACTTCTGCAGCTCCGGGTCGAAGACGGCGATCGACATGGCGAGATCGACCGGCACGTGCTCGGCCGCGGCCTGCAGGATCGGCAGGTCCCGGCGCAGCAGGGTGCCCTTCGTGAGGATGCTGAACGGCGTGCCCGACGCGGCGAGCGCCGCGGTGATGCCGGGCATGAGGCGGTAGCGGCCCTCCGCGCGCTGGTACGGGTCGGTGTTGGTGCCGAGCGCGACGGGCGGGCGGGCCCACGACGGCCGGGCGAGCTCACGCTGGAGCACCTCGGCGATGTTCACCTTGACCACGATCTGGTTGTCGAAATCGGCGCCCGCGTCGAGGTCGAGATAGGTGTGGGTGTTGCGGGCGAAGCAGAACGTGCACGCGTGCGTGCAGCCCCGGTAGGGATTGATCGTCCAGCCGAACGGCAGCGCCTCCGCGGTCGGCACGTGGTTGAGCGCGCTCTTCGCGAGCACCTCGTGGAACACGACGCCCGCGAATTCCGGCGTCGTCGTGGATCGCACGAGATTGCTCAGCCGGGCGAGCCCGGGCAGGGCGGCATCCGATTCGGACGTCAGCTCCTGTCCGCTCCACCGCATGCCGACATTCGAACACACGTTCGATCCGCACGCAAGGCAGCATGCCCTTCTCCGAACAATGCTGCGCATCGTCACGGATGACGCGGAACATCGTCTCGCACTCGTGCCGATGCGCAGCATTGGAACAGGTCGGGCGGACCCTGCCGGACCGCGCCGGGCCCGGAGCGGGCCCGGCGCCAGGGCGGTCAGCGAGGGCGCGGGGCGACGATCCGACGCGGCGGGGGCGCCGACTTCTGCGGACGGATGTCGTGGGCCGGCTGCGCCGGACCGGTCGCGCTCACCGAGGGCGGGGCGCCGTCGGCGCCAGGGAGCCGCACGGCCTCCTCGCCCCCGAGGCGGCGCCGAGCCGTGAGGTCCTGCTCCGGGTCCGGGGCCTTCCTTCCGAGCCCGAAGCCCTGACCCGCGCCCGATCCGCCCGTGCTGTTCTCTGCCGCGGTCATGCCGCCACCTCCTGGATGATGCGCCCGCGCTCCAGCGCGAGCTCCTGTCCGTGCCAGCGGGCCCGGAGCCAGCGGTCGTGGCTGGCGATCACGACCGCTCCGGGGTAGGTGCCGAGCGCGTCCTCGAGCTCCGAGGCGAGACGCAGCGACAGGTGGTTGGTCGGCTCGTCGAGCAGGAACACGTGCGGCGGCTTCGCCACCACGAGCGCGAGCGCCATGCGGCGCTGCTGCCCGATCGACAGGGTCCCGACGGCTCGGTCGAGGTCCGGCTCGGCGAGCAGGCCGAGATCGGCCAGGGGCAGCGTCGCGGCCCGCGCCGAGCCGACGCGGCGCTCCCACAGCGCCCGGGGCGTGGCATCCGGGCGCTCCCAGCGCACGTCCTGGCTGAGCAGCCCGACCCGGAGGCCGCGGCGGCGCCGCACGGTGCCGTCTGCGGGGAGCGTGCCCGCGAGCACCGACAGCAGGGTGGACTTGCCCGCGCCGTTCGCGCCGGTCACGAGCAGGCGATCCTCCGGCCCGATCGCGAGCGAGGGCACCTCGAGCCGCCCCGCGACGCGCACGCCGTCGAGACGGAGCAGCGCCTCCTCGTCCTCGAGCACCTGCGCGCCGGACGGGATGCCGGCGAACGCGAGCACCGGCGGCGGGGCGTCCACGCGCGACTCGAGCAGCTCGTCGCGCCGCCCCTCCGCGTTGCGGACGCGCCGCGACACCTGCTTCGCGATCCGGCCGCCCTTGAAGTCGTGCAGGAACTTGTCGTTGTCGCGCGGCGGGCGGTCGTTCTCGATCGCCCGCGCCGTGACGGCGACCGAGCGGTCGAGCCGTGCCAGCTCGGCGCCCTCCTCGGCGAAGCGCTGCTCCCAGCGGGCGCGTTCGGCGGCCTTCGCGGCGAGGTACTCCGTGAAGGCGCCGGTCCCGGCCGCTCCGGCGCCGTAGCGGGTCGCCCCGCCGCGTGCCGACGGGTCGATGTCGAGCAGCTCGGTCGCCACCTCGTCGAGGAGCGCGCGGTCGTGGCTGGCGAAGATCATCGCCCCGCGCCAGGCGCGGAGCTGCGTCGTCAGGAAGGCGACCGCGGCATCGTCGAGGTGGTTGGTCGGCTCGTCGAGCAGCAGCGCGTCCGGGCGGGCGAGCAGCAGCGCCGCCAGCGCGACCCGGGAGCGCTGGCCGCCGGAGACCTCCGTGACCGGGCGGTCGAGCGGCAGCCCGCCGACCCCCAGCCCGTCGAGCAGCTCGTCGCGGCGCGCGTCGATGCTCCAGAGATCGACCCGTTCGGCCTCGTCGAGCGCCCGGGCGTACCGGTCGTCGGCGGACGGGTCCGACCCGATCGCGAGTGCTGAGGCCTTCAGCTCGCGCTCGAGCGCCCGCAGCGGCGCGAGCTCGCGCTCGACGATGTCGCCGAGCACGGCGTCCGGCGCGACCTGCACCTCCTGCCAGAGCAGCCCGGTGCGCGTCGGCGCGGTGACGGCACCGCTGTCCGGCGACTCGACGCCGGCGAGCAGGCGCAGCAGCGTCGACTTGCCGGCCCCGTTCTCGCCGATCAGGCCGACGCGGCGGCCCGGTGAGACCGTGAGGGAGAGATCGCGGAGCACGCGGCGATCTCCGTAGGAATGGCTGATGGCGTCGGCGCGCACGACGACCGTGGTCGTTTCTCGCAATGCAGGGGTGTCCTTCGATCCGCAGAAGACCCCGCCGGGCTACGCCTCGGACGCGGGGAGGGAGAAGGAGTCAGATCCACACGGGGAGTGACTCTAGGCACCGCTCGTCGGAGGAGTCAACCCCCGGCGCCGGATCGGTTCGTATTCCGCGTGCGGAATACCGGCCCTGATCAGGCGTTCTCGGGAGCCGAGATCGCCTGTGACCCGATGCCGAGCACGCGGGCGGTCTCGCCCTGCACCCGCGCCGCGACGGCCGGGTCGTCCGAGAGCTGCGTGCCGTAGGTCGGCACCATCTCGAGGATGCGCGGGCGCCAGGCGTCCATGCGGTCCGGGAAGCAGCGCTCGACGAGCGAGAGCATGATCGGCACGGCCGTCGACGCTCCGGGCGAGGCGCCGAGCAGGCCGGCGATGGAGCCGTCGGCCCCGCTGACGACCTCGGTGCCGAACTGGATGACGGCCTTGCCGTCCGGGCCCTTCTTCATGACCTGCACGCGCTGGCCGGCCGTGATGAGCCGCCAGTCCGCGGGCTCGATGTGCGGAGCGAACTCGCGCAGCGCGTCGAGCTTGTCCTCGCGGCTCGCGAGCAGCTGGCTGACCAGGTACTTCACGAGGTCGAGGTTCTTCAGTCCCGCACCGAGGAACGTGGAGATGTTGCCGGGACGCAGCGCCTGGAACAGGTCGAGCAGCGACCCGTGCTTGAGGTACTTGGTCGAGAACCCGGCGTAGGGCCCGAACAGCAGGCTCGGGGTGCCGTCGACGACGCGGGTGTCGAGGTGGGGCACCGACATCGGGGGCGAGCCGACGGCCGCCTTGCCGTAGACCTTCGCCGAGTGCTTCGCCACGACCTCCGGGTCGTCGGTGCGCAGGAACTCGCCGCTGATCGGGAAGCCCCCGTAGCCGCGGATCTCGGGGATGCCGGCCTTCTGCAGCAGGTTGAGCGCGCCGCCGCCGGCGCCCACGAACACGAACCGCGCCGCCACGGTGACCGGCGTGCCGCCGATCTCGTGGCGGAGGCGGAGGTGCCAGAGCCCGTTCCGCCGCTTCAGCCCGATCACGCGGTGCTCGGTCTTCAGCTTCGCGCCGCGGTCGGTGAGGCCGCCGAGCAGGATGCGGGTGAGCGATCCGAAGTCGACATCCGTGCCGTCGGCGAAGCGGGTGGCGGCGATCGGCTGGCTCTTCGCCCGGCCGGGGATGAGCAGCGGCGCCCAGGAGCGGATGACGCGGGCGTCGTCGCTGAACTCCATGCCGGCGAACAGCGGGTGGTCGCGCAGCGCCTCGAACCGCTTGCGGAGGTATTCGACGTTGTCGGCGCCCCAGACGAAGCTCATGTGCGGCACGGTGCTGAGGAAGCGCGACGGGTCCGGCAGCAGACCCTGGTCGACGAGGTGCGCCCAGAACTGGCGGGACACCTGGAACTGCTCATTGACCTTGACGGCCTGCGCGATGTCGATCGAGCCGTCGGCCTTCTGCGGCGTGTAGTTCAGCTCGCAGAGGGCGGAGTGGCCGGTGCCCGCGTTGTTCCACGGGTTCGAGCTCTCGACCGCGACGTCGCCGAGCGCCTCGTAGACGGAGATGCTCCAGCCGGGCTCGAGCTGCTTCAGCAGGGTTCCGAGCGTGGCGCTCATGATCCCCCCGCCGATCAGGGCGACGTCGATCGGCTCACTCACGTCCCCCATCCTATTCCGGACGGCGGCGCGGAGCCGACGGCCCTTCGACCGGCTCAGGGACCCGGGCCGGGCGGCTCAGGCGACGGGCGCGCCGAGCCGCTGCGCGACGAGTTCCGCGATCTGCACCGCGTTGAGCGCGGCGCCCTTGCGGAGGTTGTCGTTGCTGATGAACAGCGCGAGGCCACGGCCCTCGGGGGCGCCCTCATCGCGGCGGATGCGGCCCACCAGGCTCGGGTCGGCGCCGGCCGCCTTGAGCGGCGTCGGCACGTCCTCGAGCTGCACGCCCGGCGCCGACGCGAGCAGCTCGCGCGCGCGTTCCGGGCTGAGCTCGCGGGCGAACTCGGCGTTGATCGAGAGCGAGTGGCCCGTGAAGACGGGCACGCGCACGCACGTGCCGCTCACCGGCAGGTCCGGCAGCTCGAGGATCTTGCGCGACTCGTTGCGCAGCTTCGCCTCCTCGACCGTCTCGGCGTCCGGCTCGTCGCCGAGGAAGTCGCCGGCGTGCGGGATGACGTTGAACGCGATGGTCTCCGGGAACGCCTCGGCGGCCGGGAAGTCGACGGCCGAACCGTCCTGCACGAGCGCGAGCGCGTCCTGCGCGACCGCGGCCTCCGCCTCGGCGAGCAGCTCGCGGCCGCCGGCGAGGCCGGCGCCGGAGACCGCCTGGTAGGTGCTCACGATGAGGCGGGTCAGTCCGGCCTCGGCGTCGAGCACCTTGAGCACCGGCATCGCGGCCATCGTGGTGCAGTTCGGGTTCGCGACGATGCCCTTGACGGCCTCGTCGAGCGCGTGCGGGTTCACCTCGCTGACGACGAGCGGCACGTCGGGGTCCATCCGCCAGGCGCTCGAGTTGTCGACGACGAGCACGCCCGCCTCGGCGAAGCGGGGCGCCTGCACCTTCGACATCGTGGCGCCCGCCGAGAAGATGGCGACGTCGAGTCCGGACGGGTCGGCGGTGGCGGCGTCCTCGACGACGATCTCGCCGCCCTTCCAGGGCAGCGTCGTGCCGGCGCTGCGGGCCGACGCGAAGAAGCGGATCTCGGCGACCGGGAAGTCGCGCTCCTCGAGGAGGCGGCGCACGACTGCGCCGACCTGGCCGGTGGCGCCGACGACGCCGAGGCGGATGCCGTTCGAACTCATGGCCGGAGTCTACCGGCGCGTGCGGAGGGCTACCGGCCGGTGCCGGCGTGGACGACGGCGACGTCGTCCGCGTCGAGCCCGAATGCCGTGTGCACGACCCGCGAGGCCTGCGCGAGCGTGTCGGCCCGCGTGACGACGGAGATGCGGATCTCGCTGGTGGAGATCATCTCGATGTTGATGCCGGCATCCGAGAGGGCCGTGAACAGCTGCGCGCTCACGCCGGCGTTCGTGCGCATGCCGGCGCCGACCACGCTGAGCTTGCCGATCTGGTCGTCGTACTGCAGCGACTCGAAGCCGACCACGCCCTTCTCGCCGGTCAGGGCGGTGAGCACCTTCTGGCCGTCGGACTTCGGCAGCGTGAAGGAGATGTCGGTGCGGCCGGTGGCGGCGGCCGACACGTTCTGCACGATCATGTCGATGTTCGCGCCGGTCTTCGCCACGATCGTGAAGATCTCGGCGGCCTTGCCGGGCACGTCGGGCACGCCGACGACGGTGATCTTCGCCTCGGTGAGGTCGCCGGCCACGCCGGTGATGATCGGCTCTTCCACGTTGTCTCCTTCGGGGCCGTTCCTGACGATCGTGCCCTCGTGGTTGTTGAAGCTGCTGCGCACGTGCAGTGTCACGCCGTGCCGGCGGGCGTACTCGACGGCGCGGATGTAGAGCACCTTCGCGCCGGCCGCCGCGAGCTCGAGCATCTCCTCGCTCGTGATCGCGGAGATCTTGTGAGCCCGCGGCACGATGCGCGGGTCGGCGGTGTAGACGCCGTCGACGTCCGTGTAGATCTCGCAGACGTCCGCGCCGAGCGCCGCGGCGAGCGCGACGGCGGTGGTGTCCGATCCGCCGCGGCCGAGCGTGGTGATGTCGCGGGAGTCGCGGTTGAAGCCCTGGAAGCCGGCGACGATCGCGATCGCGCCCTCATCGAGCGCCTCGCGCACGCGCACCGGGGTGACGTCGACGATGCGGGCGGCGCCGTGCTGGGCGTCGGTGATCATTCCGGCCTGACTGCCGGTGTAGCTGCGCGCCTCGTGGCCCATGCTCTTGATAGCCATCGCGAGCAGCGCCATCGAGATGCGCTCGCCGGTGGTGAGCAGCATGTCCATCTCGCGCGGATCCGGCAGCGGCGTCACCTCGTGGGCGAGATCGATGAGCTCGTCGGTCGTGTCGCCCATCGCGCTGACCGCGACGACGACGTCGTTGCCCGCACGGCGCGTCTCGACGATGCGCTTCGCGACGCGCTTGATGCTCTCGGCGTTCGCGACGGACGAGCCGCCGAACTTCTGCACGATGAGGGCCACGGCGGTACTCCGATGGTGCGGGACGGGATGGGTCGATCCTATCGAGCGGCGGAGGCCCCTCCGTGCGCCGCCGTTGGAGGGTTCGTGCAGATCCGCGCGCACGGCGCGCCGGCGTCGCAGGATCGGCGCATGACCGATCCGCTCCGCACGCGCACCTTCGACTGGGAGGATCCCGCTCCCCCGCTCGCGGCCTCCCGCGGGATGACCGGACTCGAGTTCCTGCTGGCGATGAGCCGCGGCGAGCTGCCCCCGCCGCCGATCGTGCGGCTCATGGACTTCGAGCTCGGCGAGGTCGCCGAGGGCACGGCGGTCTTCACCGTGCGGCCCCAGGAGTTCCATCTCAATCCGATCGGCGCCGTGCACGGCGGGGTGCTCTGCACGATCCTCGACTCGGCGACCGGCTGCGCCGTGCAGTCGCTGCTGCCGGCCGGGGTCGGCTACACCTCGATCGACCTCTCGGTGCAGTACCTCCGCGGCGCGCAACCGGGGATGGGCCGGCTGACCTGCCGCGGCCGGGTCGTGAAGCCCGGGCGCCGCGTCATGTTCGCCGAGGCGACGGTCGAGGACGAGGCCGGCCGGCTCATCGCGACGGCCACGAGCTCGCTGCTCGTCATCCCCCTGGACGGCGCCGCGGGCTGAGGCTCGATCCGGAAGGGAGCGCGGGTCAGTCGACTGCCGGGACGGACGTGCGGGTCAGTCGGCCGCGCTGCGGCTCTCGAAGGAGCGGGGTCAGTCGACCGCGCGGCGGCCCTCGAAGGCTCGGCCGAGCGTGACCTCGTCGGCGTACTCGAGGTCGCCGCCGACCGGCAGCCCCGACGCGAGCCGCGACACCGTCAGCCCCGGGGCGATGAGCAGCCGGCTCAGGTACGTGGCGGTCGCCTCCCCCTCGAGGTTCGGGTCGGTGGCGAGGATGACCTCGGTCACCTCGCCGTCGGCGAGCCGCTTCACGAGCTGGGTGATGCGCAGCTCGTCGGGCCCGATGCCGTCGATCGGGCTGATCGCGCCGCCGAGCACGTGGTACAGCCCCCGGAACTCGCGGGTGCGCTCGATGGCGACGACGTCCTTCGCCTCCTCGACGACGCAGATGACGTCCTGCCGGCGGCGCGGATCGCGGCAGATCGAGCACAGCTCGCCCTCGGCGACGTTGCCGCAGCGCTGGCAGAAGCGCACCTTGTCGCGCACGTCGGCGAGCACGGTGCTGAGCCGCGTCGGGTCGTAGGTCTCCGTCTGCACGATGTAGAACGCGATGCGCTGCGCGGACTTCGGGCCGACGCCGGGCAGGCGCCCGAGCTCGTCGATGAGCTCCTGCACGATCCCCTCGTACATCAGCCCTCCGACTCGGGGCTCGAGGGCTCAGGGCGCACGCGGGGCGCGACTGTCGTCTCCTCGAGGAAGCTCGCATTGAGCAGCTCGCGCACGACGGCCTCGCCGTAGCGGCTGGACGCGGGCGCGGCGGAGCGTGAGGGTCGCGTGGTCGGCGCGGGGGCGGTGCGGGCGGCCGGTGCCGGACGGGTCGTCGGCGCGGCGGCCGCGGCGCTCGGCGCGGTGCGGGCCGGGGAGCCGGTCGGCACAGCGGCGGGCGCCGCGGGGGCGCCGTCCGGGTCGTCCGGCGGGTACTCGTCGTCCGGCGGCTCCTCGTCGTCGGCGACGTCGGGCTCGGGCGCAGCGGAGGAAGCCGCCGCACCGGCCTGCGGTGTCGCGGTCGCCGGGGCAGGCGTCGCCGCGGCCGGCGCGGGATCCGAGAGCGGGGCCTTCCAGGCGGCGGGGCCGTCATCCGGGGCGCTCGCGGAGCCCCCGTCGGGCGTGGCCCCGGACGCCGAGTCGGCGGAGGCGGACGCGCCGTCCGGGATCGGCGCGACGTACCAGCCGCCGGCGTCCGACGCCGCGGGCTCGGGAGGCGCCGCGGGTGCGGGCGCCGCGGCCGCACGGGCCGCGGCCGGGCCGTCGGGCCGGGCGATGAACTTCACGCGGGTGCCGAGCACCTCGAGGATCGCGGCGCGGAGGTGCTCGCTCGCGCTGTCGGAGCCGGGCTGCGCGGTCTTGAACGCGGACACGTCGGCGGCGCTCGGGAACGTCACGGTGAGCACGTCCTCGCGCAGCTCGCGGGCCTGCGAGGTCGAGACGGCCATCCACGACTTGCGGCTCGTGCGCGAGACGGCCTCGATGACCTCGGGCCAGGCGTCGCGCACCTGCTGCAGGCTCAGCGGTCCGACGGCGGCGGGCGCCTCGGGACGCTCCGCACGGCGCGGCTCGGCGGCGGGCGCTGCCGCGGGCGGGGCGGGTGCGTCCGGGGCGGATGCGGCGGGTGCCGCCGAGTCCTCGGGTGCCGCCTTCGTCGCACTCGCCGGTGCCGCGGGCGACCGCTCGAGACGGCTCTGGCGGGCCTCCTCGGGGAGCGGAGCCGGTGCCGGAGCCGGTGCCGGTGCGGACGACGCCGTCGCGGCGGGCGCCGGAGGTGCGCTCCGACCCGGCGCCGATGCGCCGGACGCCGGAGCGGGCGCCCCGGACGGCGGCGCGGATGCACCGGCGGGCGCATCGATACCGACACGGCGCTCGAGCCGCTCCACGCGCGCGAGGGCGCCGCGGCCGGTCGCGTCCGCGGCGGGCACGAGCAGGCGGGCGAGCATGAGCTCGAGGTGGAGCCGCGGCGAGGTCGCGCCGGTCATCTCGGTCAGCGCGGCGTTGACGGCGTCGGCGGCGCGGGAGAGCTCCGCCTGGCCGAAGGAGGTCGCCTGCTGCGACATCCGGTCGAGCTCGTCCTGCGGCACACCGCGGAGCACCGCACCCGCGTCGCCGCCCGTCGCGCCGACCACGATGAGATCGCGGAGCCGCTCGAGCAGGTCCTCCACGAAGCGGCGCGGGTCCTGGCCGGTCTGCACGACGCGGTCGACGGCGGCGAAGGCGGCCGGGGCGTCGGCGGCACCGACGGCGTCCACCACCTCGTCGAGCAGGGCGGCGGGCGTGTAGCCGAGCAGGGCGACGGCGCGCTCGTAGCCGACGACGCCGTCCTCCGAGCCCGCGATGAGCTGGTCGAGCAGCGACAGCGTGTCGCGCACCGATCCGCCGCCGGCGCGCACGACGAGCGGCAGCACGCCCGGCTGCACCGAGACGCCCTCCTGCTCGCAGAGCTCCTGCAGGTAGTCGAGCATCGTCGCGGGCGGCACGAGCCGGAACGGGTAGTGGTGCGTGCGCGAGCGGATCGTGCCGATGACCTTCTCGGGCTCTGTCGTCGCGAAGATGAACTTCACGTGCTCCGGCGGCTCCTCGACGAGCTTGAGCAGCGCGTTGAAGCCCTGCGAGGTCACCATGTGGGCCTCGTCGAGGATGAAGATCTTGTAGCGGTCGCGCGCCGGGGCGAAGGCGGCGCGGTCGCGCAGGTCGCGGGCGTCGTCGACGCCGTTGTGGCTGGCCGCGTCGATCTCGATCACGTCGAGCGAGCCGCCGCCGTCGCGGGCGAGCTCGACGCACGAGGCGCACTCGCCGCACGGGGTGTCGGTGGGGCCGGTCGCGCAGTTGAGACAGCGGGCGAGGATCCGCGCCGACGTCGTCTTGCCGCAGCCGCGCGGACCGCTGAAGAGATAGGCGTGGTTCACCCGGTCGGTGCGGAGCGCCGTCCGGAGCGGATCGGTCACCTGCGACTGGCCGATCAGCTCGGAGAACGTCTCCGGCCGGTAGCGGCGGTAGAGGGCGGTGACCACCCGCTCAGACTACGCGACCCCGCCGACGCCGGCCGGGCCCCGACGGCGCCGGTGGAGAGCCCGCGCGACCACCCGTCGGGCACCCGCGCCGGACCGCGCGGAGGGCATGATGGGGCCGGGGGAGGCGCACCCGAAGCGCCGCCCCCGGCCGGGCGCCGGGCTACGAGAGCCGGCGGCGCCGAACGCCGATCATCACGGCGGCTGCACCCACGACGATGGCCGTGAGCGCCCCGAATATCCCGCCGGACGGATCGACGCCGGTGGACGCGAGTCCACCGACCGAGGTGGACGACGGACCCGAACCGCCGCCCGGAACCCCGGAGCCTGTGTAGAGGTAGGTGAGCGGAGCAGCGTCGCCGGCCGCGGTCGTGACGACCACGTCGACGGCGCCGACCGCATGCGCCGGCGCGACGACCCGGATCGTGGTGTCGTCCACGATCTCGAGGTCGGTGCCCGCGACGCCGCCGAACGTCACGCCGGTCGTGGCGAGCAGCCCGGTACCGGTGATCGTGACGAGGGTGCCGCCGGTCGCAGGACCGTTGTACGGCGAGAGCGCCGTCGCCGTGGGGGCGGGATCCGCCAGCGCGACGAAGCGGAACGCCGCGAACCGGAGCACGGGTCCCCGCGGAGTCGTGACCCGCAGATCGACGACGCCGCTGTCGTGCTCGGGCACCATCACGCTGATGGTGTCGTCGTCGATGCGCTCGATGTCGGTGCCGAGCTCGCCGCCGAAGTCGACCTCGGTCGCGTCGCCGAGCGCCTGGCCGCCGATCCGGATGCGGATGCCGCCCGTCTCCCAGGCCCAGGTCGGATCCGTCCAGTCGATGGCCGGCGGCTCGTCCCCGTCGTACGTGTAGGCGTCGGTCGCGACCACGGGACCGGTCGACAGCAGCACGCGGATCGGGACGACGCCGGGGCCGCCCGCGGGCGCGGTGACGGTCACCGCATCCGGTCCGGCCGGCGTCACGGCCGTGCCCGGCGTGCCGCCGAACTCGACGCCCGTCGCTGCCCCGAGGCCCGGTCCGCTGATGGTCACGATGTTGCCGCCGTCCTGCGGGCCGTGGTCGGGGTCGACCGCGGTGATCGCCGGCGCGGCCGGGTCGTAGGTGAAGCCGTCGGTCAGGCTCGCGTCGCCGTTCGGGTGCTGCACGGTCACGTCGACCGCCCCGGCCGCATGCGGCGGGGTGATGGCGACGATCGCGGTCGGCGACACCGACACGATGGTGCCCGCGACGCCGCCGAAGTCGATGCCGGTGGCGCCCGTGAGCCCGGTGCCGGTGACGGTGACCTCGGTGCCGCCGCCGATGCCCCCGTTCGCCGGCTGCACGCCGGTCACGGTCGGCGCCTCGGTGCCGACGTAGGCGTACGCGGCCGAGAGCGTGGAGCTGCCCGCCGGCTGGTCGACGCGGACGTCGACGGCGCCGGGTGCGTGCGCCGGGCTGATCACGGTGAGCCGGGTCGGCGAGTCCACCGTGACCGAGGTCGCGGCGACGCCGTCGAAGGTGACGATCGGGGCGCCGGAGAACCCGCTGCCCGTCAGCGTCACGGTCGTGCCGCCGGCGGCCGGCCCCGAAGCCGGAGTCACGCCGCTGAGCTGCGGCGGCGCGACGTAGGTGAACGGGGTCGCCACGGGCGCCGAGCCGGTCGGTCCGGAGACCGCGACCGCTGTCGGACCGGCCGCATGTGCCGGCGTGCTGACGGTGATGGACGTCGCCGAGGTCGACAGGATCGTCGCCGGCGTGCCGTCGAACGTGACGGTGTCGACGCGGTCGAGGTTCGATCCGCTGAGCACGACCTGCGTGCCGCCCGCGGTGGTGCCGGTCGTCGGCGCCAGACCGGTCACGGCCGGGGCCGCGAGGTAGGTGTACGCGCCGGCCAGCATGCCCGCGCCCGCCGGGGTCGTGATGTCGACGCCGACCGTGCCCGGTGCGCCGGCGGCGGTGACCGCCGTGATGAGGGTGTCGGAGACCACGGTGAAGGAGGCCACGGGAGCCCCGATCGAGACCGCGGTCGCGCCGGTGAGGTGCTCGCCGGTGATCGTGACGGTCTGGCCGCCGCTCGCCGGTCCGGAGACGGGGCTGAGGCCGGAGATCACGGGCGTCGGCGCGGGCGCGGCGAACGTGTAGCCGTCCGTCCTGGTGACCGTGCCGCCGCGGGCGGTGACGACCACGTCGACCGTGGCGGCCGCGTGCGGCGGGGTCACGACCGTGATCTCGGCGTCGCTCACCACCGTCGGCACGACGATCGCGCCGCCGAACGACACCGCGGTGGCGCCGGTGAGGCCGGAGCCGGTGATGGTCACGATCTGGCCGCCGGCCGTCGGGCCCTGGGCGGGATCGATCCCGGCCACGACCGGAGCCGGCGGCAGGTAGTCGAAGGGCGCGGTCGCCGCTCCGCCGGGCGAGACCATCCTCACCGCGACCCGGCCGGGGGCGTGCGCGGGCGATCGGACCTGCAGGTGCGTGGGATCGACCAGCAGCAGCCCGGTCGCCGGGGTGCCGTCGAAGGTGACGGAGGTGACATCGGCGAGCCCCGAACCGGCGATCGTGACCAGGGTGCCGCCGGCAGCGGGACCCTGCGAGGGGTCGAGCGTGCCGATGACGGGCACCGACGGGTCCGCGTAGTCGAAGGCCGAGGGGAGCGTCACGTCGTCGCCCGCCCAGTGCACGACGACATCCACGGGTCCGGCGGCATGCGGCGGCGTGGTCACCGTGAGCGAGGTCGCGGTGCCGCCGAGCGCGATGGCCGCCGGGACGCCGCCGAAGTCGACGCCGGTGATGCGGTCGAGCGCGGTGCCCGAGAGCACGACGGTCGTGCCGCCGGCCGTGGGGCCGGAGCGCGGCGTCAGCGCGGCGATCGCGGGAGCGCCGTCCGGCGTGAACGTGAACGCCTGCGTCAGCGTGATGTCGCCACCGGGGTTCTGCACGATCACGTCGACCGGCCCGATGGCGTGCACGGGCGTGCGGACGACGACCTGGGTGGCCGTCGCCGACACGAGGATGCCCGCGACGCCGCCGAAGGTGACGCCGGTGCTCGCCGCGAGCGCGGTGCCGGAGATGGTGACGACCGTGCCGCCCAGCTCGCTGCCGCTCTGCGGTGCGACGCCCGAGGCGCTCGGCACCGGCGGTGCGACGTAGGCGTAGCCGTTCGCCAGAGTGCCGTCGCCCTGTGCCGTCGGCTTCTGCACGACGACGTCGACGGGGCCGGCTCCGTGAGCCGGGGTGACGGCGGAGATCTGCGTGTCGCTGACGGCGGTGAAGCTCTGCGCCGGCGTGCCGTCGAAGCTGACGCCGTTCGAGCCGGTGAAGCCGGAGCCGGTGATGGTCACCGTCTCGCCGCCGGCCGTGCTGCCCGAGGGCGGCGCGACCGACGCCACGACCGGCGCGGGGGGTGCGAGGTACGTGTAGGCGCCGGGTCGCGTCGCGGTCTCGGTTCCGCGCGTCAGCACCACGTCGACGGTGCCGGCGGTGCGGGCGGCGGTGCGGGCGATCAGCTGCGTGTCGCTGAGCACCTGCACGGTCTGGGCCGGGACGCCGCCGAACGCGACGGCCGTCGTGCCGGTGAGGCCGGTGCCCGTGATGGTGACGTCGGTGCCGCCGGCCGTCGGTCCGGAGACCGGCGCGAGGGAGGCGATCGCCGGCGGAGCCGGGGCGACGTAGGAGTAGATGCCGGTGCCGGTCGCGCTGCCGAAGCAGGCGGCCGTGCCGGTGACGGTCACGTCGGCGGGGCCGGCCGAGCCGGCCGGCGTCGTGCCGGTGATGGTGCGGTCGTCGACGACCGCGAAGCCGCCCAGGGCCGCGCCGCCGACGGTCGCGCCGGTCGCGCCGGTGAAGCAGGAGCCGGTGATCGTGACGGCGGTGCCGCCCGCGGTCGGTCCGGTGGCGGGGGCGATCGAGGTCACCCGGATCACGGGCTGGTACGTGTACAGCGCGCCCGTCGACGTGCCGCCGGGCGACGCGACGACGACCGGGACGGTCGCCGGCGCGTGCGGCGGGGTGACGAAGGTGAGCATGGTGTCGGAGGAGACCTGCACGCCGGTGGCGGCGACGCCGTCCACCGTCACCGCGGTGGTGCCCGTGAAGCGCTGGCCGGTGAGGGTGACGGTCTGGCCGCCGGTCTCCGGTCCGGCCGCCGGGGCGACCGTGGTGATCGTCGGGGCGGTGGGCTGCGGGGCGACGTAGGTGAAGCCGCCGGGCAGCGGGGCCGCGTTCGTGCCGCAGGCGAGCGAGCCGCCCGCGACGGTGACCGCGACGTTGCCGGCAGCGTGCGGCGGGGTGACGACCGTGAGCTCGCTGTCGTCGACGTGCGTGAGGGCGGTGCCGGCCACGCCGTCGAAGCGGACCGCGGTGACCGTGTCCAGGCAGGAGCCCGTCAGGTGGACGGTGGTGCCGCCGGTCGTCGGACCGTCGGCGGGTGCCGCCGAGGTCACGGCGAGGCCGCGGACGTAGGTGTAGGTCAGCGGACCGGACGGCCCGGTGAGGTTGCGCACCACGACCGGCACGGCGCCGGCCGCGTGATAGGGCGTGACCACCGTCAGGGTCGTGTCGTTCACCACGGTCAGACCGGTGCCCGGGACGCCGTCGAACTCGACGGAGGTGGGCGGGTTCGAGCCGGTGAAGCCGCTGCCGGTGACGGTGACGGTCGTGCCGCCGGCCTCCGGGCCGGTGGCGGGCGAGATCGCGGATGCGGCGGGCACGGTGCCGACGGAGTTCGCCCCTACCTCGCCGACCGCGAGATCGAGCGAGGACAGCGTGGTGATCGGGCCGCGCTGCAGCAGGCTGAGCCGCAGCGCCGTCTCGCGGAAGGCGCGTCCCGCCGTCGGAGCCGGATCCTGGTTGTTGACGGTGAGGTCGATGACGCCGCGGATCGCCTGGAGGGCCGGCGCGGTGATGGTCGTGACGGGCGTGATCACCGCGGTCTGGAGCGTCGAGGTCAGCGTCGTGAGGTCGGCGGTGAGCCCCGTGGAGAGCGTCGTCAGCAGCGGCTTCAGCGCCAGCAGCAGCGCGCCGGGCGTGAGGCCGACCGAGATGCCGCCGAGGGCGGTGATGGTGACGGTCGGCGATCCCGACCCGGCGGTGCCGAGCAGCTGGGCGAGGGTGCCCGCGATCGTGACCTTCACGCTGGGCTGGATGCCGAGCACCGACGGGAGCAGCAGCTCGGCGTTGATCGAGATGGCGGTGCCCTGGAGCGCGGTGTTCAGGCGGGTCTGCAGGTCGGTGACGAGCCCGGTGACGAGGCTCGTGACGGTGTTCGAGACGCCCTGCAGCGTCGCTGCGCTGAGCAGCGAGCTGTTCGGCGCGCGGCCGTTGAGCCCGCCGGCGAGCTTGCTGAGGTCGACCGAGATGACGCCGGACGCGAGGTCGATGCTGACGCTGCCGTCCTGCGAGGTCAGCGCCGTGGGCAGCTGCGCCGCGACGGCGAGGTTCGTCGTGATCGACACCGAGTTGCCGGAGGCGGGGAACGTTCCGCCGAGACCGAGGCCGAGCCCGTTCAGGGTGCTCTGCACACCGGAGAGGAGCGTCGGCCCGGTCGCCGCGTTGCGGGCGTTGGCGGAGGCCTGGAGGGTGGCCACCGCGTTCGTCACGGACGGGGTGATCGCCTTGACCGCGTTGCTCGTGATGAGCAGCTTGCCGCCGGCGATCTCGTACGAGCCGGTCGGAACTCCGCCCTGCACGCTGCTGGCAGCGGCGCTGACCGCGCCGAGCTGGAGCTGCAGGTCGGCGAGCTCGGAGGTGAGCTGCGTGCCGAGCACGTCGTGCAGGCCGATGGTGAGCGGACCGGGCTGCCGGGCGGGCGGGACGGCGCCGACGCCGATGGCCCCGTTATCGCCGACGACGCCCGCGGCGCCGAGGCTCGAGGCGTTCGGCTGGGCCTGCGCGTAGCTGCCGAGCACGCCGACGCTCGCGCCGCCGAGCCGCAGCGGCACCTGCACGCCGTTGTCGAGCTGGAACAGCATCGTGTTGAGCAGCGACACGTCGACGTCGTCGCGGTCCGCGATCGTGCCGGTCGTGCCGTTGTTCGCCGCGGCGCTCTCGTTGAGCAGCGCGAGCTGACCGGCCGGGAGCCGCGTCAGCAGCGAGCCGCCGAAGAAGGCGCCCCGCGCACTCGACGCGTCACCCGGAGCGGCCTGGGCGGCCCCTCCGACGGCGACAGCACCCATCGCGACGACCGCTCCGGCCGCGAGCACCCGAATGGCCCACGACCGGACGCGAGCGCGCCCGAAATTCCCCTGATCCCCCACGGCACATCCTCTTCGCGTGTCGGGCTACCGTCCGGGTCCGGCGGGTGATGCGGGTGGTTGGGCCGCGGGCCGGTCCATCGGGTAGCTGACTCGAAGGTAGGCCGGTCCTGTCGGATCCTCAACCCCCCCGATCTGTCCCCCTTCTGGGGCGGAGATGTTGCGGCATCGGACATTCACGGTCCGATCCGGGCGGAATATCACGATCGAATACGGCGAAATCAACATCCGAATCGCCCGTATGCGGAGGGCATGCATCCAGCGGGGTACAGACCTGCGGTCGACTCGGCGGCCGGGGGATATCCGCGATCCGACACTCACAGCCGATTAACGAAGAAGACCCCCCGCGCACCCGCCAGAGCCCGGTTGCCCTTGCTGCGTTTCCGCCCTGGGGGAGTTGGCCTGGATGGCGCCACGCGGGGAGCCGGCACTCATAGTAGCGCGCTCGCCTGCCTGGCGATCTCGCGCTCCTCGTCGGTCGGGATGACGAGCACCTGCACCGCGGACGAGTCGGCGGAGATCCTCCGCTCGTCCCGGCTGTCCAGCTCGTTGCGGTCGCCGTCGATGCGGATGCCGAGGTGCTCGAGGCCCGCCATGGTGCGCCGCCGCAGCAGGGCGTTGTTCTCGCCGACCCCGGCCGTGAAGACGATCGCGTCGATGCCGCCGAGCTCGGCGATGTAGGCGCCGACGTAGTGGCGGATGCGGTGCCGCCAGACGGCGAGCGCCTCCTCCGCCTTCGCGTCGCCCTCGAGCGCCGCGCGCTGCACGTCGCGCATGTCGCCGCTGCCGGTGAGGCCGAGCAGGCCGCTCCGCCGGTTGAGCAGGGTGTCGAGGTCGTCGAGCGAGAGCCCGGCGACGCGGCCGAGGTGCGGGAGGATCGCCGGATCCAGATCGCCGGACCGCGTGCCCATCACGAGCCCCTCGAGCGGCGTGAGGCCCATCGAGGTGTCGATGCTGCGGCCGCCGTCGATCGCGCACATCGACGCGCCGTTCCCGAGGTGCAGGACGATCTGCTTCAGACCCGACAGGCGGCGGCCGAGGAAGGCCGCCGCGCGCTCGGAGACGTACTTGTGGCTCGTGCCGTGGAAGCCGTAGCGGCGGATGCCGTGCCGGTCAGCCAGCTCGCGGTCGATCGCGTACCGCCAGGCCGCCGGCGGCATGGTCTGGTGGAAGGCGGTGTCGAACACGGCGACCTGCGGCACGTCCGGCAGCGCCCGACGCGCGGCGCGGATGCCGAGCAGGTTGGCCGGGTTGTGCAGCGGGGCGAGCGCGGCGAGGTCGTCGATGGCGGCCTCGACCGCGTCGTCCACGATCACGGCCGATGAGAACAGCGAGCCGCCGTGCACGACGCGGTGGCCGACGACGGCGATCTCGTGCTCGGAGCCGAGCCGGCCCAGCACGTCGCTGAGGCCGGCGTCGTGATCGGGCGCGTCGCCGCCGGGCTCGCCGATCCGCTCGACGGTGCCGCTGAGCGCGACCTCGCCGGTGGCCGGATCGAGGAGGCGGTACTTGATGGAGGAGGAGCCGGAGTTGACGACGAAGGCGAGCATCAGGCCTCCCCTCCCCCGACGGTGGCCGGCGCGCCGGCCGCCGACGCGGCGGACGCGGGTGCCGTGCCCTGGGCCTGCACCGCCGTGATCGCGATCGTGTTGACGATGTCGCGCACCAGCGCGCCGCGCGAGAGGTCGTTGATCGGCTTGTTCAGGCCCTGCAGCACGGGGCCGATCGCGACGGCGTTCGCACTGCGCTGCACCGCCTTGTAGGTGTTGTTGCCCGTGTTGAGATCGGGGAACACGAACACCGTCGCACGCCCGGCGACGGGCGAGCCCGGCATCTTCGCGGCGGCGACCGTGGCATCCGCCGCGGCGTCGTACTGGATGGGCCCCTCGACCAGCAGCTCGGGCGCGCGCTCGCGCACCAGCGCCGTGGCCGCCCGCACCTTCTCGACGTCGGCGCCCGAGCCGGACTCGCCGGTCGAGTAGCTCAGCATGGCGATGCGCGGCTCGATGCCGAAGCGCTCGGCCGTGCCCGCGGAGGAGACCGCGATGTCGGCGAGCTGCTCGCTCGTGGGGTCGGGGATGACGGCGCAGTCCCCGTAGACGAGCACGCGGTCGGCGAGCGCCATGAGGAACACGCTCGACACGACCGCCACGCCCGGTGCCGTCTTGATGATCTCGAACGACGGGCGGATGGTGTGCGCCGTCGTGTGCTTCGCACCCGAGACCATGCCGTCGGCGAGGCCGGCGTGCACCATCATCGTGCCGAAGTAGCTGACGTCGGTGACGATGTCGGCGGCCTGGGCGAGGGCGATGCCCTTGTGCGCCCGCAGCTGCGCGTACTCCTCGGCGAACCGGCCGCGAAGCTCCTCGTCGAAGGGGCTGATCACCTTCGCCCCCGAGATGTCGAGTCCGAGCTCGGCGGCGCGGCCGCGCACCTCCTGCTCCTCGCCGAGGATCACCAGATCGGCGACGCCGCGCGCGAGCACGGTGCCGGCGGCGCGGAGGATCCGGTCGTCGTCGCCTTCCGGCAGCACGATCCGCTTGCGGTCCTGCCGCGCCCGGTCGAGCAGCAGGTGCTCGAACATCAGCGGCGTCACGACCGCGCTCGGCGCCACGTCGAGGCGGCGCAGCAGCTCCGCGCCGTCGACCCGCGCCTCGAACAGCGCCATCGCGGCATCGCGCTTGCGGGTCGAGTCGGCCGCCAGCCGGCCGCGGGTGCGGGTGATCCGCACCGCCGTGTCGAACGTGCCCGTCTCGCAGCGGGCGATCGGCAGGGGCGAGCCGAGTCCGTCGAGCAGCTTCTCGATGGAGGCCGGCACCTCGAAGCCGCCGTTGAGGATGATGCCCGCCAGCGACGGGAAGGTGTCGGACGCGTGCGCGAGCAGCATCCCGACCAGCACGTCGGCGCGGTCGCCCGGCACGACGACGGCGGCGCCCTCGGTGAGCCGCGGCAGCGCGTTCTCGAACGTCATCGCCGCGATCACGGTGCCGAGCACCTCGCGGTCGAGCAGCTCCGGGTCGCCGCGCAGCACCTCGCCGTCGAGCGCCTCCACCACGGCGCGGAAGCTCGGCGCGACCAGGGTCGGGTCCTCGGGGATCGCCCAGACCGGCACGCGCTGCGACTCGTCGTCGGCCGCGGCGTCGACGGCCGCGATCGCGGCGTCCTCCGTGCCCGGTTCGGCGCGGTTCACGACGATCGCGAGCAGGCCGGCGTGCTGGCCGCGCAGCTCGGCGGTCGTCACCTCGGCGACCTGTCGCAGCTCGTCGGGCGTGCGGGCGGCCGAGCCGTCCGCGGTACGTCCGCCGAGCACGAGCAGCACGGGCGCGCCGAGGTTGGCGGCGACGCGGGCGTTGAAGCTCAGCTCGGTCGGGCTGCCGATGTCGGTGTAGTCGGAGCCGACGATGACGATCGCGTCGCAGCGCCGCTCCACCGCCGAGAAGCGCTGCAGGATCTGCGCCAGCGCGGCCTCCTGATCGGCGTGCACCTCCTCGTAGCTGGCGCCGATCGCCTCGTCGTAGGCGATCTCCACCTGGGTGGAGCCCAGCAGCAGCTCGAGCACGTAGTCGCGCTCGGACGTCGAGCGGGCGACCGGCCGGAACACCCCGACCCGGGTCGCGGAGCGCTGCAGCGTCTCCAGCACCCCCAGCGCGACCGTCGACTTGCCCGTGTGCCCCTCGGCCGAGGCGATGAAGATCCGCGTCGTCACGCCGCCAGCCTAGGGACGCCGAGTGGACGGGCGGCTGGGAATCCGGAGGCGGATCGAGGCCCTCCCGCGGGCCGCTATGATCTTCCAAGGCCTCCTGCGGGCGGCCTGCTGGAGGATTCGCCTAGTGGCCTATGGCGCACGCTTGGAAAGCGTGTTGGGTGAAAGCCCTCGGGGGTTCGAATCCCCCATCCTCCGCACCTGATCCCCCTGGTGGGCGCCGCTCAGCCGAGCAGCTTGCCCAGCTGCCAGAACGCGTCGCCGACGATCGCGCCGCTGACGCGCGCGTAGAAGGGGAGCGCGTCCTCCGCGATCCAGCCGATCTGCGCGGTGCGGATGCCGGCGTCCCGCATGGCGGCGAGCGAGGCGAGCGTGAGCAGCCCGCCGACGCCGGCACCGCGTGCGGCCGCCACCGTGCCGAGCGGGCCGAACGACACCGGGCGGTAGACCGAATGCCCGACGAAGCCGAGCACCTCGCCGTCCCGGACGGCCGCGAAGCCGCCGGAATCGGGCTGCGCGACGGCGAGTCCGATCTCCTCCCCCCACGCCGGGCTGAACGCCCGGGCCGCCGCGACGGCGGCCGCATCCACGTCGGCGTCGGAGCCGAAGGCGACCAGCTCGACACCAGGAGCCGGAGCGGGCACCGGTGGCAGCGCAGCGAGGTCCGAGGTCATGTTGAAGGCGATGCCGGTGCGCTCGAAGCCGTGCCGCAGCAGGAGCGAGAGCGCCGCGGTGCGCCGCGCGGCGACGCCGGGCCAGAGGTAGCGCCGTGTGCCGCCGCCGGCCGTGATCCGCTCGGCGCCGAGTCGGCGCGCGGCGGCCTCCGCCTCCGCGAGCAGCGCGCGTCCGACGCCGCGCCCATGGGCATCCGGCTCGACCGCGATCAGCTCGATCGCGAGGGTGCGGGGGGCCGCATTCTCGACGAGCCCGGCGACGAGCAGTCCGACCGGCCGTCCGTCGTCGTCGCGGGCGACGAGCCGCACGGCGGTCTTCCCGTCGACGTGCACCAGGATGGAGGCGAGCAGCGCCGCGCGATCCTCCTCGTCCGGGAGGGCGCGCTCCACCGTCTCCGACATCTCCGCGAGCACCGCGGCGGGCTCCTCGATCACGACCGTCACCCCTCGATCCTGCCCCGAACGGGGACGACCCGAAGGGGGATGACCCGAAATGGGACGCGTCGCGGCGCGGTCGGGATGCGAGCATCGAGGGGATCCCCGGGAAGGACGGTGGCATGTCGAGCGACACCCCGCTCGTCCGTGTGCGCCCGCGCCGGTCGGTCCTCGTCATGGCGATCGTGTCCCTGGCAGCGGCCCTCGTGCCCGTCACCGTCATGCTCGCCTTCCTCGCCTCGGCGAGCGGCAGCTGGGTCGCGGCCGGCATCGTCGAGGCCGCCGTGATCGTCGTCTGCGTGCTGCTCGGCGTCCGCCAGCTCTCGCTGTTCGCCCGGGTCACGCCGACCGCGATCGAGGGCAACGGCTTCATGACGCCGACCATCAGCGTGCCGCTCGACCGGATCGCCTCCGTGCACCTCGTCGACACCTGGGTCGGCCAGAGCGCCGAGGTCGTCACGCAGCTGCTCGCACTCGACGCGGCCGGCCGGCGCCTGTTCCGCCTCCGCGGCAACTTCTGGCCGGATGGCGCACTCGAGACGATCGCCGCGGCGCTGCCCGTGGCGGCGACCCGCTCCGAGGAGCCGGTCAGCGTGTCCCGCTTCTTCGCCGACTACCCGTCGAGCGAGTACTGGTTCGAGAACAAGCCGTGGGTCAAGGTGGTCGCGATCGCCGTCGGCTGCGCCGGCGCGATCGGCGTCGCGCTCTGGGTCATGACGGTCATCGGCACGAGCGCCTGAGCCGGCGCCGAGCGCTCAGCGGCCCGGTCAGCGGCGCTTGAGGGTGCCGAAGATGCCGCGCACGAGCTCCCGCACGATGGTGCGGCCGGTCGTCGAGCCGAGCACCTCCTCGACCACGGTCTTCTGCTTGCGCGTGGTCGTGCGGCTCGCAGTCGTGCGGGTCGTCGTCTGGGCCCGGCGCGCGGCCGCGACCTGGCGGTCGTACTCCTTCTGATCCCGCGCGCGCTGTGCGGCATCCGCCTTCGCCTGCGCGGCATCCGCCTTCGACTTCTCGGCGGCGGCCTTCTCGGCGGCCTCCCGCTCCTCGACCGCGCGGTCCGCGTCGGCCGCGGCCTGCATCTTCGCGGCGAGCATCTCGCGGGCGGACTCGCGGTCGATCGCGGTGCCGTACTGCGCGGTCAACGGCGAGGCGGCGACGGTCGCGGCCATCACGTCCGCCGGCGTCGGCGACATCGATCCGCGGGGCGCGCGGAGCCGCGTCCAGGCCACCGGCGAAGGCGCGCCCTTCTCGTTCATGACGGTGACGATCGCCTCGCCGGTCGCGAGCGACTGCAGCACCTCGGCGAGGTCGTAGCCGGAGTTCGGGTAGGTCGTCACGGTCGCCTTGAGCGCCTTCGCGTCCTCCGGGGTGAAGGCGCGCAGCTGGTGCTGCACCCGGCTGCCGAGCTGGGCGAGCACATCCGACGGCACGTCCTTCGGCGTCTGGGTGACGAAGAAGATGCCGACGCCCTTCGAGCGGATGAGGCGGACCGTCTGCGTGATCTGCGAGACGAAGTCCTTCGATGCGTCCTTGAACAGCAGGTGCGCCTCGTCGAAGAAGAACACGAGCTTCGGCTTGTCCTGGTCGCCGACCTCCGGCAGGTCGTTGTAGAGGTCGGCCAGCAGCCACATGAGGAACGTGGAGAACAGCTCCGGCTGGTTCGCGACGCTCGGGATCTCGAGCAGGCTCACGATGCCGCGGCCGTCCGCCGCCGTGCGGAGGAACTGCGCGGTGTCGATCTCGGGCTCGCCGAAGAAGACGTCGGCGCCGGCGTCCGCGAAGCCGACGAGCTCGCGGAGGATCACGCCCGCCGTCGCCTTGCTGAGCCCGCCGAGCTCGGCGAGCTCCTCCTTGCCGTCGTCGGAGGTGAGGAAGCTCAGCACCGCGCGGAGGTCCGAGAGGTCGAGCAGCGGCAGCCCCGCACGATCGGCGTAGTGGTAGACGAGCGCCAGGCTCGACTCCTGGGTGTCGTTGAGGCCCAGCACCTTGCTCATGAGCAGCGAGCCGAAGCTCGTCACGGTCGCGCGGATCGGGATGCCGGTGCCGAGCCCGCCGAGCGTGTAGTACTCGGTCGGCGCGGCCTGCGGCGTCCAGTCCTGGCCGATGCCCTTCGTGCGCGCGAGCAGCTTGTCGTTCGGCTCCCCCGCGCTGGCGATGCCCGACAGGTCGCCCTTGATGTCGGCCGCGAACACCGGCACGCCGGCCGCGCTGAGCTGCTCGGCGAGCACCTGCAGCGTCTTCGTCTTGCCGGTACCGGTCGCGCCGGCGACGAGACCGTGGCGGTTCGTCATGGCGAGCGGGATGCGCACCGGCACGTCGGCGAGCGCCTCGCCGTTCACGAGGGCGCCCATCTCGAGGGCGGGCGCGTCGAACGCGTACCCGGCCCGGATCGCGTCCACCTGGTCCGCGTTGAGCGGACCCGGCAGGGGGACGGAGGGGGCGGCGGGCGCTGCGGGTGCGGGCGGAGCTGCAGCGGGAGCGCTCGGCTGCACGGCGGGGGCGGCCGGCTCGGGGGCGGCGGGGGCGGCCGGTGCGGCGGCGGCCGGTGCGGCGGCGGCCGGTGCGGACTCGGGGGCGACGGCCTCGGACGGGCCGGACGGCGGGGGTGTGGCCTCCGCCTCTGCGGCGGCCAGCGCCGCCTGCGCGTCCTCGAGGGCCTTGCGCGCCGCAGCGACCTTGTCGTCGGAGTCACCCATGCCGGTCACTCTAGTGAGTCATCGATTCGTGCCATCCGGGCGTTCTGGGCTGCCCAGAACGCCCGGATGGCACGAATCGTCGAGCTCGCTGGGGACAGCCCCCGCGAGCGCGGACGCGATCCCGGCACACTGCGTCGATGCGGATGCCCAGGCCCTTGCCCGCGGGTGCTTCGGCCGGCCCGTTCCGCTCCCGCGATGCGGTCCAGCTCGGGCTCTCGCCGGACCGGCTCCGACGGGCTGACGTGCGGCATCCGTTCCACGGCGTGAGCACCCTGGACCGCGTCGCGGGGTCCGTACTCGATCGCTGTCGCGAGTTCGAGCCGACGATGCTCCCCGGTCAGGTGTTCAGCCATGTCACCGCGCTGGCCCTCCTCGGCGCGCCGGTCGCCCACGGCGATCGGCTTCACGTCTCGGTCGCGTTCCCCCGCACACCACCGCGCGGCGTCGGGCTCCACGGGCACTCGCTCCAGCTGATCGACCCGACGATGCTGCGGGCGCTGCCCGTCTCCCACCCGCGGGCGGCCTGGCTCGAGTCGGCCTCGCTCGTCTCCCGGGAGGAGCTGGTCGCGCTGGGCGACTTCATCCTGGAGCAGACCGCGGTGCCGACCTCGGCGGCGGATCTGCTCGCCGCGACGGAGCGGGTGGGCGTGCCAGGGGTCCGCCGGGCTGCGTGGGCGGCGACGCGGCTCCGACGCGGCGTCCGATCGCGGCCCGAGTCGCTGCTGCGGCTGGCGATCGTCGCGGCGCGGATGCCTGAGCCGCTGGTCGCGCATCCCGTCCCGGTGGGCGGCGGGCTGGTGCTCCATCCGGACCTCGCCTTCCCGGACGTGCGGGTCGCACTCGAATACGAGGGCGAGTTCCACCGCGTGGATCGCCGGACCTGGCAGCGCGACCTCGAACGACGGGAGCTGCTCGAGGCGGCGGGCTGGCGCGTCATCCGCGTCACCGCGTACGACCTGTTCGCCGGTCAGGCGGCGTTCCTCGCCCGACTCCGCGGGCTGCTGGTCGCCCGCAGGTCATCGATTCGTGCCATCAGGGCGCTCTGACATCGGCAGAGCGCCCGGTTGGCACGAATCGATGGAGGTGTGGTGCGGGAGGAGAGCGGGGAGGCGGCTCAGCGCGCGACGGGGGTGCGCTCCTCCTGGCCCCAGGCCTGGCCGTAGCCGCCCTCGGACTCCGGTCGCGCCATCAGCTCGAGGAACGGCTTCGCGTCGAACGCCTCGGGGCCGAGCACGCCGATGCCCTCCCACGCGCCGGTGGCGAGCAGCTCGAGCGCGATGACCGGGTTCAGCGCCGTCTGCCAGACGACGCACTGGCTCTCGTACTCGCGCATCGTCCACTCGTTGTCGGCCACGTGGTACAGGTACACGGCGCGCTCGCGGCCCTCGAACTCCGTGCCGTCCGCGCCGATGCCCGTCACCCACACGCCCGCGCAGGTCTTGCCCGTCATCCGGGGTCCGATGGTCGCCGGATCCGGGAGCGCGGCGGCGACGACGTCGCGCGGCGCGACCTCGACCGGGCCTGCCGCCGACCGCACGCGCAGCGGCGACGTCGAGTCGAGCCCGAGCGTGTGGAGGGTGCGCAGCACGCCGATGAACTGCTCGCCGAGGCCGTACTTGAAGGTCACGCGGCGCGCGTCGAGCCAGCGCGGCATGAGCAGCACCTCCTCGTGCTCCACGTTCACGCACTCGACCTCGCCGATGCCGTCCGGGAACAGGAACGTCTCGGGCTCGCTGAACGGCGGCGTCGTGAACCAGCCGCGGTCCCGCTCGAACACCACGGGCGGGTTCAGGCACTCCTCGATCGTCGTCCAGATGCTGAACGACGGCGCGAAGATCTCCTCGCCGCTCTCGTCGCGCACCACGAGGTTCGCGCCGTCGCGGGTGCCGAGCTCGTCGATCGAGGCGAACAGCTCGTCGGAGGCGTACCGGGCCAGCACGTCGGACAGTCCGGGCTCGACGCCCATGCCCACCAGCGCCAGGCGGCCCGCCGTCTCCCAGTCGGGTCCCTGCGCGAACTGGTCGTCGCCGAGCTTCACGCCCGTCTCGGAGTACGGATCGACGGGATGCGGCTCCGACAGGCTCATCGCCATGTCGAGGTAGTCGGCGCCGGCGTCGAGCGCGCCGCGGAACACGGTCGGCACGAAGCGCGGCTCGACCGCGTTCATCACGTGCGTGACCGCGTGCTCGCGGGCCACCCGCGCGACATCCGCGGGATCGGAGGCGTCGATCCGGGCCGTCGCGATGCGGTCGCCCTGCGCGCCGTGGTGCGCCTCGATCCAGTCCCGGGTGCGCTCCGCCCGCGCAAGGTCGTAGTCGCTGATGACGAGCGTCTCGAAGAAGCCGCGGCGGGCCGCGATCTTGGCGATTGCATCGCCGACGCCGCCGGCGCCGACCAGGAGGATCCTCATGCCCCGACGCTAGCGGTCGGATGCCGGCGGCGGCATCCCGGGGCCGGTGCTACTCGATCGGCGGCACCGACCGCGGACGCACGATGAGCCAGAGGGAGAGGTGGAGGACGATGAGGCAGCCGAGCATGACGCAGGCCATCGGCAGCGCGCTCGAGATGCCGATGAGCCCGACGATCGGCGAGATGAGCCCCGCCAGCCCGAAGTTGACCGCGCCGAGCAGCGAGGCCGCCGTGCCGGCCTCCGCGCCGTGGTGGGCGAGGGCGAGCACCTGCACGCAGGGGAACGCGAAGCCGCACGACGTGATGAAGAAGAACAGCCCGACGACGATCACCCACATCGATCCGCCCACGAGCGCGTCGATCGCGATCGTGGCGGCGGCGATCACCGTGACGCAGTGCACCACCGCGAGGATCCACTGCGGCCCGACCCTCCGCATCAGCCGCGCGGACACCTGGTTGCCGATCACCAGCCCGACGGAGTTGATGCCGAAGAGGATGCCGAACTCCTGCGCGCTGAGCCCGTAGATGTCCTGGAACAGGAACGACGACGAGGACAGGTACGCGAACAGCGCCGAGAACTGCATGCCGCCGATGAGCGCGACGCCCACGAACACCCGGTCGTGGAACAGGTGCGAGTAGCGCTCGCGCGCGGTCGTGCGCGGCGCGTCGATGTGATGGCCCTTCGGCCGCGTCTCCGTGACGAGGAACACGGCGGCGGCCAGCGCGACGGCGCCGTAGACGGCGAGCACGACGAAGATGCCGCGCCAGTCGATCACCGCGAGCAGCTGGGAGCCGATGACCGGCGCGATCACCGGCGCGAGGCCGGTGACGAGCGCGAGCCGCGAGAGCATCCGCACGAGGGAGTGGCCGGCGAAGAGGTCGCGCACCATCGCCATCGCGACGACGCCGCCGCCCGCCGCGCCGACGCCCTGCAGGATGCGGAAGACGCCCACCCACTCGACGGTCGGGGCGAGGGCGACGCCGACGCTCGCGGCGACGTGCACTGCGGTCGCGAGCAGCAGCGGGAAGCGGCGGCCGACGCGGTCGCTCCACGGCCCGACGATCAGCTGGCCGAGGCCGAACCCGATCGTCGTGGCGGTGAGGGTGAGCTGCACGGCGGCGTCGGTCGTGCGGAGCTCGTCGACGACGTTCGGGAACGCCGGCAGGTACAGGTCGATGGTGAACGGCCCGAGCCCCACGAGGGCGCCGAGCATGAGGATGACGGTGATGCGCTGGCTACGGGAGAGCGCATCGCCGGGGTGCACGACAGAGGTCACGAATGGGTCGTCCCAAGAAGGATCGCAGAGCGGGAAAGGGGTGATCCGGAGAGAACCGGCCCGACCATCGTATCGATTCGATCGGACCTCGGGTCGGCTTTCGAGGGCGGCCCGGCGGGTCGCACGTCGGGGCGCGCGGCGGGTCACACGGCTGGGCCCGGCGGTCGGCCCGCGACGGTCAGCCCGTGGCGCCGTCCCCGCGCCGGCGGGTGCGGCGCACGATCGTGACGGCCAGTGCGACGGCGCCGAGCACCCCGGCGACGAGCAGGTGCACGCCGGCCAGCACGAGCAGCCCGACGCAGAGCACCAGGGCGACGACGCCCAGCCACCACGACAGGGAGCCGCGCGGCAGCAGCCGCACGGCCGCCAGCATGCCGACGACGTAGACCGACACCATCGACGCGGTGTGGATGAGGATGAAGCCCTCGAGCGGCAGTACCCCGACCGCGCCCGCGACCGTGAGCGACAGCGATACGACGGCCGTGAGCAGCAGGCCGCGGCGCGGCACCTCCCCGGCCGCGTGGCCGCGCGCGAACCAGCGCGGCAGATCGCCGTCGCGGCCGAGCGACGCGGCGAGCTTCGCGAACGCCGGCACGTAGACGTTGAGCACGCCGAGCACGAGCACGGCCGCGACGCCCGCGACGACGGGCGGGCCGAGCTCCGGCGCCCGGGCGGCGACCAGGTCGAGCAGCGGCACCGTGCCCGGGTGGTCGCCGAGCACGAGCACGGTGACGACCTGCAGCACGAGGTACGCGGCGCCGACCACCACCACGGCGACCGCCGTCGCGATCGGGATGGTGCGTCGCGGCCGCCGGAACTCCCCCGCGATGTGCGTCACGGCCTCCCAGCCGGCGAAGGCCCACACCATGAGGCTGATGGCCGTCGCGACGCCGCCCCAGCCGTGCGGCAGGAACGGCTCGAGGTGCTCCGGCCGACCCGCGGGGGCGGCGACCGCGAGCACGCCGACCACGACCGCGAGCAGCACGGCGGTGAGCACGAGCTGCACGCGGCCGCTGAGCCGCAGCCCGACCACGTTGAGCGCGAGCGCCGCCGCGACGAAGCCGAGGCCGAGCACGCCCTGGGCGGCGCGGTCGAGGCCGAGCACGGTGCCGAGGTAGCGGCCGCCGAGCAGCGCGACGACCGGGCAGCCGAACTGCACGCCGAACAGGAACCAGTACCCGGCCGCGCGGGCCGCCGTCGGGCCGAGCGCGAGGCGGGCGTAGTGCGCGACGCCGCCGGCATCCGGATGCCGTGCCGCCAGCGCCGCGAACGTGCCGGCGAGCGGCACGGACAGCGCGAACAGGATGACGACCGCCACGATCGAGGCCGGCCCCGCCGCGTCGGCCGCGAGGCCCGGCAGCACCAGCACGCCCGTGCCGAGCACGGCGGCGATGTACAGCGCCGACGCCTGCACGACGCCGAGCCGGCCCTCCGCCGCCGCGGCGACCGGGCCGGCCTCGGCGGGTGTCGTCGTCATGCGGACAGGATCCCGCGGCCATCCGACACCCGGCGATGCCGTTCCTGCCAGCGGAGGCCGGTGGACTGCCGAATGCCGGGGATCCGGCCCGGATCCCCTGCCGAATGCAGGAGATCGGGCCCGGAGCACAGCCGGATGCAGGAGATCACCGCGTCTCGCGTGCGATCTCCTGCATCCGGCAGCCGGGGCGTCCGCCGGTCAGCTCGACAGGTCGTAGAGCGTGGTGCCGTCGACCGTCGTCGCCTCGTAGGTGGCGGCGACCCAGGCGGAGATGCTGCTGGCGGCATCCGATCCGCCGTTCGACTGACCGGAGACCCCGCTGGCGATGAACCAGTGGATCTGACCCGACTTCACCAGGGCCTGGAACTCGGCGAGCGTCGGCGACGGATCGCTGCCGTTGAAGCCGCCGATCGCCATCACCGGCAGCTCGGTCGCGAGCTGGTAGCCGGCCGCGCTGTTCGAGCCGATCGTCGCGGCGGCCCAGGTGTAGCTGTCGGCGTCCTCGCTGAGGGCCGCCTCCACCTCGGTGCTGACGCTCGAGGAGCCGAGGAGGCCTCCCGCGCCGCCGCCACCGCGGGTGCCGGCGCCGGTCGTGCCGGTCGTCCCGCCGGGCGCGGCCTGCACGCCGGTGCCGGTCCCGGTCCCCGTGCCGGCTCCGGTCCCCGTGCCGGTCCCGGTCTGCCCGGTCCCGGTCTGCCCGGGCGCGCCCGTGCCGCCGCCCGGACCGCCGCCCCCGCCGGGACCGCCCTGGCCGCCGCCGCCGCCGAAGCCGCCCATGCCGCCCGAGACGCTCGGGCCGGCGGTGACGATCGAGCCGGTGTGGGCCGTGGTGACGGTCTGGATCGTGTACGCCGTCGGAGCGAGCAGCGCCGCGGTCAGCGACACCGCCGCGGTGATGGTCGACAGCCGCTTCCCGACCGGATCGACGAGCAGGAGCGCAGCGCCGACGACCGCGAGCCCGGCGACGACGAACTCGAGCCACGGCATCCAGTCGGACGCGCGCTCGAGCAGCACCCACGCCCAGGTCGCGCTGCCGAGCAGCGTCAGGGCGAGCACACCGCGGGCCCAGATGGCCGCACGCGCCTTCCACACCGTGACGGCGCCGATCGCGAGCACCCCGGCGAGCGGCGGGGCGAGGGCGACCGTGTAGTACGCGTGGAAGATGCCGGCCATGAAGCTGAACGCGAGCGCGGTGACGACGAGCCAGCCGCCGAAGAGCAGCAGCGCCGCGCGCTCCCCCGAGACCCGCGGCGCCCGCCGGAGCAGCCAGAGCGCGACGGCGCCGAGCACGAGCGCGGCCGGCAGCAGCCAGGTGATCTGCCCGCCGATCTCGTTCTCGAACAGCCGGGTGATCCCCGTCGAGCCCCACATGCCGCCGGCGGCATTCGCTCCGCCGCCGCCCGTCACGCTGCCGGTCTCATTCCCGGTGAGGCGGCCGAGGCCGTTGTAGCCGAAGGTCAGCTCGAGGAACGAGTTCGTCTGCGAGCCGCCGATGTAGGGCCGCATCGAGGCGGGCACCAGCTCCACGATCGCGACCCACCAGCCGGCCGAGACGATCACGGCGCCGAGCGCCGCGAGCGAATGCCAGATGCGCGTGAGGATCGGGCGGGGGGCGGCGATCAGGTAGACGATCGCGAGCGGCGGCAGGATGAGGAACGCCTGCAGCTGCTTCGTGAGGAAGCCGAAGCCGACCATCGCACCGGCGAGCAGCACCCATCGGACGCGGCCGTCCTCGATGCCACGCAGCGTGAAGTACACGGCGAGGGTGAGCAGCAGCACGAGCAGTGCGTCCGGGTTGTTGAACCGGAACATCAGCGCCGCGACCGGGGTCAGCGCGAGCACGCCGCCCGCGAGCAGCGCGGTCTGGGCCGAGAAGCGGCGGCGCACGGCGGCGTACAGCACGCCGACGGTGACGACGCCCATGATCGCCTCGGGCAGCAGGATGCTCCACGAGCTGAGCCCGAACAGGCGCACCGACAGCGCCATGAGCCACAGGCTCGCGGGCGGCTTGTCGACCGTGATCGAGTTGGCGGCGTCCGAGGAGCCGTAGAAGAAGGCCTCCCAGTTCTGGCTGCCGGCCTGCACCGCCGCGGAGTAGAAGGAGTTGGCCCAGCCGCTCGCGCCGAGATCCCAGATGTAGAGGGCGGCGGTGACGGCGAGCAGGCCGAGCAGGGCGGGACGCTCCCAGACGAGGGCGCCGCGGCGCCCGAGCACCAGGCTGCGCCCGGCCTCGCGGAGCCGGGTCCCGAGGTCGGGACGGGTGGAGCCGGCGGTGCCGGCGGGGATCCGGGTGGACGTGGTCGCGGTCATGCCGCCGCCTCCTCGTGGTCGCGCACCGCTGAGCGGTGCAGGTCGGTCGCAGCGGCGGGTGCCGCCAGGGTCGTGCGGGCGCGCCGGCGGTCGCGGAACACCCACCAGCGGAGGGCCACGAACCGCAGCGCGGTCGCGACGAGGTTCGCCGCGGTGAGGGCCACGAGCTGGGTGGTGGCCCCGGCGCCCGGGTCGAGCGCGTGCACCCCGGCGAGCGCGGCGGCGGTGAGCCCCCACGCGATGCCGAAGACGATGAGGCCGCGCACCTGGTGCCCGGCGAAGCCGGCGCTCCCCCGTACGCCGAACGTGAAGCGGCGGTTGGCCCAGGTGTTGGCGACGGCGGTGACGAGCAGCGCGAGGAAGTTCGCGACCTGCGCCTCGATCGCCGTCTGCAGCCCGAGGTAGAGCAGCGCGTAGGCGAGCGTGGACAGGACGCCCACGATCCCGAAGCGCAGCACCTGGCCGAAGAAGCCGGGACGTCGCGCCTGCTCGAACGGATGCCGCCCGAGCTCGGCGTAGATGGCCTCGACCGGGATGCGGCCGCGCATGATGCCGGTCGTCACGCGGACGACGCCGCGGAGGTCCGCCATCGCGGTCGCCACGATGTCGACCTTGCTGTCCGGATCGTCGACCCAGTCGACCGGCACCTCGTGGATGCGGAGGCCGGCGTGCTCGGCGATCATCAGCAGCTCCGTGTCGAAGAACCAGCCGGTGTCCTCGACGTGGGGCAGCACCCGCTGCGCGACGGCCCGGCGCATGGCCTTGAAGCCGCACTGCGCGTCGCTCGCCCGCACGCCGACGGCGCGGAGGATGACGTTGTACGAGCGCGACACGAACTCGCGCTTCGGGCCCCGCACGACCCGCGACGACGGCGCGAGGCGCGTGCCGATCGCGAGGTCGCTGTGCCCGCTGAGGAGCGGCGCGACGAGCACGGGGAGGGCCGCGAGCTCGGTGGAGAGGTCGACGTCGAGGTAGGCGACCACCTCGGCGGGCGAGTCGAGCCAGACGCGCTTGAGCGCGCGTCCCCGGCCCTTCGCCTGGAGGTGCACCGCGACGACGGAGGGCAGCTCGCGGGCGAGCCGGTCGGCGATCGCGGCCGTCGCATCGGTGGACGCGTTGTCGGCGATCGTGATCCGCCAGCTGAGGTCGAGGTTCTCGCTCAGGCTCGCGGACAGCGTGCGGATGCTGTGCTCGAGCGCCGCCGCCTCGTTGTAGACGGGGACGACCACGTCGAGCCGGAGGCTGTCGTGCTGTTCCATGCTCGACAGGATCGGCAGGGGCGCTATGCCGGACCGCTCCCGGTCCTGCGCCCCGCCCGGGAGTGCCTATGGGGCGGCTATGACGACGGCCCGTCGCCTCCCGGAGACGGCGGAGGCCCGCCCGCGCGATGCGCGGACGGGCCCCTCGTGCGGTGCTGGGTTACTTCTGGGTCAGCGGCTCGAGGTCGTCGTTGCCCTTATAGGCCTCGGCGGCGTTCGCGGCGGTGACGGCGACCGGGGCCAGGTAGTACGTCGGCACGTCGGTCTTGCCGTTGTTCTCCTTGTCCGTGGTCTCCGGGGTGTCGCCCTTCGACAGCGTGGTGATCATGTCGACGGTCTGCGCGATGAGCTTGCGCGTGTCCTTGTAGATCGTCATGTACTGCTCGCCGCTCATGATGAGCGGGATCGAGGCGGCCTCGGAGTCCTGACCGGTCACGACGATGCCGGGACGGCCGGCGTCGGAGACCGACTTGAGGACGGCGCGGGCGAGGTTGTCGTTCGGCGCGAGCACGCCGTCGAGGTCCTTGCCGCCGTAGTTGCCCTGCAGGAGGGTGTCCATGCGGCTCTGCGCGTTCTCAGCGGCCCAGTCGGCGGTCGCGGTCTGCTCGACCGAGGTCTGGCCGGACACGACGGTGAGGGTGCCGTCGTCGATCTTCGGCTTCAGCACCTCCATGGCGCCGTTGAAGAAGACCTTCGCGTTCGGGTCGCCCGGGTCGCCCGAGAAGAGCTCGATGTTGTACTTGCTCTTGTCCGGGAACTTCGCCTTCAGGCCGTCGAGCAGCGCCTGGCCCTGCAGCTGGCCGACCTTGAAGTTGTCGAACGCGACGTAGTAGTCGACGTACGGGCTGGCCTCGAGGAGACGGTCGTAGGCGATGACCTTGATGCCGTTCTCGTGCGCCTCCTTCAGCTGCGTGGTGAGCTGCGAGGCGTCCTTGGCGCCGATCACGATGACCTTCGCGCCGCTGGTGATCATCGACTCGATCTGGCTCTGCTGGTCGGCGACCGTGTTGGTCGCCGCCGCGCCGACGACGGTGCCGTCGAAGCCGGCGTCGTCGAGCGCGCCCTTGAACTGGTCGATCGCGATCTTCCAGTTCTCGCTCGTGGCGTCCGGGAGGGCCACGCCGATCTTGCTGCCCTTGTCGAAGCCCGCCTTGGCGTCGTCGCCGCTGTCGGAGCCGGACCGCTGCGAGCAGCCGGCCAGCACGAGTGCGGCGGTCGCTGCGACGGCCATCGTCGCGAGTGCGATCTTGCGCATGTGATTTCCTTCTCTGTTGGTGGTGGTGATGGGGATCTGTGGGGGTCGGATCAGCTCGGGGTGCGCTCGGCGTCCGCGGGACGCGAGCTGGCCTCCGCCGCGTCGGACGTCGGCGTGATGCGGGGCGCCTCCGGCGCCTCGGCGGTGCGCCGGGAGAAGCGCGACAGGATCGAGCGGCCGCCGGAGCGCTTGCTGATCACGTCGACGGCCACGGCGCCGAGGAGCACGAGGCCCTTGATGATCTGCACCTGGTCCTGACCGGCGCCGAGCAGCTGCAGGCCGTTGTTGAGCACCGCGATGACGAGGCCTCCGACGATGGAGCCGACCACGGTGCCGATGCCGCCGGAGACGGCCGCGCCGCCGATGAAGACCGCGGCGATCGCGTCGAGCTCCCAGCCGTTGCCGTCGAGCGGGCCGGAGGCCTGCGACCGCGAGACGAAGATCATGCCGGCCAGCGCCGCGAGCACCGACATGTTCATCATCACGAAGAAGTTGACGCGCTTGATCTTCACGCCGGACAGCTCGGCCGCATGCCAGTTGCCGCCGACCGAGTAGATGTGGCGGCCGAACACCGTGCGGTTCGTCACGAAGCCGTAGATGAGCACGGCGCCGATGAGGATGAGGCCGGAGACCGGCACGCTCGTGCCGACTCGGCCGCCGCCGAACAGGGTCGACGCGTAGCCGATCACGCCGACGAGCACGACGATCTTGAGGATGCTGACCCAGATCGGCGCCTGGTCGGCGCCGCTGCGGGCCTGCTTGCGGCGCAGGAGCACCTCGCGCACGACCACGGCGACCGCGGCGAGGAAGCCGAGGATGAGCGTCCAGTTGTTGAAGCCGGTGTCGGGTCCGATCTCCGGCAGGTAGCCGCCGCCGACCACGCCGAAGTCCTCGGGGGTGGTGCGGCTGGTGGAGTCGCCGAAGAACAGGTTGAGGCCGCGGAACAGCAGCATGCCGGCCAGGGTCACGATGAACGCGGGGATGCCGACGTAGGCGACCCAGAACCCCTGCCAGGCGCCGACCAGCGCTCCCAGCGCGAGGCCGATGATCATCGCGATCGGCCAGGGGAGGTTCCAGTCGGTCATCGCGATCGCCACGATGATGCCGACGAACGCCGCCACGGAGCCGACCGAGAGGTCGATGTGGCCGGCGATGATCACCATCACCATGCCGATCGAGAGGATCAGCACGTAGGAGTTCGCGTTGACGATGTTGATCACGTTGCCGGGGAGCAGCGTGCGCCCCTCGGTGAGGATCTGGAAGATGATGACGATCGCGACGAGCGCGCCGAGGATGCCGAACTGGCGCAGGCTCGACTGTCCGCCGCCGAACATCTTGCCGAGGTCGCGGAGGCCTCCGCGTCGCGTCGGGATCTGGGTGGTGTCGGTGCTCATCGGACCGGCTCCTTCGCTCGGGACGTCATGTTCTTCATGAGGGTCTCGGGGGTGGCGTCGGCGGCCGGGATGTCGGCCGTGATCTCACCCTCGAAGATCGTGTAGATGCGGTCGGAGATGCCCAGCAGCTCCGGCAGCTCGGAGGAGATCACCACGACGGCCTTGCCCTCGCTGGCGAGCCGCTGGATGATCCCGTAGATCTCGTACTTGGCGCCGACGTCGATGCCGCGGGTGGGCTCGTCGAGGATCAGCAGGTCGGGGTCGGTGAACATCCACTTCGCCAGCACGACCTTCTGCTGGTTGCCGCCGGACAGCTTGCCGACGCCCTCGTCGACCGTCGGGGTCTTGATGCGCAGGTCCTTGCGGTACGAGTCCGCCGCCGCGCGCTCCTTGTCCTCGTCGACGACGCCGAGCGGCGCGATCTTCGAGAGCTTCGCGCTGACGGTGGAGCGCTTGATGTCGTCGAGCAGGTTCAGGCCGAGCACCTTGCGGTCCTCGCTGACGTAGGCCATGCCGTGGTCGATCGCCTCGGAGACCGAGCGCACCTGGATCTCGCGCCCCTCCTTGAGGATCGTGCCGGAGAGCCACGTGCCGTACGACCGGCCGAACAGGCTCATCGCGAGCTCGGTGCGGCCGGCGCCCATGAGGCCGGCGAAGCCGACGATCTCGCCGCGGCGCACGGTGAAGCTCTCGTTCTTGCAGACCAGGCGATCGGGCACCTGCGGGTGCTGCACGTTCCAGTCGCGCACCTCGAAGAGCACCTCGCCGATGTTCGGCGTGTGGTCGGGGAAGCGGCTCTGGAGGCTGCGGCCCACCATCCCGCGGATGATGCGGTCCTCGTCGACGCCGTCGGCCTTCACGTTCAGCGACTCGACCGTGTGGCCGTCGCGGATGATCGTGATGGTGTCGGCGATCGCCTCGATCTCGTTGAGCTTGTGGCTGATCATGATGCTCGTGATGCCGCGGCCCTTGAGGCCCCGGAGCAGGTCGAGCAGGTGCTGCGAGTCGTTCTCGTTGAGCGCCGCGGTGGGCTCGTCGAGGATGAGCAGCTTCACGTTCTTGTTCAGCGCCTTGGCGATCTCGACGAGCTGCTGCTTGCCGACGCCGAGCGTCTTGATCGGGGTGTCCGGGTCGTCGCTGAGGCCGACGCGGGCGAGCAGCTCGATGGCGCGGAGGCGCGCGACGTCCCAGTTGATGATGCCGAAGCGCTTCGGCTCGTTGCCCAGGAAGATGTTCTCGGTGATCGAGAGCTCCGGGATGAGCGCGAGCTCCTGGTGGATGATCACGATGCCGGCGGCCTCGGACTGCTTGATGTCGCGGAAGCGCTGCTCCTCGCCCTGGAAGACGATGTCGCCCTCGTAGGTGCCGTGCGGGTAGACGCCGGAGAGCACCTTCATCAGCGTCGACTTGCCGGCGCCGTTCTCGCCGCAGATCGCGTGGATCTCGCCCGCGGAGACGGTGAGGTTGACGTCGTCGAGCGCGATCACGCCGGGGAAGCGCTTCGTGATGCCGCGCATCTCGAGGATGGTGCGGGGGTCAGACATGACGGCCCCCGATCCGGGCGGGGGCGACGCGGTGCGGGCTCACCTGGCTCCTTCGCTTCTCGACGGCGTTGTCGACGCGGTCGGATCGATCCGCGTTCGTGTGACCGTTCACACGGTCAATCGAAAAGTAGTGCCCGCTCCGGGGCATGTCAAACCGGACCATGCGTTCGTCACCGTCTCGTGATCATCGTCGTCCCGGCGCGCCGGTCGACGCGCGCAGCACGAGCTGGGGGCGGATGGAGGCCGTCTCGGCGACCGGCTCGCCGCCGAGCTGGGCGAGCACCAGCGCGACCGCGCGGCGCCCGATCTCCACGAAGTCCTGGCGGATCGTGGTGAGCGGCGGCGAGTAGTGGGCGGCATCGGGGATGTCGTCGAAGCCGACGACGCTGACGTCGGCCGGCACGCGGATGCCGGACTCGCGGAACGCGTGCAGCAGGCCGAGCGCCATCTGGTCGTTCGACGAGAACACCGCGGTGAAGTCGGCCCGGTTGAGCATCTCGCGGCCCGCGCGGTAGCCGAACTCGGCCGTCCAGTCGCCGAGCACGGGCGGGATGACGCCGAGGTCGTTCTCGTCCATCTCGCGCAGGAAGCCGCGCATCCGGGAGTCCGCCTCGATCCAGTCCTGCGGGCCGGCCAGGTGCACGACCCGGCGGTGCCCCAGCTCGATCAGGTGCCGGGTGGCCAGGCGGGCGCCCTCGAACTGGTCGACGGAGACGCTGTGCACCTCGTCGCGGCGCTCCGAGTCGAGCATCACGAACGGCACGCCCGTGGGGCTCGAGACGAGCGCGTCGAAGACCCGGGCCTGCGGCGCGACGACGACGATCGCCTCCGCCGCCTGGCCGACGAGCTGGTCGATCGACTCCCGCACGGAGGCCGCGTCGCTCTGGCAGCTGGCCACGGCGAGCCGGTAGCCGGCGGCGCGGGCGGCGTCCTCGATCTCGGTCAGCACGGTCTGCTGCCCGTAGGCGGCCATCCGGGAGGCCATGAGCACGCCGAGCAGGCCGGACCGGCTCGTGACCAGGGCGCGAGCAGCCTGGTTCGGCCGGTAGCCGAGCTCGTCGATCGCCTCGAGCACGCGCTGCCGGGTCTCCGGCCGCAGGCTCGGGGAGTCGTTGAGCACCCGGGAGACGGTCTGGTACGACACTCCGGCGGCGCGCGCGACGTCACGGATGTTCGGGGCACGGGTGCCCGGCTGTGTCGTCACGAGGTTCCCGACGTCATCGGCGGATGTGTACGTTCACATCTCGACAGCCATTATGCACGCTCGGACGCGCGCGACGACCCGCGATCAGACGCGGCCGAGGGCCTGCCGCAGGTCGGCGAGCAGGTCGTCCGGCGACTCGAGCCCGACCGACAGGCGCACGATCGAGTCCGGCACCTCGAGCTCGGTGCCGCGCACCGACGCGTGGGTCATCTCGGCCGGGTAGTTCACGAGCGACTCGACGCCGCCGAGCGACTCGGCGAGCGTGAACAGCTCGAGCGACTCCGCGAACGCGCGGGCCGCGGCGCCGCCGGCGGCCAGGTCGAGCGAGATCATGCCGCCGAAGCGCCGCATCTGCCGCGCCGCCAGCTCGTGGCCGGGGTGGCTCGGCAGCCCCGGGTACAGCACGGCGGCGAGGGCCGGGTGGCCGACGAGGGCCCCCGCGATCGCGGCCGCCGAGTCGGAGTGGCGCTCCATCCGCACGGCGAGGGTCTTGATGCCGCGCGTCGTGAGCCAGGCGTCGAACGGCGCGGACACGGCGCCGGCGGCGAACTGGATGAAGCCGATCCGCTCGGCCAGCTCGCCGTCGCGGAGCACCACGGCGCCGCCGAGCACGTCGCTGTGGCCGCCGAGGTACTTCGTCGCCGAGTGCACGACGACGTCGGCGCCGAGCGACAGCGGCTGCTGGAGGTACGGCGACGCGAAGGTGTTGTCGACGACGACCGTCGCCCCGGCCGCGTGCCCGAGCTCGGCCAGCGCCGCGATGTCGCTGATCTTCATGAGCGGGTTGCTCGGCGTCTCGACCCAGAGCACGGTCGTCGGCGTCGCCAGCGCGGCGCGCGCCGCGTCGAGGTCCGAGAGGTCGGCCGTGACGAGCTCGACGCCCCACGGCACGTGCAGGCGGTTCACCAGCCGGTGCGTGCCGCCGTAGACGTCGTTGCCCATGACCACCCGGGCGCCCGGCGACAGCAGCGCGCGCAGCACGGCGTCCTCGCCCGCGAGACCGGAGGCGAAGCTGAGGGCGCGGTCGGCGCCCTCGAGCGCGGCGAGCTGCGTCTGCAGCGAGTCGCGCGTCGGGTTCGTGCCGCGGATGTACTCGTAGCCCTGGCGGAGGTTGCCGATCCCGTCCTGCCGGTGCGTCGTCGACAGGTGCAGGGCCGGGATCACGTCGCCGGTGGCGGCATCCGGCTCCTGTCCGGCATGGACGGCGCGGGTGGCGAAGTCGTCGTTGGACGCGGTGGTGCTCATGGTGCTGGTCTCTTCCGGATCGTGGCGCCGAGGATCAGGCGCTGAGGTAGGCGAGCAGGTCGTGGCGCGTGATCACGGCCGCCGGCTTGCCGTCGCTGGTGACGAGGAGGGCGGGAGCGCGGGTCAGCGCCTCCTGCGCCGACTCGACGGTCTCCTGCATGCCGATCAGCGCGAGCGGCGGGCGGATGTAGGCGGCCAGCGCGTCGGTGAGCTGCGCGCGGCCGGAGAACACGGCCTCGATGAGGGTCTGCTCGTCGATCGAGCCGACGACCTCGCCCATGACGACGGGCGGCTCCGCCGAGAGGACCGGCATCTGCGAGATGTCGTACTGGCGCATCTTGTCGATCGTGTGGCGGACGGTGTCGCTCGGGTGCACGTGCACGAGGCCGGCGACGTCCGGCGACTTCGTGCCGACCATGTCGGCGATGGTGCGGTCGGCGCTCGGCGGGAGGAAGCCGTAGGAGCGCATCCACTGGTCGTTGAAGATCTTGCCGAGGTAGCCGCGGCCGCCGTCGGGCAGCAGGATGACCATGACATCGTCGGGCCCGAGGTCGCGGGCGGCCTTGAGCCCGGAGGCGACGGCGAGGCCGCTGGAGCCGCCGACGAGCAGTCCCTCCTCGCGCGCGAGGCGGCGGGTCGCCTCGAAGCTCTCGGCGTCGCTCGAGGCGATGATGTCGTCGACGACCGTCGCGTCGTAGGCGGTCGGCCAGAAGTCCTCGCCGACGCCCTCGACGAGGTACGGGCGGCCGGTGCCGCCGGAGTAGACGCTGCCCTCGGGGTCGGCGCCGATGATCCGCACCGCCGGGTTCTGCTCCTTGAGATACCGCCCGACGCCGCTGATCGTGCCGCCCGTGCCGACGCCGGCGACGAACTGCGTGATGCGCCCGTCGGTGTCGGCCCAGATCTCCGGCCCCGTGGTCTCGTAGTGGCTCAGCGGCCCGTTCGGGTTCGAGTACTGGTCGGGCTTGAACGCGCCCGGGATCTCGCGAGCCAGCCGGTCGCTGACGCTGTAGTAGGACTCCGGGCTCTCCGGCGGCACCGCGGTCGGGCACACCACGACCTCGGCGCCGTATGCGCGGAGGGTGTTGACCTTGTCGTCGCTGACCTTGTCCGGGCACACGAAGACGCAGCGGTAGCCGCGCTGCTGAGCCACCAGCGCGAGCCCGATGCCGGTGTTGCCGCTCGTCGGCTCGACGATCGTGCCGCCCGGCGCGAGCCTGCCCTCGCGCTCGGCCGCGTCGATGATCCGCACCGCGATGCGGTCCTTCGACGAGCCGCCGGGGTTGAGGTACTCCACCTTCACGAGCACGGTCGCGGCGATGCCCTCGGTCACCCGGTTGAGTCGGATGAGCGGCGTGCCGCCGATCACGTCGAGCACGGAGTCGGCGTAGTCCATGCTCGAAAGCGTACCCGCGGGCGGTGTCCGATGACCGGGCGTCAGACCGCCGGCGCCGGAGCCCCGTCGCCCGCGCTGGCCGCCGCCAGCTGCTCGGCGAACAGGCGCGCGTACACGCCGCCGGCGGCGAGCAGCTCCGCGTGCGTGCCGCGCTCCGCGATCCGCCCGCGGTCGACGACGAAGATCACGTCGGCCGCCACCACGGTCGAGAGCCGGTGCGCGATCGCGAGCGTCGTGCGGCCGCGCGACGCGGTGTCGAGGGCGCGCTGCACGATCCGCTCGCTCACCGTGTCGAGCGCGCTCGTCGCCTCGTCGAGGATCAGCACGGGCGGGTCCTTCAGCAGCACGCGCGCGATCGCGACGCGCTGCTTCTCGCCGCCGGAGAGCCGGTAGCCGCGCTCCCCCACGACGGTGTCGTAGCCGTCGGGGAACGACGCGATGGTGTCGTGGATGTTCGCCGCGCGCGACGCCGCCTCGAGCTCCGCCTGCGTGGCATCCGGCTTCGCGTAGCGGAGGTTCTCGGCGATGGTGGCGTGGAAGAGGTAGGTCTCCTGGCTGACGATGCCGATCGAGCCGACGAGCGAGTCGGCGCGCAGCTCCCGCACGTCGTCGCCCGCGAACAGCACGCGGCCGCCCGCCACGTCGTAGAGCCTCGGCACCAGGTACGACACCGTCGTCTTGCCGGCGCCGGACGGGCCCACGAACGCCGCGTACTGCCCGGGCTCCACGCGGAGGCTCACGCCGTCGAGCGTCGGCGGGGTGTCCGGTCCGGCGTCCGGGTAGCGGAACTCGATGGCGTCGAACTCGACCTCGCCGAGCCGGTCGGCGCGCACGTCGTGCGCGTCCGGCGCGTCCTCGATCGCCGGTACCAGGTCGAGGTACTCGAAGATGCGCGCGAACAGCGCCTGCGAGGTCTGCAGGTCGAGCGCGACGCGGAGCAGGCCGAGCAGCGGGAAGGTCAGCCGGGCGAGCACGGTCGTGAACGCGATGATCGTGCCCGCGGTGACGTCGACGCCGCCGGTGAGCAGCCAGGCCGCCACCAGGTAGATCACCGCCGGGATGACGGAGAGGATGACGTTGACGAGCCCGAAGAACCACTGCCCGCTCATCGCCTGACGGATCTGCAGCCCGATCTGGGTGCGGTTCTCGGCCTCGTAGCGCTCCACCTCGGCGTGCTGCCGGGTGAAGCTCTTCGTGAGCAGCACGCCGGAGACGCTGAGGGCCTCCTGCGTGATGGCGGTCATCTGCGACAGCGACTCCTGCGTCTGGGTCGCGATGCGGGCGCGCACCTGGCCGACCCGGCGCTGCGCGATCACGAGCAGCGGCAGCAGGATGACCGCCACGATCGTCATCTGCCAGCTCAGCACGATCATCGCGACGAGCGCCGCGAGCACCGTGACGGTGTTGCCGACGATGCTCTGCACCGTGTTGCTCAGCACGCCGGCGACGCCGCCGACGTCGTTCTGCAGGCGGGACTGGATGACGCCCGTCTTCGTGCGGGTGAAGAAGCCGAGCTCCATCGCCTCCAGGTGGCGGAACAGCTTCACGCGCAGCGCGCCCATGACGCTGTTGCCGACCCGGGCCGTGAGGTAGGTCTGCGCGACGCCGACCGCGGCCGAGGCGAGGGCCGCCGCGACCATGAAGCCGACGATCTCGACGAGCACCGGCACGTCGACCTTGCCGTCGGCGGGGAACAGCCCGCGGTCGAAGGCCTGCTGGGTCAGCAGCGGCGAGACCACGTTGATCGCGGCGCCGACCAGCACGAGCACGAGCGTGCCGGCGAGCGGCGCCCGGTACGGGGTGAACAGCTCGGCGATCCGGCCGACCAGGTTCGGGATGCGCGGTGCCTGCGCGTTCTCCGCGCGCTGCACGGCGGCGTCGGATGAGCCGATGCGGCCGCCGCCGCGACCTCCGCCTCCACCGCGCATGCTCATCTCGGTCAGCCTAGGGCCGCGGCGGGGACACCCGCCGGTGGCGGTGGGACGGGCCGGCGGCATCCGGAGGGGAACGGGTGAGCCGGTGGAGCGGGCCCGGGAACACGGAAGGCCGAGGGACCGGACGCCCTCCGCGACATCCGATCCCCCGGCCGGTCCGGGTGAGTCTGCCCGGAGCATAGCGTCTCCGGACGGACGTGGCACGGTGCGGGTGACGGGGCGGGCATCGGAGGTGCGGCCCGTGAGCCGCACCTCCGACCAGCTGATCGTCCCCGTCAGCTGCGGATCCTCACGCCGATCGTCCCTTTCGGCGTAGAGCGAGGATCCGGGTCTAGCCCCGCGCCTCCTTGCGTCGGCGGAGCACCGTCAGGACGGTGAGCAGTGCTCCCAGGGAGAGAAGGGAGACGCCGGCCGCGAGCGGCAGCGCCACGTCGGCGCCGGTCGTCGCGAGGGCCTCGATGGTCACGCCGCCGACCTCACCGGGGGTGGAGGGCGTGTTCGGCGTGGTGGGCGGGGTGACCGCGCAGTTCACGGGCACCTCCTCCTGGACCACGATGTTCGACGGGGTCGACGTCAGCGTCACCCGGTAGGTGTCGCCGTTCGTGACGTTCGCGAAGGTGAGGTCCGACGGGTTCACGGTCGCGACCGACCGGGTCGAGACGTTCGTGAAGGTGCCGTCGGCGTTGCGGTGGTCGAGGTCGATCCGCCACGACTGCTGACCGGGGGTCAGGTCGCTCAGGGTCACGACGATCGACGGCGAGGAGCCCGCGACGCAGGCGATGCTGACGCCGCCGACCTCGGGCTGCGGCGGGCAGTCGTCGACGACCACGGTCGTGGTCGCGGTGGCCCGCGACTCGAGCGTGTCCGTCACGACGATCGTGTAGTCGCCGCCCTTGGTCAGTCCGCTGAAGGTCAGGTTCTTCGAGACCGCGTCGGCCTGGAAGGTCTGCGCCGGCTGGCCGGTGACCGGCTCGCCGTCATCGGTGATCGTCACGGTGTACGAGCGGCCGGTGGTCAGGCCCGAGACGGTCGCGGTGATCTCGCCGGCGCCGTTCGGCACGGTGCACGGGTCGAGGTGCGTGGTGATCTTCGGCACGGAGGCGCAGGACTCGGCGACGAACGCCGCGGTCTGCGTGGAGGCCGACGACACCGTGTCGACGACCGTCAGCGTGTGGCTGCCGAACGCGAGGTTCTTCAGGCCCTCGGTGATCGACGCGGTGCCCGACTCGGCCACGAACGTGGTCAGGGCCCTGCCGTCGAGCGTCACGTCGTAGCTGCGTCCGGGCACGAGGCCGGAGAGGTTCGCGCTCACGGCGCGGGTGGTGTCGCCGATCGTGCAGGGTGCGGGCTGGATGGCGATCGCCAGGACGCCGCTCGGGCACGGCTGCACGAGCACCTTGGCGGTCTGCGTCGAGTCGGCGTTCGTGCCGAAGGCGACGGTCAGCGTGACCTCCTGCGCGGCGGTGCCGGTCGGGAGGACGTTCACGATGAGGGTCTTCGCGGCGGTCGCGGTGTAGCTGCTGCTCGTGTTGAGCGAGGTGGTCACCACGTACTGCTTGCCGGGCACGAAGGCGTCGGACTTGACCGTGATGGCGGCGGGGCCGCCGGGCGCGGTGCAGGCGCCGGCCTCGAGCGAGATCGTGCCGACGGTCGGGCAGGGCTCGGACTTGACCGTGGTGGTCGCCGTCAGCTTCGGCTTCTGCGTGTCGGTGACGGTCACCGTGTAGGTGCCGCCGGTCTTCGTGCCGGCGAAGGTCACGGTGTCCGTGGCGCCCTTGGCCGTGATGGCCTGCGCCGTCAGGCCCGTCGCCGTGACGGAGTAGGTGCGCCCGGCGGTGAGGTTGCCGAGCTTCACGGTCAGCGGGATCGTCGCGTCCGGGCTGGTCACCGTGCAGGTGTCGGCCGACGCGGAGATGGTCGGCGTCGTCGGCACGATGCAGCCCGTGGTGATGCCGCTCTTCGTGTAGTGCCAGCGCGGGTCATTGTCGCCGGCCTTGACCTCGACGGTCCAGTTGTAGTTCTTGGACGAGTCGGGGAACGTGATCGTCTTGCTCAGCGCGTTGCCGAACGAGAAGGTCTGGTCGAACGCCGCGACGGCGCCGGTCGTCTCCGTGTAGGAGATCCGCATCGTGTTGGTCTTCGAGCCGTCGTAGTTCTTGTAGTTGGCCAGGATCTGGGTGCAGTCGACCGTGACGGTGCCGTCGTGCGCTTCGGCCGGCGCCGCGGCGGACGTGACCGCGAGGACGCCTCCGGAGAGCAGGGCGACAGCGAGCGCTGCGGCGCCCGCGATCACGCGGTGGCGTCGCGAGAAGCGCGACAGGACGCCCTCTCGGGCGTCATCGGGCAGGGGTGACTTCTGGGACGAGAAGCGCATCGGGGGAGCGGGCTTCCTACTACTGCCGCGCGATCCCCTCGGGGGTTCACCTGCTCATCGTCCGGCTGGGTGGGCCAGACGCAATTCGGGCTTCGGGCTCGGCAGAGGGTAAGGCTGACGAGACCGGTGAACACGTCGGGGGAACGTGCGGTCATCGGGTCCGATCGTGGGGGGCGATCGGAATCCGGGAGCGCGGGGACGACCCGGATGTCCTCATTGTGGTGGACACTGCTCGTCCCGCGCAAGTACTGTGGAGAGAAGGACAGACTGTCCGCTCCGCGTGTGCTGGGATTCCGCGCGGAACGGCCTGCGAACCCGTCGCGCCGCCTGCCCTGACGTGATCCGGTCCCCGCCGGAGACCCGCCGCAGTCCACGAAAGAGTCCCTTCAGTGATCCGCCATCCGTCCCCGGATTCGCTCCGCACGCTCGTCGCCCGCGCCGTCGGCGAGGGCGATCATGCGAGCGCCCTCCGTGCCGTCGCCGAGTCGTGGCGGCCGCTCGCCGCGGCGCACGGCGCCGCCCTGCGCGACATCATCGCGCTGCTGCCCGAGGACGCCTGGGCGCGCGAGCCCGACGTCGCCGTCGCGCTCGGCGCAAGCTACCGCGCGGGCGGCGAGAGCGCCTCCCCCGCGCTCGCCTACCTCGCCGCCGCCCGGGCCGGCGCCCGCGAGCTCGGCGCCCCGGCGCCCGTCCGCGTCGACGCCGAGCTGCACTCCGCCGCCGCGCTGCGCCAGGTCGGCCGCATCGACGACGCGGCCGGGCACCTCGACGAGGCCGAGCGGCTCGTCGAGTCCGCGGCCGGTGAGAGCATGCCGTGGCGCGTCGGCGCGCAGGCGGCGATCGCGATGCAGCGCGGCATCGTCGCCATGCACCGCGGCGAGCTGGCGGATGCCGAGCGGCAGCTCCTCTTCGCCGACGGCCTCGCCGACCGCCATCTCCCCCTGGCCGAGCGGCTCGAGTGCCGTGGCGCCCTCGCGCTGTGCTCGATGAGCTCCGGCGACCTCGACGCGGCAGAACGCCGCGCCGACGCCGTGCGCGAGGAGGCCGGCGACAGCGGCCTGCTCGCGGGCGGGTACGGCGCCGCCGCCCTGCTCGCGGAGCTCAACACCGCGATCGACCGGTTCTCGACTCCGAGGGCGGCCGAGCTGCTGCCCGAGGCGCTGGCCGCCGCGGCCGGCACCGAGTGGGAGCCGTTCGCGCTCATGCTCGGCGGGCGGCTCGCCCTCGTCGAGACCCGCTACGTCGAGGCGCTCGACTTCCTCCGCCGCGCGGCCGTGCTGCTCGACGGCTGGCACGCGGAGCGGATGTGGTCGCTGCTCGGCGGCATGATGCGCGCGCAGGTGCTCATCCGGGTCGGGCAGGGCGACGAGGCCTGGCGCCTGCTCAGCCGGCTGCCCTCCACTCCGCAGCACGAGGCCTGCAGCGACCGGTTCGTGGCCGAGCTGCGGCTGCTCAACGGCGACGTCGAGGGCGCCTCCGCGGCCCTCGAGCCGTGCGAGGAGCTCGGCGACCTGCACTCGCCGCGGCCGCTCATCGAGGTGCAGCTGCTGCGCAGTGCGATCGAGCTCGAGCGCAGCGCCCTCGCCGCGTCCGACCACTGGGCCGACCGCGCCCTGCTGTCGATGTCGGAGAGCGGCTCGCTCATGCCGCTGCTGTTCCTGCCGGACGGGCTGCTCGACCGGGTGCGCGACCGCGCGCTCGCGCGACGCCAGCCGGAGGCCGTCCGCGCGCTGCTCGAGCGCGTGTCGCAGCATCCGCGCCCCGAGACCGGCCCGAAGCACGAGCAGCTGACCGCCCGCGAGACCGCCGTGCTCGACCGGCTGCGGCTCGGCGAGACGATCTCGGGCATCGCCGCCGCCCTGTACCTCTCCACGAACACGGTGAAGACGCACCTGCGCAACATCTACCGCAAGCTCGGCGTCGGCTCCCGCGAGGAGGCCGTGCGCAAGGCCTCGACGCTCGGGCTGTATCTCGGCTTCACCCCGGGATCACCCCCCGGCGGCCGACCGGCCGGCTGACGGACGTGGTCTCATGGTGCTCCGCGGAGCGCCGACCTGATCCGTCAGCCCCGCGGCGGCGGGGCGCGTCGAACGACGCGTCCCGCTCGCACGACGAAGGGCGCCGCCCCACCCGGAGGTGGAGCGGCGCCCCTCGTGTCTCCGGACGGATCCGGAAGCGGGATTACTTGAGGGTCACCGTGGCGCCGGCGGCCTCGAGGGCCTCCTTCGCCTTCTCGGCGGTCTCCTTGTTCGCACCCTCGAGCACGTTCGACGGCGCGCCGTCGACGAGCGCCTTCGCCTCGCTGAGGCCGAGGCTGGTGAGGGTGCGCACCTCCTTGATGACCTGGATCTTGGACGCGCCGGCGGCCTCGAGGACGACGTCGAAGGAGTCCTTCTCCTCGACCTCCTCGACCGGGGCGGCAGCGCCGCCACCAGCGGCGGCGACGGCGACCGGCGCCGCGGCGGTGACCTCGAAGGTCTCCTCGAACTTCTTGACGAAGTCGCTGAGCTCGATGAGCGAGAGCTCCTTGAAGGCGTCGAGCAGCTCGTCGGTGGTGAGCTTGGCCATGTCTTACTCCTTGTGGTTTCTGGTCTCGGCCGTCGCGTGGACTACGCGGCGGACTCCTGCTTGGCGCGGAGCGCGTCGACCGTGCGGACGGCCTGCGCGAGCGGCGCGTTGAACATGTACGCGGCACCGAACAGCGAGGCCTTGAAGGCGCCGGCCAGCTTCGCCAGCAGCACCTCCCGGGACTCGAGGTCGGCCAGCTTGGTGACCTCGTCGGCGGTGAGCGGGGCTCCGTCGAAGAAGCCGCCCTTCACCACGAGAAGAGGGTTCGCCTTGGCGAAGTCACGCAGGGCCTTGGCCACGGCCACGGTGTCACCGTGGACGAAGGCCATCGCGGACGGACCGGCGAGGTCCTCGTCGAAGGCGGAGATCCCCGCCTCGTTCGCCGCGATCTTGGTGAGCGTGTTCTTCACCACGGCATAGGTCGCGTCCTCACGGATCTTCTGGCGCAGCTCCTTGAGCTGCGCCACCGTGAGGCCGCGGTACTCGGTCAGCAGAACCGCGTTCGAGTCGCGGAAGTGATCCGCGAGCTCGGCGACGGTGGCTTCCTTGTTCGCCATGGCGCTCCTTGTGTGTGGATTCGATTGCTGAGAGACCGCGCCGACGGAAAAGGCTCCGGCACTGCTGTGACGACTGCACAGACGGGCGGAGCCTCTCATCGCGGTTCGCGACGAATCACTTCACACGCCTGCGCAGGCCCTCCCGAGGGAGTCTTGGTCCGTCGCGACGAGCACCTTGCGGTGCGGGCACGACGAAGACCGGCGGTCTTCGGCTCCGTCAGGGTACCCGAGACGCGCGTGCGGCGCAAAACCGGTCAGGCGCCGTCCCGCCAGCTGTGCCGCGGGTCGTAGCCGAGCAGCCGGCGGGCGCGGTCGATAGAGAGCAGCGTCTGCCGCCCCTCGACGGGCCGGAACTCCACCCCGGGGAACTGCTCCGCCACGAGCTCGGCGCTCGGGCGCTCCATCACGGTGTCGGCCGCGGCGATCACGAACGTGTCGTAGCCGGGCTCGGCCCGCTCGAGCGCGAGCCCGATCGCCTGGGCGCCGTCGCGGGCGTCGATGTAGCCCCAGAGGTTCCAGCGGCGCAGCGCCGCGTCGTGCTGCCAGTCCGCGAAGCCCTGGTAGTCGGCGGGCACCATGACGTTCGAGAAGCGGAGGCCCGTGATGCTGAGCTCGGGGTTCCAGCGCACGAGCTTGCGCGCCAGCTCCTCCTCGAGGTGCTTCACGACGGAGTACATGCTCTCCGGGCGCGAGGGGTAGTCCTCGTCGACCGGGATGTACGGCGGGTCGGCCGTGAACGGCAGGCCGAGCAGCGTCTCGCTCGACGCGTGCACGATGCGCCGGATGCCGGCGCGGCGGGCGGCCTGGAACACGTTGAAGGTGGCCGTCATGTTGTTGTGGAAGGTGGCGGAGTCGGGGCGGATGCCGCCCGCCGGCACCGCGCCGAGGTGCACGACCGCCTCGATGCCGGAGAGCCGGTCGTCGAGGCCGGACAGCACGTCGACCACCTGGCCGTAGTCGGTCAGCTCCACCTGCACGAAGTCGCCGCCCCGCTGCCCGACGGCGTCGAGCCGGAGGACGTCGTGGCCGGCGGCGGCGAGCTCCGCCGCGACGACCGTGCCGAGCTTGCCGGTGGCTCCCGTGACCGCGATGCGCATGCACCCATCCTGCTCCGCGTCTCGACCGCGCGCGCACGCGCTCGGCGGATGCGCACCTTCGGCGGGGCGTCGGCGGGTGTCGGCGCGGCGGCTCACAATGGAGGGGTGAACCGCCTGCAGCCGACGCTCTCCCTCTGGGATGCGCCGCCGGTGCCCTGGCGGGAGCGGATCGTCGCCGACTCCGACGACCGGGTCGCCTGGCTCCGGGCACGCGCCCACGGCGTGACGGCGACCGACGTCGCCCGGCTCTCGAGCGTGCGGGCGGTGCCCGCGCTCGCGACCGAGAAGCTGCTCGGCAGCCGGTTCTCGGGCAACGCCTTCACGGAGCACGGCCGCACCCGCGAGCCGGAGATCGGGCGCTGGGTCGGGCGCGTGCACGGCATGCGGCACAGCACGAAGCTGTTCCACGCGGACGGCGAGACCCGCCACCTCGCGACGCCGGACGGCCTCCGCGAGCGCGAGGGCCGCCTCGAGCTCTGCGAGATCAAGACCACGAAGTCAGCGTGGCGCAGCATTCCCCGGTCGTACCTGCGGCAGGTGTGGTGGCAGCAGTACGTCCTCGGCGCGGAGCGCACGCTCGTCGTCTGGGAGCAGCACCGCGACTTCGTGCCGGTCGCCACCGAGCCCCAGTGCAAGTGGGTCGACCGGGACGAGAACGAGATCCACGGGCTCGTCGTGCTCGCCGACCGGCTGCTCGACCTCATGGCCCGCCGCTGACCGGCCCGTCGCCGTTGTCCGAGCCGTCGCCGCGGTGACGATCCCGAGCGCCGCGATCCAGGCGATGCCCGCGGTGGTGGCGACGAGCTCGAGCCGGCTGCCCAGGTCGGAGTGGAATCCGAACGCCGACATGAGGCCGCCCGCGCCGGCGACGACCGCCACGAAGATCGCCGCCGCGAGCGAGATGCGCCGGAGCACCGGATGCCCGGCCGCGCGCGAGCACTGCAGCATCGCGACCGCGGCCGCGGCGAAGGCGAGGGTCGCGCAGAGGGTGTGCACGAAGTCCTGCAGGGTGAACGTCGCGCCCCACGGCACCGGGCAGCCCGACGTGCAGGTCACCCGCGAGGCCACCAGGAAGAACCCGCACGACACCGCGAGCGTCGCGCTCGGGGCGACCAGCCCCACGATCCGGCCGCGCGCCCGCAGCCCCCGGCAGGCCCAGGCGATCGCGAGCCCGCCGGCGACCAGCAGCGTCAGCGCGAGCTGGAACCAGCCCGCGGTCGGCATGCCGACGGCGCCGAGCTCCGACACGTAGAGGTCGCGCGGGATGCCGGCGCGCGCGATCCAGATGATCGCCAGCGCGGCGAGCGCGGCGAGGGCCCCGGCCGATGCGGCGACGGCGAGCGGCGCGGCGCCGGCGAGCGGGGTGCGGCCGGTCATCGACCGCGCAGCGGCCAGCGGCGGCCGCGCCGCGACACCCAGATCGCCGCGGCCCCCACCCCGCCGATGACGGCCGCGATGAGCACCATGTAGAAGAACACGGACACGTAGCCCTCGGGCGCGGTGTTCGGGTTGAGGAACGGGTACGGGTACCAGAACGGATTGCCGGAGACCTGGTCGTCCACGAGCGGACCGCGGATCATCGTGTAGACGGTCCACACCAGCGGGAAGGCCACGACCACCCCGATGTGCTTGAACTCGAGCCGGTTGCGGCCGGGAGCCAGCAGCCAGTCGAGCACGACGAGCAGCGGCGCGATCACGTGCAGCACCTCGTTCGACCAGGCGACCGTCGTGCCCTGGGGCAGCTCGATGCCGCGCAGCAGCGTGTTGTAGACGATGCCGGTCGTCGCCATGTAGGCGGTGACGCACGCCCGGAACACGGTCCAGTTCCGAGTCTCGCCGCCCCGCCCGCCGCGGAGCAGGATGACGGCGCCGGCCGCGAACGACACCGCGCTGAGCAGGTTCGAGTCGATCGTGAAGAAGCTGAAGAAGTTCGTCACCTGGGTGGCCGGATCGGTGATGCCGGCGGCCGCCCAGACCTCGAGGCTGCGGAGCAGCTGCGCCACCACCGCGGCCACGATGAGGACGAGTCCGCCGATCCGGATCGCGATCGCCAGCGCGCGCATGTCCACCCCTGCCTGCCGGCGCGAGGGCGCCGTCCCGATGCGGCGCGGAGCCGCCGTCGTCGCATCGTATCGGCGGGCGGCGCATCGTTTCCAGCGCGGTGACCTGCCCGAAACACCGGCGACTCACGGAGCCGGTTCACTGTGGGAGAGATACGGGGAGGGCCGATGACGACCGACATGCGGGCGATGACGATCGCGGGATCCGGTGACCCGGACGTGCTGACGCCGGCCCGGGTGCCGATGCCGATCCGCGCGAACGCCGAGGTGCTGGTCAAGGTGATCGCGGCGGGCGTGAACCCGGTCGATGCGAAGACGCGGTCGGGGGCCGGGGCGTTCGCCGCCATCGACGCGTTCCCGGCGATCCTCGGCAACGACTTCAGCGGCATCGTCGTGGAGGCGCCGTACGAGGCGCACGCGCTCCAGCCCGGCACCGAGGTGTTCGGCATGGGCATGGTGCCGCGCATGAGCGGCGCGTACGCGGAGTACCTGTCGGTCACCGAGCTCAGCGTCATCCGCAAGCCCGCCGTCCTGTCGCACGTGGAGGCGGCCGCCGTGCCGCTCGCCGCCCTGACGGCCTGGGGCATGGTCGTCGAGACCGCGAAGGCGCACGAGGGCCAGCGGATGCTCATCCACGCCGGCGCGGGCGGCGTCGGGCACTTCGCGGTGCAGTTCGCCGCGTACTTCGGCGCGCACGTGATCGCGACCGGCTCGACGCGCAACCTGCCCTGGCTGCGCGAGCTCGGCGCCGCCGAGACGATCGACTACACCGCCGCGCCGTTCGAGCAGCAGATCGCGGAGGCGGATGTGGTCATCGACCTCGTCGGCAACCTCGGCGACCGCACCTCGTCGCGCTCGCTCGCCGTGCTGCGCACCGGCGGCCTCATCGTGACCGGGCCGTCCGGCGGCTGGCCGACGATGCGGGCGGAGGCGGAGGAGGCCGGCGTCCGGGCGACCGGCTACCGCGTCGCGCCCGACGGGGCCACCCTCGCCGTGATCACCCGCCTGCTCGAGTCGGGCGCCGTGAAGGTCTTCGTCGATCAGGTCTTCGATCTCGCCCACGCCGCCGATGCGCATCGCGCGGTCGAGTCCGGGCACACGCGCGGCAAGATCGTGCTCACCGTCGCGGGCTGAGCGGGCCGCCGCGCCGCCGCGCCATCCTCGCGGATCGAGTCTTGACGCGCGCCGTCCGCCGTCCTATATTCAACTCATCGGTTCTGAACCGAAACGTTGAATACGATCAAGAGCAGGACGAGGAGGACGACATGGCCGACGACCGGCTCAGCCGCACCTTCGCCGCCCTCGCCGACCCCACCCGCCGGGCGATCCTCGCGCGGCTGTCCCGCGGCGAGGCGACCGTCGGGGAGCTCGCGGAGCCGTTCGACATGAGCTTCGCGGCGGTGTCGAAGCACCTCCGGGTGCTCGAGACCGCGGGTCTCGTGACCCGCGGGCGTGACGCGCAGTACCGCCCCGCCCGGATCGACGGCCGCCCGCTGCGGGAGGCCTCGCGCTGGATCACCGACTACGAGCGCTTCTGGGGCGACAGCCTCGGCGCGCTCGACACATACCTGTCGAGCATCTCGCCCGACATGCCCACCCCACCGGAAGGACAGGAACCATGACCGACCTCACCGTCACCCGCACGTTCGCCGCCCCGCGCCAGCTCGTCTGGGACGCCTGGACCCAGGCGGAGCACTTCTCCGTGTGGTTCGGCGGCGACGCCGTCGCCGTGCCGCTCGACAAGCTCGACTACGTCGCGGAGGCCGGCCGCGCCTGGGCCGCCACCATGGAGATCCCCGGCGGCCCGACCATCGACTGGGTCGGCGAGTTCCTCGAGGTCGAGGCGCCGGACCACCTGCGGCTCACCATCACCGACGACGCGTCGAGCCCCGAGCGGTCGCAGCTCATCGTCGACTTCGCCGACGTGGACGGCGGCACCGAGGTCACGATGACCCAGTCGCCCATCCCCGAGGGCCAGGAGGAGCCGCTGCGCCAGGGCTACGCGCACTTCTTCGACACGCTCGAGGCGGAGCTCGGCCGGATGGCGGCCTAGCCGCGGCATCCGATCGGGATGCGACGAAGGGCGGCGACCGGACGTTCGCCGCCCTTCTGCATCGAGTGCTGCAGGATGTCACGAGCGCGCCGGAACATCGCGACGCACTCGCACCGATGCGCAGCATCGGTGCAACAGGTCGGTCAGTCGGCGTTGTGCGAGAACGCCGCGTCGAAGCTCGCGGTCGGCAGGTCCCAGAGCAGGCTGCGGACGAACTTCTCGGCCTCGGCCGCACCGTGCAGGCGGTCCATGCCGGCGTCCTCCCACTCGACCGAGATCGGACCCGCGTAGCCGATGTGGCGCAGCGCGCGGAAGGCGTCCTCCCACGGCACGTCGCCGTGGCCGGTGGACACGAAGTCCCAGCCGCGTCGCGGGTCGCCCCACGGCAGGTGCGAGCCGAGGATGCCGGCGTGGCCGGTGTTCGGGCGGATGCGCGTGTCCTTGCAGTCCACGTGGTAGATCCGGTCGGCGAACTCGGTGATGAAGCCGACGACGTCGTTGCCCTGCCACATCATGTGCGACGGGTCCCAGTTGAAGCCGAAGGCTTCGCGGTGGCCGATCGCCTCGAGCGCACGCTGGCAGGTCCAGTAGTCGTAGGCGATCTCGGACGGGTGCACCTCGTGCGCGTAGCGCACGCCCTCGCCGTCGAACACGTCGAGAATAGGGTTCCAGCGGTTCGCGAAGTCCTCGTAGCCGGCGTCGATCACGTCGGCGCCGACCGGCGGGAACATGGCGACGTACTGCCAGATCGACGAGCCGGTGAAGCCGGTGATGACGTCGACGCCGAGCTTGCGGGCCACCTTCGCGGTGAGCTTGAGCTCCTCGGCGGCGCGCTGGCGCACGCCCTCGGCCTCGCCGTCGCCCCACACCTTCGAGCGGAGGATCGCCTGGTGGCGGAAGTCGATCGGGTCGTCGCAGACGGCCTGGCCGGTGAGGTGGTTCGAGAGCGCCCAGGTCTTCAGGCCGTGCTGCTCGAGCACCGCGCGGCGCCCGTCGAGGTAGGCGTCGTCCTCGGCGGCGCGCCAGACGTCGAGGTGCTCGCCCGAGCAGGCGATCTCCAGGCCGTCGTAGCCCCATCCGGCCGCGTGACCCGCGACCTCGTCGAGGGTCAGATCGGCCCACTGGCCCGTGAACAGCGTCACCGGGTTCGTCGTCATGCTCGTGTCTCTCCTCCCGGGCGCACGCCCAGCTCGAGCGGGACCGGACCCGGCGACACCGCCGGGTCGTTCAGCAGGCAGGCCACCTGCCGATGCGGCTCCGCATCCGCGAACGCCGTCGGTCCGAGCTCCGGATCGATCGTCGCGCACTGATCGAAAGCGTACGGACACCGCGGGTGGAACTTGCACCCGCTCGGCAGGTTCACCAGATCCGGCGGCGACCCGGGGATGCCCTTGAGCTCCCGCTTCGGGCCCCGCAGCGGCGGGAACGAGTGCAGCAGGCCGGCCGTGTACGGATGCCGCGGCATCCGGTACACCTCCTGGGCCGTGGCGTCCTCGACGATGCGGCCGGCGTACATGATCGCGATGCGGTCGGCGAGCTCGAGCAGCAGCGACACGTCGTGGGTGATGAAGATGACGCTGAAGCCGAGGTCGTCCTTGAGCTGCATGATCTGCTCGACGATCTGGCGCTGCATCACGACGTCGAGCGCGGTGGTCGGCTCGTCCATGATCACGATCTCCGGCTCGAGCGCGAGCGCCATCGCGATCATGACGCGCTGGCGCATGCCGCCGGAGAGCTGGTGCGGGAACGAGCTGAGCCGGTCCTTCGGGATGCCGACCATGTCGAGCAGCTCGAGCGAGCGCGCCTTCGCCGCGTCGCGGCTGCCCCGCGGCGAGTGCGCGAGGATGCCGTCCGTCAGCTGGCGGCCGATCGTGTAGACGGGGTTGAGCGAGTTCATCGCCCCCTGGAACACGATCGCCGTGTCGCGCCAGCGCTGGGCGCGCAGCTCGGCGTCGCCCATCCGCAGCAGGTCGCCGCCGTGGCCGTCGCGGGCGGAGGTGAAGAGCACCTCGCCGCCGGTGATCACGCCGGGCGGCGGCAGCAGCCGGGTGGCCGCGTAGGCGAGCGTCGACTTGCCGCAGCCGCTCTCCCCCGCCAGCCCGAGCACCTCGCCGGCGTGGAGGGTGAGGTCGATGCCCTGCAGCGCGTGCACCGCGGAGTCGTCGTAGCCGTAGTCGACGCTGAGGTCGCGGATCTGCAGCACGGGCTGCCGGTCGCTGCTGACCGGACGAGCGGGGGCCGGGTCGATCAGGGTCATCGGGTCGTCTCCTCGACGCGGGTGATGTCGACGGGGGTGGCGGCGGGGGCGCGGTAGACCGGCGTGAAGCCGATGCGCGCGCGGATCCGCTTGCGACGGAGCACGCCCGCGTTGGCGGCGGTGGACCGCAGCCGCGGGTTGACGAACTCGTCGATGCCGAAGTTGATGAGCGTGAGCGAGGTGCCGACGGCCGCGATGCAGAGGCCGGCCGGCACGAACCACCACCAGGCGCCCTGAACGAGCGCCTGCGAGCTCTGCGCCCAGAACAGCACGGTGCCCCAGTTCCAGGTGGAGATGCTCGTCACGCCGATGAAGGCGAGCGTGACCTCGGAGAGGATCGCGAACGTCACCGTGCCGATGAAGCTCGACGCGATGATCGCGGTGAGGTTCGGCATGATCTCGAAGAACACGATCCGCCAGAGCGGCTCGCCGTTCGCCCGGGCGGCCTCCACGAAGTCGCGTCGGCGCAGCGAGAGCGTCTGGGCGCGCATGACGCGCGCGCCCCAGGCCCATCCGGTCAGCGCGATGACGAACGCCACCGTCAGCCCGCCGGCCGAGGGGAGCAGTCCGGTGATGATGATGATGAGCGGCAGCGCCGGGATCACCAGGAAGATGTTCGCGACCAGTGACAGCACCTCGTCGCCGAGGCCGCCGACGAACCCGGAGACCACGCCGACCACCACGGAGATGAAGGTGGCGACGATCCCGGCCGTGAGGCCGACCAGCATGACGCCCTGGGTGCCGACGAGCAGCTGCGAGAAGATGTCCTGCCCGGTCGCCGTGGTGCCGAGCCAGTGCGCACCGGACGGCGGCAGCAGCCCGGCGTCGCGGTTCACCTGGCTGGGGTCGTAGGGCGCGATCCACGGCCCGATGATCGCCATGAGCACGAAGAACGCGAGGATGACGACGCCGACGAGCGCCTTGCGGTTGCCGAGGATGCCGAGGCGCACCCGGCGTCCGCGCTTCGAGGTGCGCGGCGCGGTCGCGAGCGTGACGGTGGCCTGCGGGTCCGCGGCGACGGGATCGATCTGCACGGACATCGCTCAGCCCTCCTGTCGGGTGCGCGGGTCGAGGAACGCGTAGGCGAAGTCGGCGACCATGTTGGCCACCAGCACGCTCAGCGTGATGATGAGGAAGATGCCCTGCATGAGCGGGTAGTCCTTCGAGCCGATCGCCTGGAACAGCGTCAGCCCGATGCCCGGGTAGGAGAACACCATCTCGGTGACGAGCGTGCCGCCGACGATGAAGCCGAGGCTCAGCGCGAAGCCGGAGATGCTCGGCAGCACCGCGTTGCGGGCGGCGTAGCCGAACATGACCTTCCGCTCGGGCAGGCCCTTCGCCTGCGCGACTGTGACGTAGTCCTCGCTCGAGACCGTCACCATCATGTTGCGCATGCCGAGGATCCAGCCCGCGATCGAGCTGATCACGATCGTGAGCGCCGGCAGCAGGCCGTGGTACAGCGCCGAGCCGATGAACTCGAGGGAGAAGTCCGGCAGCAGCCCGCCGTCGTAGCCGCCGCTCGAGGGGAACAGCGGGATCGCGACCGCGAAGATCGCGATCGCGATGAGGCCGAGCCAGAAGTACGGGATGGCGGAGAAGAAGTTGGCGACCGGGAGGAGCGCGTCCGCCCAGGTGCCGCGGCGCCAGCCGAGCCCGACGCCGGCCAGCGTGCCGAGCACGAAGCCGATGATCGTCGAGAGGCCGACGAGCACGAGCGTCCAGGGCAGCGACTGCGAGATGACCTCGGAGACCGGGGTCGGGAAGAACGTGAACGAGATGCCGAAGTCGCCCTTGAACAGGTTGATCCAGTACTGCCCGTAGTCCTCCCAGATGGTGGTCTTCTTGTCGAGCCCGAAGAGCACGTAGAGCGACTTGACCGCGTCGGTGGAGAGGCGCCCCTGGTACTTGTTGATGAGCGACTGCACCGGGTCGCCCGGCAGCAGGCGCGGCACGAGGAAGTTGATCGTGACGGCCGCCCAGGCGGTCACGATGTAGAAGACGAGGCGGCGGAGGAAGAACTTCATCGCGCGGCCTCCCCGAACGCCGCCTCGCGCTCGGCGGCGCGGTCGTCGTCGTAGAGCCAGCACGCCGCCTTGTGGCCGGAGTCGGTGTCGAACATCGGCGGCCGCTCCTGACGGCAGACGTCCATCGCGAACGGGCAGCGGGGGTTGAACCGGCACCCGGCCGGCGGATCGATGAGGCTCGGCGGCTCGCCCTGCGCGGGGCGGTCCTCGCGGCCGGTGAGCTGATCGGCATCCGGCGCGGAGGCGATGAGCAGCTGCGTGTAGGGATGCCGCGGCCGCTGCGTGACCTCCTCGCTCGGTCCGCGCTCGATGATCTGCCCGGCGTACATGACGACGGTCTCGTCGGCGAAGTACCGGGCCGACGCGATGTCGTGCGTGATGTAGAGGATCGCCAGGTTCAGGCGCTCCTTGAGGTCCTTGAGCAGGTTCAGCACGCCGATGCGGATCGACACGTCGAGCATCGAGACCGGCTCGTCGGCGAGCAGCGCCTTCGGACTCGCGCCGAGCGCACGGGCGATCGCGACGCGCTGCCGCTGGCCGCCGGACAGCTCGTGCGGGAACTTCGACAGATAGCGCTCGGCGGGGCGGAGCTCCACCTGCTCGAGCAGCTCGCGCACCTTCTGCTCGCGCGCCTCACCCCGGAGCGACGGCTGGTGGATCGAGACGGATCGCGTCAGCACGTAGCGCACGGTGTGGATCGGATTCAGCGAGGCGAACGGGTCCTGCAGGATCATCTGCACGTTGCGCACGTAGCGACGGAAGCCGCGCCCCATCCGCACCTTCACGGAGCGGCCCTCGAGGAGGACGTCGCCGGAGGTGCGGGGCAGCAGCTGCGCGATGAGCCGCGCGACGGTCGACTTGCCGGAGCCGGACTCGCCGACCAGGGCGACGACGGCGCCGGCTTCGAGTCGCAGGTCGACGCCCTCGACGGCGTGGACGACCCGGCCGCGGCCGCCGCGGACGGGGAAGTGCTTGGTGAGATCGACCGTCTCGATGACGACGGGGCGATCGGGGACGGCGGAGCCGTCCGGCGTGGTGGTGGTCATGGGTCCCTCGGGCACGACGTCGGGAACGGGGAGGAGAAGAAGGAGGGCGGGGCTTCGACAGGCTCAGCCAGCCGGGGCTGCTGAGCCTGCCGGAGCCCCGCGTCACATCACTTGACCGGCTTGAGCTTGATCAGGATCTGCGAGATGGAGGGCTGGGTCGGCTGCGACACCGCGTACGGATCGCTGTCGTCCGGCCATCCGGTGTAGTACTTCGTGCTGTACTCGGCGCCCATCGGCCCGGAGGCCAGCGGGATCGCGGGGGTCTGCTCCACGAAGATCTTCTGGAGCTGGTCCATCGCCGCGGTGCGGGCCGACTCGTCGGTCGTGTTCGCGTACTCGGACAGGGCGGCGGTGGCCTCGGGGCTGTCGAAGCGCCCGAAGTTCCAGCTCGCGTGCTCGCCGATCGGCTTCAGCTGCGCGCCGTCCATGATGTTCGAGTAGATGTCCCACGGGGTGGCGCCGGTGTTGGTCCAGTGCAGCGTGGCGTCGAAGTCGCCGTTGGCGACCGCGTCGTTCCAGGCGTCGACGGTCGGGGTGTCGACCTTGGTGTCGATGCCGAGGGCCTTCACGTTGTCGCCGATGATCTGCAGCGAGGCCAGGTAGTCGGACCAGCCGGCCGGGTCGATCATCGTGAAGCTGACCGCCTCGCCCTTCGGGCTGACCAGCTTGCCGTCCTTCAGCGTGTAGCCGGCCTCGGCGAGCACCTTCTTGGCGCCCTCGACGTCGATCTTCTGCTTCTTGCCCTTGTAGTCGGCGGAGGCGAAGGCGTCGCCGGCGGGCGACGGCAGGCCGTTCACCGTGTCGACCTCGCCCTTGAAGCCCGAGTAGCCCTGCTCGTGGATCGCGTCGCGGTCGATGACCATGTTGATCGCGGTGCGCACGGCGACGTCGTCGAACGGCGCCTTCGTGGTGTTGAGGAAGAGCGCGTCGATGCCGAGGCCGGTCGGGCCCCAGTACTTGTTCGTCGACGACTTCGAGACGTAGGTCTTCTCGATGTCGGGGATGAAGACGTAGCTCCACTGGGCCTGGCCGTTGAGCAGCGCGGTCAGCTGCGCGTTGTTGTCGGAGTACGACGTCCAGCGCACCTCGGGCACCTGCGGCTTGCCGCCCCAGTAGTCGTCGTTCGGCACGAACGAGATGGCCTGGTTCGTCCAGGTCTTCAGCGTGTACGGGCCGGTGCCGACGGGCTTCTGGTTGGTGTCGGTCTCCGGGTTCTTGATGTCCTTCCAGATGTGCTCCGGCACGATGATCTGGTTGATCACCTTCGTCTGGTTGGTGAACTCGGAGGTCGAGAACTTCAGTGTGACGGTGTCGCCGTCGCTGGAGATGTCCTCGAACGGCAGCGCGTTCGCGTTGAACGCGTCGTACTTCTCGAGCATCTCGAACGTGTAGGCGATGTCGCCGGCGGTGAACTTCTCGCCGTCCGACCACTTCACGCCGTCACGCGCGGTGATGGTGACCGACTTGTAGTCCGGCGCCCACTCCCACGACTTCGCGAGCCACGGGGTCGGGTCCTCGGCCGGACGCGTCGGGTTCACCTGCGCGAGGGGCTCGTACATCATGAACTTGTAGCCGAGCACCGTGGCCGACGAGGTCGGCGAGAACGGGTTCGAGTTGTTGGTCTGCGGTCCGTTCGGCATGCCGATCGTCAGCGGGTGGCTGCCCGATCCGCCGGCGCTCGAACAGCCGGTCAGCGCCACGGCGGTCGCGATCGCGGCCGTGATGCCGACGGCGATCTTCGCCATCATGCGTCTCTTCATGACTGGTGTGCCTCCTTGCACGTGTGGTGGTGGCGCGTGAGGTGCGCGAGTCCTGGTGCTGGTGATGCGGGTGGTGCTGCGCCGCCGGCGACGCGATGTGGTGGTGCGCTGCCGGCGGCGATGACGCCGTCTTGCTAGGTGCTCGCCCCGATCGAGTCGGGGACGCTGTCGGATGCGTTCTCGACCGCCGCGCCGCTCAGCTCCGAGCTGCGCACGATCGCGTCGAGGACGCGCTGGACGGCCAGGCCGTCGTCGAAGTCGGGCACGACCGGCCCGTGGTCCTGCACGGCGTGGAGCAGGTCGCGGATCTCGTGCACGAACGAGTGCTCCCAGCCGATGATGTGCCCCTGCGGCCACCAGGCGTGCACGTAGGGGTGCTCCGGCTCGGTGACGAGGATGGTGCGGAAGCCGCGGGTGGCGATGTCCTCGGTCGCGTCGAGGAACTCGAGCTCGTCGAGGCGCTCGAGGTCGAACCGCAGCGCGCCGAGCTCGCCGTAGACCTCGATCTGCAGGGCGTTCTTGCGGCCGGTCGCGGTGCGCGACACCTCGACGCTCGCGACGGCGCCGGAGGCGAAGGTCAGGTTCGCCCAGGCCGCGTCGTCGACCGTCACGGCCTCCGGGCCGTCCGGCCCCGGCCGCTCCGGCGTGAAGGTGGTCAGCCGGCCCGAGACGGTCGTGATCTCGTCGCCGGTGATCGCGCGGAGCTGGTCGACGGCGTGCGAGGCGAGGTCGCCGAGCGCGCCCGATCCGGCCGTCTCCTTGCGCAGGCGCCAGCTCATCGGCGACGTCGAGTCGACCAGCCAGTCCTGGAGGTAGCTCGCGCGGAGCTGGCGGATCGCGCCGAGCTTCCCGGCGCGCACCAGCTCGCGGGCGAGCGCGAGCGCCGGCACGCGGCGGTAGTTGAAGCCGACCATGGCCACCCGGCCCGAGGCACGCGCGGCGGCGGCCATCCGCTCCGCCTCCTCGAGCGTGTTCGCGAGCGGCTTCTCGACGAGCACGTGCTTGCCGGCCTCGAGCGCGGCGATCGCGATCTCCGCGTGGAGGTGGCCGGGGCCGCAGATGTCGACGATGTCGATGTCCGGACGCGCGATCACCTCGCGCCAGTCGGTCGCGGCCTCGGCCCAGCCGAGCTGCTCGGCGGCGGCCGCCACGCCGGCCGCGTCGCGGCCCACGATCACGGCGCGCTCGTACGCGGGCACGTCGAAGAACGAGGCGACCTGGCGCCAGGCGTTCGAGTGGGCCTTGCCCATGAAGGCGTAGCCGATCATCGCCACGCGCAGCGGACGGCCCTCGGGGCGGGGGGTCATGGTCATGGTGCGGTGCTCCTACAGGGTGGCGGCGGCCGGGTCCCAGTCCTCGGGGAGGGCCGGGATGCGGTCGACGGTGCTCTCGAGGGCGACGAACTCGTTCGTGTCGATCGACTCGGTGATCGACACCATCGCGTCGACGACGTGGAACGCCTGCTCGCCGGGTGCGCGGTGCGGACGGTCGGCGCGGATGGCGCGGGCCATCTCGAGCACGCCGGAGCCGCGGCCGAACGTCGAGCCGACCGAGTCGAACTCGCGCCACTCGTCGTCGCCGGCCGTGCGCAGGCCGATCTTCCCGTCGAACCCGTTCGGGTCCGGCACGCTGAGCACGCCCTCGGTCCCCGTGATCTCGACGAGCGGCGGGCGGCCGGAGTGCGAGTCGAAGCTCAGGATCGACTGCGAGGTCTGGCCGCTGCGGAAGCCGGCGATCGCGCTGACGTGCGTGGGCACGGTGACGTCGAAGACCTCGCCGGCCTTCGGGCCGGAGCCGATGGTGCGCTGGAGGCGCGAGCGCGAGCCGAACGCGGCCACCCGCTCGATCGCGCCGAAGAACTGCACGAGCGCGGTCAGGTAGTACGGGCCGATGTCGAACAGCGGGCCGGCGCCCTCCTGGAACAGGAACGCCGGGTTCGGGTGCCACGACTCCGGGCCGGGCGACTGCATGATCGTCAGCGCGCTCTGCGGCTCGCCGATGTCGCCGCGCTCGACCATGCGGCGCGCGGTCTGCAGGCCGGCGCCGAGGAACGTGTCGGGGGCGCAGCCGAGCCGCACGCCCTTCGCCGCCGCGTGCGCGAGCAGCGCCTGGCCGCTCGCCCGGTCCATCGAGAACGGCTTCTCGCTCCAGACGCTCTTGCCGGCGTCGACCGCCTGCGTGGCGACCTCGACGTGCGCCGTCGGGATGGTCAGGTTGATGACGATCTCGATGTCCGGGTGCGAGAGCACGGCATCCGGTCCGCCGGAGGTCCCGATCCCGAACTCCGCGGCGCGGGTCTTCGCCGCGTCCTCGAAGATGTCGCCGACGGCGTGCACCTGCACGTCGGGGAACTGCGTGAGGTTCTCGAGGTACTGCGTGCTGATGACGCCCGCGCCGATGATGCCGACGCCGACGGGGCCGCTGCCGGTCATGGTCACGCGCCCGTCGTGAGGTAGGCGTACGAGTCGGTCACGGCGTCCCACATGTCGCCGGCGAAGTCGTCGAGCTCGACGACCCCCACCTCGACCTGCGGCGCTGCGGCGAGGATGTCCCAGACGGGCATCTTCCCGGCGCCGACCGCGACCTGCGTCGCGGGCGTGTTCTCGATCGGGCCGTCCTTGATGTGGAGGAACCGGACCCGGTCGCCGAGCCGCGCGAGCAGCTCCGGCACGTCCTGGCCGCCCGCGGCGGCCCAGTAGGTGTCGAGCTCGAGCACGACGGCCGGGTCGAGCTGCCCGGCGAGCACCTCGAGCGCCGTGGTGCCGTCGATGAGGTTCGACAGCTCGTGCGCGTGGTTGTGGTAGCCGATCCGGATGCCGTGCTTGGCGGCGAGCTCCGCCGCGCGGTTCAGCTTCGCGGCGGTGCCGGCGACGCCGTCGACGGTCGTCCACTGCTCGTCGGCGATGTGCGGGTCGATCACGGTGGGGATGCCGAGCGAGACGGCGGTCTCGAACGCGGCGTCCCAGCCGGCCTCGGGGGTGTCGAGGAAGTTGAGGTGGGTGCTCTTCGCCGACAGGCCGTGGGCGGCGAATCCGGCGCGGAGCTGGTCCGCCTGGTTCACGAAGTCGAAGGGCTCCACGAGCGTGAAGCCGATGTCGGCGACGCGGCCGAGCGCCGCGTCGTAGTCCGCGGCGAGGGCCTCGCGGATCGTGTACAGCTGCAGTCCGAGCGGGGGCGTGGAAGGCACGTGCTTCTCCTGGTCGAGCGTCATCGGTCATTTCCGGATGCGTTTCCGGTCGCTGCCGGAAACGCTAGCGCACTTCTGACGGGAGTCAAGCAAAAGCCGCGCGCCGCCCGACGGGGTTGCGCTGGCGCGACGGCCGGAAGCGGTGCTATCCATGTCGGATGACCGTGACGAGCTCGAGCGCTCCGGCGCCGACCGTCGCTCCCGCCGGCACCGGTGAGCTGCTGCAGCTGCTGCTCGACGGGGTGCCGCGCACCCGTGCCGAGCTGGCGACGCAGTCCGGCCTCGCGCGCTCCACCGTGGCGGCCCGGGTCGACGCGCTGCTCGAGGCGGGCCTCATCGCGGGCGTCGGCGAGGCGGCCTCCTCGGGCGGGCGTCCGCCCTCGCGCTTCGCGTTCGAGCCCCGCGCCGCCGTCGTCGTCGCGATCGACCTCGGCGCGACGCACGGGGTCGTCGCGATCACCGACCTGACCGGCGACGTGCTCGAGTCGCAGCGCGCCGAGCTGACCATCGCCGACGGTCCCGAGCGCGTGCTCGACCGCTCGCTGGCCCTCGTGCTCGAGCTGCTCGGCCGCGCGGGTCGCGAGCCCGACGAGGTGCTCGGCATCGGGATCGGCCTGCCCGGCCCCGTGGCGCACGACACCGGCCGCCCCGCGAACCCGCCGATCATGCCGGGCTGGCACGACTTCGACGTGCCGGCCTACGTGCGCGCCGTGCTCGACGTGCCGACGTTCGTCGACAACGACGTCAACATCATGGCGCTGGGCGAGCAGCGCATCCACTGGCCGGATCGCGGCGACCTGCTGTTCGTGAAGATCGCCACCGGCATCGGCGCCGGGCTCATCTCCAACGGGCGCCTGCAGCGCGGCGCGGACGGCACGGCGGGCGACCTCGGCCACGTGCGCGTCGCACGCGGCTCCGACGTCGTATGCCGGTGCGGGAATGTCGGCTGTCTCGAGGCCCTCGCCGGCGGCCCCGCCCTCGTCGCCGAGCTGGCGGCGCAGGGGCTCGCGGTCACGAGGGCGGCGGATGTCGTGCGCCTGATGGCGGACGGCGACCCGGCCGCCGTGGCCGCGCTGCGCCAGGCCGGACGCGACCTCGGCGAGGTGCTGGCAACGTGCGTCAACCTGCTGAACCCGTCGGTCATCGTGCTCGGCGGCGTGCTCGGCGAGGCGGGCGACCAGCTGCTCGCCGGCGTGCGCGAGGTGGTCTACCTGCGCTCGCTGCCGCTGGCGACCCTCAACCTCGTCATCGTGCCGACGGTCGCCGGCGACGACGCAGGCGTGATCGGCGCGAGCATGCTCGTGCTGCAGAGCGAGCTCACCGCCGAGGCGATCGACGCCCGGCTCGCCGCCCGCAGCTAGCCGGGCTCGGTCTCCTCGAGTATCCACACCGCGAGCGCGCGGAGCTGGTCGTCCTCGAGCTCGAGCACCCCGGAGGCGACCGCGTCTCCGATCTCCTCGAGCTCGGCGGCGACGTCCTCAGGCTCGAACGAGCTGCGGCGATCGGGATCGCCGCGACGAAGGCCGCGACGGCCGGCACCATCAGCGCCCACCCGACGATCCGCGCTCGGCCGCGCGAGTCCGGCGCAGTCGTGGCGGTCGGCGTCAGAGCACCAGCTCGCGCACGAAGTCGTCCTCGAGGCGGTCGCCGACCTGGAAGTGCTTCGTGCCGACCTGCGCGAAGCCGTGCTTCGCGTAGAAGCGGTTCGCGCGCACGTTCTCCTCGTTGACACCGAGCCAGACCGCGGCCGACCCGCGCCGGCGGGCCGCGTCGAGACCGGCCGCCATGAGCAGCGACGCGACACCGCCGCCGTGGTGGTCCGGGTGCACGTAGCACTTGCTCAGCTCGGTCGTGGGGCGGGTGGTGATGGCCGCGGCGACGTCGGGGTCGGTCGGCTCGCCGTGCACGACCATCACGTAGCCGACCGGCACCCCCGTGCCCTCCTCCTCGGCGAGGAACAGATCCCGATCCGGGTCGGCGAGGTAGACCGCGAAGCTGTCCTGCCCGAGGTGGCGGGCGATGAAGTCGGCCTTCGCCGCGTCGGAGGTGTGCGGCGGGCAGGCGAGCGGGAACGTGATCGCGGCGATGCCGGCGAGGGCGCGGGCGTCGGCGGAGCCCGCGGGACGGATCGAGACCATGCGGCCAGGCTAGCGAGCACGGCGCGGCGCGCGGCGCCGGGCTCCTCCCGACGCACGTCGGCCTAGGCTCGTGCCATGGGCACGACGGTCTTCGAGCGCTACCCGCCCGCCGCGAGCGTCGTCGACCACGCGCTGCTCGAGACCCGCCAGTCCGTCTTCTGGATCGACTCCCTCCCGCACCGCCGGGCGCACCGCGCCCTGGCCGGCGACCACGCCTGCGATCTCGCCGTGGTCGGCGGCGGCTATACCGGGCTCTGGACCGCCGTCCAGGCGAAGCTGCGCGACCCCGACCGTCGTGTCGCGCTCGTCGAGGCGCGCCGGATCGGGTGGGCGGCCTCCGGTCGCAACGGCGGCTTCGTCGACGCGAGCCTCACCCACGGCGACGCGAACGGCCGCGCGCGCTGGCCGGAGGAGGCGCACCGGCTGGAGTCGCTCGGGCGGCAGAACCTCGACGCGTTCGAGCGGGATGTCGCCGACCTCCGCCTCGACGTGGAGTTCGAGCGCACCGGCGCGATCGACGTCGCGACCGAGCCGCACCAGCTCGCCTGGCTCGAGGGCGAGCCTCGCCGGCCCGACGGCAGCTGGCCGGACACCGTGCTGCTCGACACGGCCGGCATCCGCGAGCTCGTCGACTCCCCCGGCTTCCTCGCCGGCACCTGGCGGCGCCGCGACTCGGCGCTCGTGCACCCGGGTCGGCTCGCGCTCGAGCTGGCCGCCGCGGCGGAGCGGCTCGGTGTCGAGATCTTCGAGCAGTCGCCCGTGCGCACGCTGCTCGACACCGCGTCCGGCGTCGACGTCGTGACGACCGACGGCCGGCTGCGGGCCTCGAAGGCGGCGCTCGCGACCGGGCCGTTCCCGCCGCTGCTCGTGCGCGCGAAGCTGCTCGCCGTGCCGGTCTACGACTACGTGCTCATGACCGAGCCGCTCAGCGCCGCGCAGCTCGCGTCGATCGGCTGGGAGGGGCGCCAGGGCATCGGCGACCTCGCGAACCAGTTCCACTACTACCGCCGCACCGCCGACGACCGCATCCTGTTCGGCGGCTACGACGCCGTCTACCACTACGGCGGCCGCATCCGGTCGCACTACGAGGACCGCCCCGCCAGCTTCAGGATGCTCGCCGCCCACTTCTTCACGACATTCCCGCAGCTGGAGGGCCTCCGGTTCAGCCACAAGTGGGCGGGCGTCATCGACACCTCCACCCGCTTCAGCGTCTCCTTCGGCACGGCCCGGCGGGGTCGCGCCGCCTACGCGGTCGGCTACACCGGGCTCGGCGTCGGCGCGAGCCGCTTCGCCGCGGAGACCGTGCTCGACCTGCTCGAGGGCGAGCCGACCGAGCGCACGGAGCTGCGGATGGTGCGCGAGCGCCCGGTGCCGTTCCCGCCCGAGCCGGCGGCCTACGCGGGCATCCAGGCGACCCGCCGGGCGCTCGACCGCGCCGACCACGACGACGGGCGGCGCGGCCCGCTGCTGCGGAGCCTCGACGCGCTCGGCCTCGGCTTCGACAGCTGACGCAGAAACGGCCCCGCACCATCCGGTGCGGGGCCGTTCCGTCGATCGGGATCGATCAGAGCGAGGCGACGTCCAGCGGCACGCCGGGGCCGAACGTGGTCGACAGGCTGCCCTTCTGGATGTAGCGGCCCTTCGACGAGCTCGGCTTGAGGCGCTGGATCTCGTTCAGCGCCGCAGCGAAGTTCTCGCTCAGCTGGTCCGCGGTGAAGCCGGCCTTGCCGATGACGAAGTGCACGCTGTTGTGCTTGTCGACGCGGAACTCGATCTTGCCGCCCTTGATGTCGGACACGGCCTTGGCCGGGTCCGGGGTGACGGTGCCGGTCTTCGGGTTCGGCATGAGGCCGCGCGGGCCCAGCACCTTGCCGAGACGGCCGACCTGGCCCATGAGCTCCGGGGTGGAGACTGCGGAGTCGAAGGCGGTGTACCCGCCGGCGACCTTCTCGATGAGCTCGCTGCCGCCGACCTCGTCGGCGCCCGCGGCGATCGCGGCCTCGGCCGCGGCGCCCGTCGCGAAGACGATGACGCGAGCGGTCTTGCCCGTGCCGTGCGGCAGGATGACGGTGCCGCGCACCATCTGGTCCGCCTTGCGGGAGTCGACGCCGAGCTTCAGCGCGATCTCGACGGTCGAGTCGAACTTGGTCGACCCCGTCTCCTTCGCGAGCGCGACGGCCTCGTCGGCGTTGTAGTAGCGGCCGGCCTCGATCTTCTCGGCAGCGGCGCGGTAGGCCTTGGACTTCTGAGCCATGATTACGCCTCCACCGTGATTCCCATGGAGCGGGCGGTGCCCGCGATGATCTTCGACGCCGCCTCGATGTCGTTCGCGTTGAGGTCGGCCTGCTTCTGCTCCGCGATCTGGCGGACCTGCTCCTTGGTGAGCTTCGCCACCTTGAGCGACTGCGGCGTCGGGGAGCCCTTGGCCACACCGGCGGCCTTCTTGATGAGCTCGGCGGCCGGCGGGGTCTTGAGGATGAACGTGAACGAGCGGTCCTCGTACACGGTGATCTCGACCGGGATGACGTTGCCGCGCTGCGACTCGGTCGCGGCGTTGTACGCCTTGCAGAACTCCATGATGTTCACGCCGTGCTGACCCAGCGCCGGGCCGATCGGCGGGGCGGGGTTCGCGGCGCCGGCGTTGATCTGGAGCTTGATCAGGCCGGTCACTTTCTTCTTGGGCGCCATGCGGCATCCCCTTCCTGTCGTGCGCCGACCCTGACGGACCCTGACGCGCTTCCACGAACCGGGCGGTCCCCGGCAGTGGTGATTCGTCGTGGATCCCGGCGAGGGGATCGACACAACCGCTCTAGCTTACGCGATCGGGAGCGCCCGCGCGAGGTCGGGATGCCGAAGGCCCCGCCGGCGGACCGGCGGGGCCTTCGTGCGCCCTTCGACAGGCTCAGGGAGCCGAGACGGCCCGGGGAGCCGAGGGGCTCAGCGAGCCGAGGGGCTCAGAGCTTGGTGACCTGGTCGAACGAGAGCTCGACCGGGGTCTCGCGCTCGAACAGCGAGACGAGCACGGTGAGCTTGCCGCTCTCCGGCTTGATCTCGTTGATCGTGCCGGGCAGGCCCGCGAACGAGCCCTCCTTGATCGTGATGGTCTCGCCGATCTCGAAGTCGACCTCGGCCGGGATGACCCGGGCCGCGCCGCCGCCGCCGGAGGACTTGCCGCCCGCCGACTTGCTCGGGGCGACCTCGACCGGCTGCACGAGGCTCTTCAGCATGCTGAAGGCCTCCTCGAAGCGCAGCGGGGTCGGGTTGTGGGCGTTGCCCACGAAGCCCGTCACACCCGGGGTGTGGCGCACGACCGACCAGCTGTCCTCGTTGAGCTCCATGCGCACGAGCACGTAGCCCGGGATGCGCACGCGCGTCACCAGCTTGCGCTGGCCGTTCTTGATCTCGACGACGTCCTCCATCGGCACCTGGACCTCGTAGACGAAGTCCTCCATGCCCATCGACTGCCGGCGCGACTCGATGTTCTGCTTCACGCGCTTCTCGAAGCCGGCGTAGGAGTGGATGACGTACCACTTGCCCGGGCGGATGCGCAGGTCGAGGCGGAACTCCTCGTACGGGTCGACCTCGGCCTCCTCCGCGTCGTCGGGCAGCTCGCCGTCGGTCTCGACCGCGGCCTCCAGCTCGGCGGCGGCGGCCGCGTCGGCGTCCACCGGGGCGTCGGGAGCGGCGTCGTCGCCGAAGGCGAGACCCGACTCGCGGTCGTGCTCCTGGTCGGGCGAGCCCTCGTAGTCGGTCACGTCGTCCTCTCCGTCGTCGTCGCCGTCCTCGACCTCCTCGTCCGAGGTCGCGGCCACGGAGGCCTCGCTCTCGTCGGCCGAGTCGATGTCGAGCGCGTCGTCGACGATGCGGTCGGCCTCCGGGTCGGCGGCGGCATCGAGGGCGTCGAGCAGCCCGTCGAGGTCCGGGGTGTCGTCCCCGTCGTCCTCACCGGCCTCGTCGTCCTCCTCGATGTGGAGGGCGCGGTGCTCGGCGGGCTCGGAGGCGCGCTCGTCCCACTCGTTGACGTCGCCCGTCTGAGCCTCGTCGTCCTCTGACGACTGCTCGGCGGCGGTCGCGAGATCGATGTCGCGGCGCTCGGATTCAGACACTTCGAACCATTCCTTACGTTGAGATCCGGCCGATGGCCGGGGCGTCAGCCGGTGACGCCGGTGAGCGATCCGTCGCCGAAGACGAGCGACACCAGGTAGCCGAATCCGTAGTCGAGACCCGTGACGAGGGCCATCATGACGACGAGGAAGCCGAGCACGATCGCGGTGTAGCTGATCAGCTCGCGGCGGGTCGGCGTGACCACCTTGCGCAGCTCGCCGACGACCTGGCGGAGGAAGAGGGAGATGCGTCCGAACGGACCGCGCCGCGTGGCGCGCTCCCGCTTCGCGGTCGCGACGATGTCCTCACTCGGCTCGTCGACGATGTTCGCCATCCTGTTCCCTTCGACCGGATCATCCCGGCGCTTCCGCGCCGGGAATCGCAGGGCGGACAGGACTCGAACCTGCAACCTGCGGTTTTGGAGACCGCTGCTCTACCAATTGAGCCACCGCCCTAGGCGTGCTTCCCGCATCCTCGCGACCGTTCGACGGGCATGGCGAATGATGGCGGATGAGCCAACCGCGGACCAGTGTACGACATCGCCGAGGGCCGCCGTCGCGGCCGCGGGCCGACGCCGGTCGCGGTCCGCGACCCCCGCATCGGCCCTGAGCGGGGCGCGTCCGGCTGGCTAGGCTGGGCACGTGGCACGGATCTCCCAGCGGATCGGCGCGATCGCCGAGTCCGCCACCCTCAAGGTCGACGCGAAGGCGAAGGCGCTCAAGGCCGCCGGTCGCCCGGTGATCGGATTCGCCGCGGGCGAGCCCGACTTCCCCACCCCCGAGCACATCGTCGAGGCGGCCGTCGCGGCCGCCCGCGATCCGCGCAACCACCGCTACTCCCCCACCGCGGGACTGCCGGAGCTGCGCGAGGCGATCGCCGCGAAGACGCTCCGCGATTCGGGTCTCGAGGTCTCGCCGTCGCAGGTGCTCGTGACGAACGGCGGCAAGCAGGGCGTCTTCCAGTCGTTCGCGACGCTGCTCGACCCGGGCGACGAGGTGCTCGTGCCGGCGCCGTACTGGACGACCTATCCGGAGGCGATCGCGCTCGCCGGCGGCGTGCCCGTGCCGGTGCTCGCGGGCGCCGAGCAGGACTACCTCGTGACCGTCGAGCAGCTCGAGGCGAAGCGCACCGATCGCACGAAGGTGCTGCTGTTCGTCTCGCCGTCGAACCCGACCGGCGCGGTGTACCCGCCGGAGCAGGTCGCCGAGATCGGCGCCTGGGCGCAGGAGCACGGGCTGTGGGTGATCGCCGACGAGATCTACCAGAACCTGACCTACGACGGCGTGGTGGCCCGCTCGATCGTCGACGCGGTGCCCGAGCTGGCGGAGCGCACCCTCCTCGTCAACGGCGTCGCCAAGACGTACGCGATGACCGGCTGGCGCGTCGGGTGGATGGTCGGCCCGGCCGACGCGATCGCCGCCGCCTCGAACATGCAGTCGCACTCGACCGGCAACGTCGCGAACATCTCGCAGCGGGCCGCCGTGGCCGCGCTGACCGGCCCGCAGGATGCCGTCGCCGAGATGCGCACCGCCTTCGACCGGCGCCGCCGGCTCATCGTCGACGGGCTCAACTCGATCGACGGCTTCGTCACGCCGACGCCGACCGGCGCCTTCTACGTCTACCCCGACGTGCGCGCGCTGCTCGGCCGCGAGTGGCGCGGACGCACGCCGGAGTCGACCAACGAGCTCGCCGACCTCATGCTCGAGGAGGCGGAGGTCGCCCCCGTGCCCGGCGAGGCCTTCGGCCCGTCCGGCGCGCTGCGCTTCAGCTACGCGCTCGGCGACGACCAGATCACCGAGGGCGTCGAGCGCCTCCGGGCGCTGTTCTCGTAGGCGACTCGGGTCCCCGAGCCTGTCGAAGGGGCTTCGACAGGCTCAGCCATCCGCACGGCGGGCTTCGACGGACTCAGTCATCCGCACGGCGGGCTTCGACGAGCTCAGCCGGCCGCCGGCGCCGTGCCGCCCAGCACGGCCTCGATCTCGGCGAGCGTCGGCATCGAGCTGGTCGCGCCGTTGCGGGTGACCGCGATCGACGCCGCGGCGGAGGCCGTCGTCAGCGCGCGCTCGAGGTCGTCGCCGGCGGACAGCCGCGCCACCAGCACGCCGACGAACGTGTCGCCGGCGGCGGTCGTGTCGACGGCGCGCACCTCGCGGGCCGGGATGTCGAGCACGATCCCGCCGCCGCTGGCGACGATGGCGCCGCGCGCACCGCGGGTCACGATGACGGTGGCGCCGTGCTCGCTCAGGGCGCGCGCGGCGTCGACCGCGTCCTGGCGCCCGGCGAGCTCGCACGCCTCGGCGGCGTTCGGCACGAGGATGTCGACCTTCTGCAGCAGTCCGGGCTCGGGACGCTGCACCGGCGCCGGCGTCAGCACGGTCGTCGATCCGGCGGCCCGCGCCGCGCGGACGCCCTCGAGCAGCACGCGCTGCGGCAGCTCGAACTGCATGACGGTGTAGCGGGAGGCGGCGATCGCCGCGGCCCCGGCCTCCGTGAGCTCCAGCACGGTCGCGTTGGCGCCGGAGACGACGACGATGGCGTTCTCGCCGCCGTCGAGCACCGAGATGTGGGCGGTGCCGGTCGGCACGGGCACATCGGCGAGCGCGGCGGTGTCGATCCGCTCAGCGCGCATCAGGTGCCGGAGCTCCGCACCGTGCGCGTCCCGCCCGACCGCGCCGGCGAAGGCGACGGAGGCGCCCGCCCGGGCGGCGGCCACCGCCTGATTCAGGCCCTTGCCGCCGGGGAAGGTGGCATAGCCGGTGCCGAACATCGTCTCGCCCGGCCGCGGCAGCCGGGGCTGCGTGACCACGAGGTCCATGTTGGCGCTGCCGAGCACCACGATCTCGCTCATGCGGCCAGCCTAGGAGCCCGGAGGGCGTCGACCGACCGCTCCGCCCACCCGAATCCGGGGGCCAGCGCGCCGGCGGGATGCGCTCAGAGCGACGTGCCCACCACGACGGGCTCGGGCTGGAGCACGATGCCGAACTCGCTCGCCACGCGCGTCTGGATGAAGGTCGCCAGCTGCAGCACCTCGAGCGCCGTCGCGTCGCCGCGGTTCGTGATCGCGAGCGTGTGCTTGCTCGAGACGGCCGCGCGGGAGCCCGGCAGCGCGAAGCCGCGGCGGATGCCGGCGTGCTCGATGAGCCAGGCGGCGGAGAGCTTCACGAGGAACTCGCGCGGCGGCGCGGGCGAGCCCGGCTCGGAGCCGAGCGGCAGCACCTGCGGCGCCTCCTCCGGCTGCAGCGGCCAGCGCGGCAGCTCCGCCGGCAGCGCTCGCGCCGTGTTCTCGGTGACGATCGGGTTCGTGAAGAAGCTGCCGGCGCTCGTCGAGTCCGGATCGGCCGGGTCGAGCAGCATCCCCTTCGACGCGCGGAGGCGGAGCACCGCCTCGCGCACCTCGGCGAGCGGCGCACGATCGCCGATCGCGACCCCGAGCGCGTCCGCGAGCTGCGCGTACTGCACCGGGGCGCTGAGCTTGGTGCGGTCCACGGTGTCGACGAGGTCGAGCTCGACGGCGATCACGACGCCCAGCCGGCCCTGCTTGATCGAGCTGGTCCGGTAGCCGAGGCCGAGCTCGCCGGCGGGGATCCGGAGGCGGTGCCCCGTCTCCCAGTCGAGGAAGTCGACGGCGGCGAGCACGTCGGAGAGCTCCTGGCCGTACGCGCCGATGTTCTGGATCGGGGCCGCGCCGGTCGAGCCCGGGATGCCGCTCAACGCCTCGATCCCCGCCCAGCCGTTGTGCAGCGCGAGCTGCACGGTCGCGTCCCACGGCTCGCCGGCCTCGACGCGGATCCGGGCGCGCCCCTCGGGCGCGCCGTCGATGCGCCGAGCGCCGCGGGTCGCGACCCGCACCACCGTGCCGTCGAAGCCGTCGTCGGCCACGACGACGTTCGAGCCGCCGCCGAGCACCAGCCAGTCGTGGTCGGCCCAGGCGTCCTGCGCCGCGTGCACGAGGTCGAGCTCGGTGCGCGGCTCGAGGAGGCGCGCCGCCGGTCCGCCGACGCGGAGCGTGGTGAGCGTGGAGAGATCCGTCACGGGCCGCTCCGTCAGCGCAGGTCGACCACGACCTGCGCCTTGCCGAGCACGGTCTGGTCGGCGAAGGTCACGGTGAGGTCGATGCGGGCGCGGAGCTCGTCGGCGTCGAGCGTGCCGACCTTCGCGGTCACGGTCAGGTCGGCGCCGTCGCGCGGGTCGACGACGACGGGGCGGGTGAAGCGGGTCTGGTAGTCGATCACTCGGCCGCTGTCGCCGCCGAGCCAGTCGACGACCGGCTGCACCGCGACGCCCATCGTGAGCATGCCGTGGGCCAGCACGCCCGGCAGACCGGCGCCGGTCGCGACGTCGTCGCGGTAGTGGATCGGGTTGAAGTCGCCCGACGCCCCGGCGTAGCGGACGAGGCTGTCGCGGGTGAGGTGCACCGCGCGCTCGGCGACCACCTCGCCGACCGTGAGGTCGTCGACGCGGGGGCTCACTCGTCGCCTCGCACGACGAGCGTGGACGTGGCGGTCAGCACGAGCTGCCCGTCGAGGTCGACGACCTCGGTCTGCGCGGTGACCATGCTGTGCCCTCCGAGGGACTTGACCGCGGTGACGGTGAGCGCGGCGAGCAGCTCGTCGCCGGCCACCACCGGCCGCGTGAAGGTGAAGCGCTGGTCGCCGTGCACGACGCGCGAGAAGTCGATGCCGGTGTCCGGCGCGGCGAGCAGCTGCGCGAGCGTCGCCTCCTGGATCACGACGGGGAAGGTGGGCGGCGCCACGACATCCGCGTAGCCGGCCGCGACGGCCGCATCCCGGTCGGTGTTGAGGGCGCTGTGCGACTGCACCGCGCGAGCGAACTCGCGCACCTTCTCGCGCCCCACGAGGTACGGCCCGACCGGCGGGAGCCGGAGGCCCTGGATCTCGGGGTTCACTGCCACGGGTCGGAAGCCTATCCCGGCGGACGGTCGCGCTCCCGGCCGGGCCGCTCCCGGGCACGGGAAAGGCCCGCCCTCCCGGAACGGGAGGACGGGCCTTCGAAGTCGGCTATCGACCGAGGATCACTGGCAGCTGTCGCACTGCAGCATGTCCATCGGGTCCATGGGGATGTCGTAGCCGTCGATGCTGTCGTTGTCCATCTCAGGACTCCTTCCCGTGTCGTGGTCGCGGTGGTTCCGCCGCGAGAGTCATCACTATATAGCGGTAATCACACGGATGTCATTCCCCTAGATGTAGTGGTTCGGCGTGTCGCGGCCGATGCCCCCAGAATACGGGGCACCACCGACAGGCGAGCCCGCGACAGAGCGTCGGAAGCGCCGGTTCCGGCGCTTGCGGACCGGTGTGCGGCGCCGGAAGCGCCGGAACCGGCCGAGATGCCGTCGCCGGCGAACCGGATCAGGCCGAGAGGCGCGCGATGAGATCCGGGAGGTCGGCCATGTCGTCGAACGTGACGACGGCGCCGGCCGCCTCGAGGTGCGCCGGGGAGCTGTGCGCCGGATCGTCCGGCGTGTAGCCGAGCACGAGCGCGCCGGCCGCGACTCCGGCGGTCACGCCGGCGACGCTGTCCTCCACGACGACGCAGCGTGCGGGATCGACGCCCAGCGCCGCGGCGGCCGCGAGGTAGACGTCCGGCGCCGGCTTGCTGCGCGGGGTCTCCATGCCGCTGAAGATGCGGCCGGCGAAGGCGTCGAGCAGGCCGGTCTTCGTGAGCTGCAGCTCGACCTTGTGGCGGTCGGCGCCGCTCGCGCAGGCGACCCGGCCGTCGAAGCGCTCGGACAGCGTCCGCACCGCCGCCTCGGCGCCCGGCACCGCCTCCAGCTCGCGCAGCAGCGCCGCGTCGCGGCGCTCGCGGAACTCGAGCAGCCAGTCGTCCGTCATGCGGAAGCCGGTGTGCTGCTCGATCACGTCCGCCTCGTCGCGGAGCGCGCGGCCGACGAACCGGCTGAAGCACTCCTCCGGCTCGATCTGCCAGCCGAGCTCGATCAACATCTCGCGGAGCACGGTGTTCGTGATCCGCTCCGAGTCGACGAGCACGCCGTCGCAGTCGAAGAGCACGGCGTCGAGCGGGCGGGGAGCGATCGGAGGCACGTGCGCGAGGGTACCGGGCACGTCGGAACCGCCGGAGCGCGTCCGGTGCGAGAAGGGCGCTCGTAGGCTGTGGCCGTGGCGGATCCGGGATCGCTCGTGCTCACCGGAGCGGCCGTGCTCGACGAGCGCGGATCGTTCGCGGACGGGCTCGACGTCGTCGTGCGCGACGGGGTGGTCGTCGAGCTGGCGCGCCCCGCCCGCCGCGACCCGGACGCGACCCACGTCGACCTGACCGGCCGGTGGCTGATGCCCGGCGTCGTCGACTGCCACGACCACATCTCGTGGAACCAGTTCCACGCGGCCGACCGCGAGCGGCTGAGCCCGGCCGAGCGGCGCGAGGGCGCCGAGCGCGCGCTCGCGACGACGCTCGCCGCCGGGGTGACGCGCGTCCGCGACGCCGGCGGGGCGGATGCGGACCTCCAGGACGCCGTGCGGTCGGGCGCGATCCCCGGCCCCCGCCTCGCGATCTCGGTGCGGATCCTCGACGGCACGGGACTCGCGCCGGGCGACGCCGACGGCCTGCGGCGCCGCGTCCGAGCGGCCCTCGACGAGGGCGCCGAGTGGATCAAGCTCGCCGCGACGGGCGGGGTCACCGCGCCCGAGGGCGCCGAGCTGGAGCCGACGCTCGACGCCGGGCAGCTGCGGGCGGCGGTCGAGGAGGCCGCGCGCGGCGGCGCCCGGGTCATGGTGCACGCTTGGGGCGGCCCGGCGATCGACGACGCCATCGCGGCCGGCGCGGGCTCGATCGAGCACGCGATCTTCCTCACCGAGGAGCAGGCGCACGCGGCCGCGGCCGCCGGGGTGACGATCGTGCCGACGCTGACGATCTACGACGAGGTGCGCCGGCTCGCGCTCGCCGGCGAGCTGCCGACGATGGTCGCCGAGCGGACCGCGCGGGTCGCGGCCGCGCATCCGCTCGCCGTGCGGCGGGCGCGGGACGCGGGCGTGCGCATCGCGCTCGGCAGCGACTTCGGCACCCCCGGTCAGCACGGCAGGAACCTCGCGGAGATCGCCGCGCTCGCGGAGGCCGGGCTCGGGATCGAGGGGGCGCTGCTCGCGGCGACGAGCGCGGGGGCCGAGCTGCTCGACCCTTCGACAGTCTCAGGGATCCGAGGTGAGGGCTCAGGGATCCGAGGCGGGGGCTCAGGGATCCGAGGCGGGGGCGGCGGGATCCGACCGGGCGCCGTGTTCGACGCGATCGTGCTCGGTGCGGACCCGTCCGACCCGGCCGTCTTCCGCGACCCGGCCACGGTGACCGCGGTGTTCCAGGGCGGAATCGCCGTGGCCTCAGCAGGGTTGATTACGCGATGAGACTCCCCCGTACCGGCCGCCGCGAGCGCGGTCGTACCGTGGAGCCCATCCCGTCCGCCGTCCCGAGGTCTCCCGTGTCCGCACCGCGCATCCGCACCCGTCTCCTGCTCACCTCCGCGCTCGCGATCGGCGCGCTCGCCCTGGCGGGCTGCGCCGGCGCCACGCAGAGCGCGTCGGGATCCGCCACGCCGGTCTCCGGCGGCACGCTGACCTTCGCCCGCACGGCGGCGGTCACCTCGCTGAACCTGCACACCGAGATCACGGCGAACAACGCGTTCGCGATCGACAAGGTGTTCGAGCCGCTGCTCACGTTCGACGCGAAGGGCGCCCTGCAGCCCGCCGTCGCGTCGAAGTACACCGAGAGCGACGACGGCCTCACCTGGACCTTCACCATCCGGAAGGGGATCGAGTTCTCGGACGGCACGCCGGTCACGCCCGACGACGTCGTGTTCTCGCTGCAGACCCACCTCGACGCGGAGGACTCCCCGCTGCCGTTCTCGGCGCCGATCTCGTCGATCGCGGCCGCCGGCGACGACCAGGTCGTCGTCACGCTGTCGTCGCCGTACACGCCGTTCGCGGCCGAGATCGCCGAGTTCTCGAACGGGATCATCCCGAAGGACTACGCCGGGAAGACCGAGGAGGCGTTCTTCGAGAAGCCGATCGGCACCGGCCCGTTCACCGTGTCGTCGTGGAAGTCCGGCGGCGACATCACGTTCGCGAAGAACGCGAACTACTGGAAGCAGGGCGAGCCCTACGTCGACAAGGTCGTCTACACGACCGTCGACGACGACAACCAGCTCGTGTCGCAGCTGCGCGGCGGGCAGGTGCAGGTGATCGACGACGTGCCGCAGGCGAACGTCGCCGACCTGAAGGCCGACTCCTCGCTGACCGTGCACAGCACCGACTCCTGGAACGTCGAGGAGCTGTTCTTCAACACGCGCGACCCGCACTTCTCCGACCGCGGTGTGCGCCGCGCCGTCGCCTACGCGATCGACCGCGAGGGCATCGTGAAGGCGACCTCGTTCGGCACGGCGAAGGCGGCCGACTCGCTGCTGCCCCCGACCATCCCCGGCTACTCCTCCGACATCGACGCCCCCTCGTACGACGTCGCCACGGCGAAGGACGAGCTGGCGAAGTCGGGCTTCCCCACCGGCTTCGAGACGACGCTGCTCATCGCGAGCGACAGCGCGCTCGAGGCGCAGGAGGCCCAGGCCATCCAGGACCAGCTCGGCAAGATCGGCATCACGGTGAAGATCGAGTCGATCGACCGGGCGTCGTTCCGCGAGCGGTTCAAGGCGTTCGACTACTCGTTCATGCTGAACAGCGCGACGAGCGACTACGCCGACCCGAACAGCATCATCGAGTTCCAGGCCGACCCGGAGGGCTTCTCGCAGAGCTACTGGACCGGCTACTCGAACCCGGAGGTGACGACCCTGCTGACGGAGGGCCGGTCGCAGCCGGACGGCGCCGAGCGCGACGCGACCTACAAGCAGATCCAGACGCTCATCGCCGCCGACGCCCCGTACATCCCGCTCTCGTACCCGACGGCGCTCAAGGCGACCAGCTCGAAGGTGCACGGCCTCGTCGTGCTGCCGAACGGCAGCACCGACCTCTCGGGCGTGTGGATCGAGCAGTGATGCACTCTGTCTAGGCGGCCGCTGCTGCGGTGGACGGGGAGGACGCTCGCGCGCGTCCTCCCCGTCGCCGTCGGCGTGGTGCTCGCGACGTTCCTGCTGCTGCGGATCGTGCCGGGTGATCCGGCCCAGTCGATCCTCGGCGACCGAGCCACCGACGAGTCGGTCGAGGCGCTCCGCCGCAAGCTCGGCCTCGACCGGCCGTGGTGGGAGCAGCTCGGCGCGTTCGCCCTCCAGGTCGTGACGCGCTTCGACACCGGCGACTCGCTGCAGTACGGCGTCTCGACGCGCGACCTCGTGCTCTCGCGTGTGGGCCCGAGCCTCGCGATCGTCGGCCTCGCGATCATCGTGACGCTCGTGATCGCGGTGCCGCTCGCCCTCGCCGCGGCGACCCGCAAGGACGGCGTGATCGACCACATCGTGCGCATCATCCCCGCCGTCGGCTTCGCGATGCCGGTGTTCTGGCTCGGCCTGCTGCTCGTGCTCGTCTTCGCGGTGAACCTGCACTGGCTGCCGGTCGGCGGATCGGATCGGGGCCTCGCGTCGTTCCTGCTGCCGGCGATCGCGGTGTCGCTGGCGCTGGCGCCGCCGCTCATCCGCTCGCTGCGCGCCCAGCTGCTCGACGTGCTCGACTCCGACTTCGTGGTCACGGCCCGCGCGGCCGGGCTGGCGCGCGGTCGCGTGCTCGGCAACCACGTGCTGCGGAACGCCGCGCTGCCGACCCTCACGCTGTTCGGGCTCAACATCGCCTACCTCGTCGGCGGCACGCTCGTGGTCGAGAAGGTGTTCGCGATCCAGGGCGTCGGCGCGCTGCTGTTCCAGGCGATCAGCACCCGCGACTTCCCGGTCGTGCAGGGCGTCGCGCTGTACACGGCCGTGCTCGTCGTCATCGTCACCGTGCTGACCGACCTCGCCGTCACACGGCTCGACCCGAGGCTGCGGCGGCCGTGAGCGACCTCCACGCCGCCGCCGTCACCGCCGTCCGCACCGCGGACGCCGCGCCGTCGACCTCGCTCGGGCGGCGGATGCTGCGCTCCCCCGCCTTCGTGGCCGGCGCGGTCATCACCTTCGGCGTCGTGCTCGTCGCGGTGATCGCGCCGGTGATCGCCCCGGTCGGCCCGACCGCGCAGGACCTCGGCGCGAGCCTGCTCCCGCCGTTCTCGCCCGGGCATCCGCTCGGCACCGACCAGCTCGGCCGCGACATCCTCGCCCGGCTCGTCGTCGCCGCCCGCACCGACCTCCGCATCGCGGTGCTCGCCGTGATCGCGCCGTCGGTGGTCGGCACGCTCGTCGGCACGATCTCCGGCTACGTCGGCGGCCCCGTCGACTGGGTCATCGGCCGCATCACCGACACGGTCGTCGCGTTCCCCTTCTATGTCATCGTCATCGCCGTCGTGTTCGCGTTCGGGGCGGGCGAGCTCGGCATCCTCGCGGCCATGGCGCTCGTCGGCTGGGTCACCTACGCCCGGGTCATCCGGAGCACCACGGCCTCGCTCCGCGGCGCGGACTGGGTGCTCGCGGCGCGCGGCGGCGGGCTCTCGGCGCCGCGGGTGCTCGTGCGGCACGTGCTGCCGAACACGATCAGCCAGGCGATCGTGCTGCTCATGAACGACATCGTGTTCGTCATGGTCGCCGTCGTGACGCTGAGCTACCTCGGTCTCGGCATCCAGCCCCCGACGCCGGACTGGGGCACCATGATCCTCGACGGGCAGGCGTTCGTCGCCACCCGCTGGTGGATCTCGGCGATCCCGGGCGCCGCCGTGCTGCTCACGGGCATCGGGCTGTCGCTGCTCGCGGACGGCATCGCGGACGCGGGGCGGACCCGATGAGCGCGCCCCCGGCCTCCGCGCCCGTCGCCTCCGCGCCCCTGGCCTCCGTGTCCGGCCTCGTGCTCGAGGCCGGCGGTGCTCGCGTCGTCGACGGCGTGGACCTCGAGGTCGGCCGCGGCGAGGCGCTCGGCATCGTCGGCGAGTCCGGCTCCGGCAAGAGCCTGACGCTGCGCGCGCTGCTCGGCCTGCTGCCCCGCGGCGTCGTGCAGACGGGCGGGACGGCGGTGGCCGACGGGCGGATCGGGATGGTGTTCCAGGATCCGCTCAGCGCACTCGATCCGCTGCTGCCGGTCGGCGCCCAAGTCGGGGAGGTCTGCCGGCACGTGCGCGGCATGTCGCGGGCTGCGGCCCGTGCGCGGGTGCTGGAGCTGTTCGCCCAGGTCGGCCTCCCGGATCCCGTCGACCGCGCGCGCCGCTATCCGCACGAGCTCTCCGGCGGCCAGCGCCAGCGCGTCGTGATCGCCCTCGCGCTCGCGACGGAGCCCGACCTGCTGCTCTGCGACGAGCCGACGACCGCACTCGACGTGACCGTGCAGGCACAGGTGCTCGACCTGCTCGACCGGCTGCGCCGCGAGCTCGGACTCGGCCTCGTCCTCGTGAGCCACGACGTCGCCGTGGTCGCGCGGATGTGCCCGCGCCTGCTCGTGATGCGCTCCGGCCGGGTCGTCGAGCGCGGCGCCACGGCCGACGTGATCGCGGCGCCGCGGGAGGCGTACACGCGCGAGCTGCTCGACGCGGTGCTGCCGATCCCGGAGCCGGGAGGTGCCGCATGACCGGATCGTCCTCCGCCGCCCCGCCGGTGCTCGCCGTGCGCGACCTCGGCGTCCGCTTCGACGGACTCGACGCCGTGCGCGGCGTCACCCTCGGGCTCGCGGCGGGCGAGGTGCTCGGGCTGGTCGGCGAGTCCGGCTCCGGCAAGACGACCATCGCGCGGGTCGCGACCGGCTTCCAGGCGGCGACGTCCGGCGCCGTCGAGCTCGACGGCGTGCCGCTCGGCGTCCGCCGGGATCGGGAGCAGCGCCGCGCGGTGCAGATGGTGTTCCAGGACCCGTACGCATCGCTGAACCCGCGGCGCACCGTGGGCTCGACGCTCGCCGAGCTGCTGCGGGCACACGGCATCGCGCGCTCGAGGCAGGCGGTCGCGGCCCGCAGCGCCGAGCTGCTCGAGCTCGTCGGGCTGCCGGCATCGGCGCTCGACGCGTTCCCCGGCGGCTTCTCGGGCGGGCAGCGCCAGCGCATCGCCATCGCCCGTGCGCTCGCCGTCGAGCCGCGCGTCCTCGTCGCGGACGAGCCGACCAGCGCGCTCGACGTGTCGGTGCAGCGCCGCGTGCTCGACCTGCTCGACGACCTGCGCGAGCGCCTCGACCTCACCGTGCTGCTCATCACCCACGACCTCGGCGTCGTCGCCCGGCTCTGCGACCGCGTCGCCGTGCTGCGGGCGGGCGAGCTCGTCGAGCTCGCGCCGGCCGCGGCGTTCTTCGCCGGACCGGCCACCGACTACGGCCGCACGCTGCTCGACGCGGCGCCCCGACTCGACAGGAGCCCCGCCCCGTGACCGATCCCCTGCTCGACCCGGAGCCCCTGCGCGCGGAGGACGTCGCGCGCGCCGAGGACGGCGTCGCCCGCCTGCTCGGAGTCGATCGGCCCGGCGACGACGGGGCCGGGAGGCGCGACGTGCTCCTCGTGCAGGCCGAGGCCATCGCCGCGCTCGAGGCGGTCGCCCGCTCCGTCGCGGCCCCGGGCACGACCGCGGTCAATGTGGTGACCGGTCCCTACGGCGCGCTGTTCGGCGACTGGATGCGGGCCTCCGGCGCGCGGGTCGTCGACGTGCGCGTGCCGTTCGACCGGGTGGTGAGCGCCGACGCCGTGCGCGACGCGCTCGACGCGGAGCCCGCGGCGAGCGTGCTCGCCCTCGTCCACGCGGAGGCCGCGACCGGCGGCACGAACCCGGTCGCGCCGATCGCGGCGCTCGCCCGCGAACGCGGCCTGCTCACGGTGCTCGACGCGGTCGCCTCCGTCGGCGCGGAGCCGGTGCTGCCGGCGGACTGGGGCATCGACGTCACCGTCATCGGGCCGCAGAAGGCGCTCGCCGGACCGGCCGGCGTCAGCGCTGTCGCGGTCTCGGATGCCGCCTGGGCCGCGATGGACGCGAATCCCGCGGCCCCGCGCGCCTCGTTCCTGTCGCTGCTCGACCTCCGCGACGCCTGGATCCGGGGCGGTCGCGACATCGTGCCCGGCACGCCGAACGTGCTCGAGACGCGCGCTCTGCTCGCCGCGCTCGACCGGGTGGCCGCTGAGGGCCTCGACGCGGTGATCGCACGCCACGCGGCGGCGCGATCCGCCCTGCTGACGGGCCTCGGCGAGCTCGGACTCGCGCCCTGGCAGGCGGAGCCCGGCGCCCGCGCCGCCGTCGCCACCGCGGTCCGCCTCGAGCCGGGACTCGAGCGCGCGATCGGCGGGATCGTCGGCCCGGGGAACGGGCCGCTCGCCGCCGATCTGCTCCGGATCAACCACACCGGACGCGCGGCGACGCCCGCCGCGGTCGCCGACGCGCTCGCCCGGCTCGGCGCCGCCGTCGGGCGCGGGCCGGGCCGTTCCGCGTAGCGGGCCGTCGCGCGCGCCGCGTACGGTCGAGACCATGAGCCGCCGAGCCCCGACCGCCGTCACCGTGACCGGGCTCGTCGTCACCGTGGCGGGCATCGTGCTCGTGGCCCTGTTCCTGTTCCAGCCGTGGCGCGTCTGCCCCGGCGGCGCGGCGGTGTGCGGCGCGGGGGCGGGCGGCGCACTCGGCCTCGTGCTCGGCGTGGTGCTCGCCGTCGTCGGGCTGATCGTCGCGATCGCGGGGGCCCTGCGCGCGGCGGCCGCGCCGCGCGACGATCGGACCGGCCGCTAGCGCGACTCGGGCTCCGGCTCGGCCTCGACGACCTTGTTGAACCCGGTCACCGGCTGGGCCTCGTCGAAGCTCTGCGGCTGCCGGCGGAACCCGCGGGTGAGGATCAGCAGGTAGGCCAGGCCGACCGCCGCCCAGACGACGCCCGCGATGATCGCATCCGGCTGCAGCTGCGACCAGAGGATGCCGGTGAGCAGCATCGCGACGCCCGGGAGCACGATGTTGCGGGCGACATCCCGCACCGTCTCGCGCTCCCGCTGCCGCACGGCGTAGTACGCGATGACGGACGCGTTGACGAAGGTGAACGCGATGAGTGCGCCGAAGTTGATGAACGAGGAGATGAGCTCGAGCGAGAAGGCGCTCGCGAGCAGGGCGACGATGCCGACGATGACCACGTTGAACAGCGGCGTGCGGGTCTTCGGATGCACGTAGCCGAACACGCGCCGCGGCAGCACGCTGTTGCGGCCCATCACGAGCAGCATGCGCGCCACGCTCGCGTGCGAGGCGAGCCAGGACGCGAGCGTCGCGACGAACCCGGCCGCGACGAAGACGGCCTGGAAGACCGGGCCGCCGACGATGAGCCCGATCTGCGGCAGCGGGTCGTCGGTGAACTCGCCGAACGGCTCGTTGTCGGGGAAGCGCAGCTGGGTGAAGTACGACGCGACCAGGAAGATCATGCCGCCGAGCAGCACGGTGAGCAGGATCGCCCGCGGCATCGTCGAGGTGGACTTCGCCTCCTCGGTGTACATCGTCACCGCGTCGAAGCCGATGAACGAGAAGCACACCACGGTGGCGCCGGTGAGCAGCGCCGGGAGCGCCACCCCGCCGTGCACGAACGGGGTGATGCTCGCCACCGTGCCGGCGCCCGCGCCGCCGGCGAGCTGCACGACCACGATCACGACGAACACGGTCATGACGAGCAGCGCGCCGACCAGCAGCAGCATGTTGAGGTTCGAGGTGCCGCGCATCGTCAGCGCGATGAGCGTCGTCACCAGCGCGCTGAGCACGAGCACGGTCAGCCAGCCCGGGATGGCCGGGAACAGCTGCTCGATGTAGAGGCGCAGGATCAGCGCGTTCACCATCGGCAGCAGCAGGTAGTCGAGCAGCGACGCCCAGCCGACCATGAACCCGAGGTTCGGATGGATCGACTCCCGCACGTAGGTGTACGCCGAGCCCGCCGCCGGGAACACCCGCACGAGGCGGCCGTAGCTGATGGCCGTGAGCAGCATGATCACGAGCGCGATGCCGTACGAGGCCGGCACGGCGCCGTCGGTCTTGTCGGAGACGATCCCGAACGTGTCGAACACGACGGTCGGCGTCATGTAGCCGAGGCCGAGGCCGACGACCGCGGCGAGTCCGAGGCTGCGCTTGAGGCCGCCGCCGGCGGTCGCGGTCGATTCGGGCATCCGGACTCCGTCGGGTCGAGGGCTGGGGATGCCCCATCATGGCGGAGTCGGCGGCCGCGTCAACAGCCCCGGCGGCCGCCCCCGTCGACGGCCCGGGCGATCAGTGCGGACCGGCGGGCAGCCAGCCCTCCCCGCACGCGCCGCCGTCCTGTGCCTCGGCGATGACGACCTCGCGGCCGTCGAGGTCGAGCAGCGGGTTGTAGAACCGCGCCACCTCGAAGCTGTCGACAGGCACGTAGTGGAAGATCAGCGAGCGGCGGAAGCGGTCGGCGGAGCGGTTCGGCCCGGAGCCGTGCACCATGCTGCCGTGGAACAGGAGCACGTCGCCCGGGTCCATCTCCGACTGCACGACCTCCATGCCGTCGGGCAGCCGGATGCCGTTGCTCGTGAACGACTCCTCCGGATCCGCGTCCTCGGTGCACTGGATCTCGATGCGGTGCGAGCCGGGGACGACCTTGAGCCCGCCGTTCTCGCCGTCGACCCGGTCGATCGCGATCCAGGCCGCGATGCAGGTCTCCGGGTGGGCCTGCAGGAACAGGTTGTCCTGGTGCATGGCCTGGCCGCGGGCCGTCGGGGGCTTGAAGTAGAACATCGACTGCGCGGCGTAGACCGGGCCGACCGCGTCGACGACCGGACCGGTGATGCGCGGATCGAGCATCCACTGCCGGGCGAGGCGGCCGACCTCGAGCTCGGTGCGGCGGTGCGGATGGACGAACCGCGGATAGCGCGCGAGCACGTCATCGGCCGCGAGGTGGTCGTCGTGGCCGACGGAGCGGTCGCGCTCGACCTGCTCCATGAACACGTCGCGGATCGCGGACACCTCGTCCGGGGCGAGCAGGCCCCGGAGCTGGACGATGCCCTCGCGGGCGTAGTCGTCGGCGAGGGTCTCGGGCGTTGACGTCATCGTCGCGGTCTGCATGCGTCCATCGTCCGCTTCCGGCGCCGGGCCGACCATGGCATGATGCCGGACGATCATGGAAGATCCGACGACGGCGGCACGAGCCGCCTCCCCCGTCACCCCCCGGCGCGAGGCCGTCCATCCGCGCGTCGTCCGCGTGGCTGCCGGAGAGTTCCGCGCCCGCGCCGACTACGACACCTGGCGCGAGCGCGGCACGAGCGACTGGCTGCTGCTGTACACGATCGACGGAGCCGGCCGCATCGTCACCCGGTCCGGCCGGCTCGAGACGGCCCCGGGCGACGTCGTGCTGCTGCGGCCCGGCGCCCGGCACGACTACGGCACCGCCGGCGCGTCGTGGTCGCTCGCGTTCGCGCACTTCCATCCGCGGGCCGAGTGGACGCCGCTGCTCGAGTGGCCGGAGCCGGCGCCGGGCGCCTCGCGCGTGCCGGTCGCCGCGGCCGTGCGGCCGCGCGTGCTCGCGGCGCTGCGGGCTGCCGTCCGCGCCGCGAGCGGCTCGCTGCCCCGGTCGCAGCTGTTCGCCGTGAACGCGCTCGAGACGGCGCTGCTCTGGATCGACACCCAGAACCCGCTCCGTGGCGGCATGGACCCCCGGCTGCTGCGCGTGGTCGAGCACATCGGCGCCGAGCTCGCGGGCGACCTCTCGGTGCCGGCGCTGGCCCGGGTGGCGCACCTGTCGCCGTCGCGGCTCGGCGAGCTGTTCCGCGCCTCGCTCGGGGTGTCGCCCCAGCGCTACGTGGAGCGCGAGCGGCTCGCGCGGGCCGCCTCCATGCTCGCCTCGACCTCCCGCTCGATCGCCGATGTCGCGCGCGACGTCGGCTGGGACGACCCGCTGTACTTCTCCCGGCGGTTCCGCGGCCTGCACGGGCTGAGCCCCACCGCCTTCCGCGAGCGGGAGGCCACACGGGAGACCCCCTGACGGGGCAGGGCGGTATCACAGCAACGTCCTCTAGATTCGATGCAATCGCATCAGCGTGAACTCCAAGTTCGGCCGAAGGGCTGTTCCCCACGGAAGCAGCCGCATGTCGAGCACTGCCGTACCCGCATTCCGTCGCACCGGCCGCCGCGAGAACCTCCGCGACACCGGCACATCGAGCTACGCCGAGCTGCTGGAGCGCGTGCGGGCCGCCGGCCTCCTCGAGCGCCGCACCGGCTTCTACTGGAGCGTGTTCGGCGTGCTCGCGGCACTCACGATCGGCGCCGGCGCCGGTGTCGTGCTGTTGCACGACAACTGGCTCGTGCTGCTCGTCGCCGGCGGGCTCGGCGTGATCCTCACCCAGTTCGCCTTCCTCGCGCACGAGGCCGCGCACAGCCAGATCTTCGCCTCGCGCAAGTGGAACACCCGAGCGGCGCAGTGGCTCGCCACCTTCGTCGTCGGCATGAGCTACTCGTGGTGGCAGAACAAGCACACCCGCCACCACGGCAACCCGAACACGGTCGGCAAGGATCCCGACATCGAGCAGGACACCGTCTCCTTCCTCGAGGAGGACGCGGCCCAGCGCCGTGGTCCGCTGCGCTGGCTGACCCGGGTGCAGGGCTGGGCGTTCTTCCCGCTGCTCACGCTCGAGGGCGTCAACCTGCACTGGCACTCGGTGCGCGCGCTCGTGACCGGCCGCGGCCTCAAGGGCACCCGCCGCGACCGCGCCCTCGAGATCGCGCTCGTGCTCGTCCGCTTCGGCCTCTACGCCTGGGCGATCTTCACGTTCCTCCCGTTCGGGATGGCGTGGGCGTTCCTCGGCGTGCAGCTCGTCGTCTTCGGCATCATGATGGGCGGCTCGTTCGTGCCGAACCACACCGGCATGCCGATCATCGCGGCGACCGCCCGCATCGACTTCTTCTCCCGCCAGGTGCGCACCTCGCGCAACATCGGCGGCCCCGGCCGGTTCATGGAGTTCGCCATGGGCGGCCTGAACCACCAGACGGAGCACCACCTGTTCCCGAGCATGGCGCGCCCGAACCTCCGTGCCGCGTCGCACCACGTGCGCGAGCACGCGCTCGCACAGGGCGTGCCCTACACGGAGACCGGGCTGGCCGAGGCCCTCGGCATCGTCGTCCGGCACCTCAACAAGGTCGGCCTGGCCGCTCGCGACCCGTTCGCCTGCCCGGTCGTGGCCCAGTACCGCATCACCTGATCGGGCGCGGGGCGGCGACGCCCAGCGCGCGACTACTCGACGTCGGGCTCGGTCTTGCCGCGCCCGACGATGAGCGGATCCGGGATGCCGACCACGTCGTGGTCCTTGCCCGGGTACTCGAACTGCGTCAGGAAGTACCGCATCGCGTTGAGGCGGGCGCGCTTCTTGTCGTTCGAGCGGATGGTCACCCACGGCGCCGAGCGCTTGTCGGTGCGCGCGAACATCTCCAGCTTCGCGGCCGTGTAGTCGTCCCAGCGGTCGAGCGACTGCACGTCGATCGGCGACAGCTTCCAGCGCCGCACCGGGTCGAGCTGGCGGATCGCGAAGCGCGTGCGCTGCTCGCGCCGCGTCACCGAGAACCAGAACTTCGTCAGGTGGATGCCGGAGTCGATGAGCATCCGCTCGAACTGCGGCGCCTGGCTCATGAACGTCTCGTACTGCTCGTCGGTGCAGAAGCCCATCACGCGCTCGACCCCCGCCCGGTTGTACCAGGAGCGGTCGAACATGACGATCTCGCCGGCACCCGGCAGGTGCTCCACGTAGCGCTGGAAGTACCACTGGCCCTGCTCGCGCTCCGTCGGCCTGCTCAGCGCGACCACGCGCGAGGTGCGCGGGTTGAGGTGCTCGGTGAAGCGCTTGATCGTGCCGCCCTTGCCCGCCGCGTCGCGCCCCTCGAACAGCACCACGACCCGCTGGCCGGTGTCCTCGAGCCAGTACTGGCACTTCAGCAGCTCGATCTGCAGGTAGTACTTCGCGCGCTCGTAGCCCTCGCGGTCCATCCGCTCGTCGTAGGGGTAGTCGTCGCGCCAGGTCAGCACCGGATCGCCGTGCGGATCGATGAGGTCCGGGTCGGGCGTGTGCCCGTCCGACACCGAGTAGCCGGCCTGCCGGAGCTCCTCGATGTACTCCCGCATCGACTGCGAGTAGGGGTCCGTGACCGTCATGCTGGCGCTCCTCCGCTCGGCCCGGTCGTGCCGGGTCGAGCGGGATCGTAGCGACCCGCGGTGCACGGGAGGTTGCCGGGTACCGGCCGGCGGAGCCCGGCGACGGCGTCTCGCGCGTCGGCGTCCGGAAGCGGGTCGCCCGCGAGCCGACGCCGGTGTTCAGATCGACGACGGCTGCCCCCTTGGAGCAGATCACCGACCCGTGCACGCCCCCTGCCGCTCGGCCTCGGCCAGCGCCTGGCGCGTCCGAGCGCGAGACGACCATCCCGTGCGCTTCAGCACGGGTTCAGCACCCGCACGCCACACTGTCCGCATGCGGGTGCTGCTGGTCGACGACGAGGTGCGCCTCGCCGACGGCGTCCGTCGCGGCCTGGAGGCCGAGGGCTTCGGCGTCGACGTCGCGTCGAACGGCGTCGACGGGCTGTGGTTCGCGCGCGAGCACGACTACGACGCGATCATCCTCGACCTGATGATGCCCGGCATGAGCGGCTACGTCGTCTGCCGTACGCTCCGCGACGAGGGCGACTGGACGCCGATCCTCATGCTGACAGCGAAGGACGGCGAGTGGGACGAGGTCGGGGGCCTCGACACCGGCGCCGACGACTACCTTGTGAAGCCGGCGCGCTTCTCGGTGCTGCTGGCGCGGCTGCGCGCGCTGGTCCGCCGCGGGGCTCGGGAGCGCCCGGCAGTGCTGGAGGCCGGCGACCTCGCACTCGATCCCGCGACGCGGCGGGTGACGCGCGGGGAGCGACCCATCGAGCTCACCTCGCGCGAGTTCTCGGTGCTGGAGTTCCTGCTCCGCCACCGCGGCTCGGTGGTGTCGAAGCGCGAGGTGGTGGCCGGGGTCTGGGATGCCGCGTACGACGGCGATCTCAACATCGTCGAGGTCTACGTCGGCCGCCTGCGCGATCGTGTCGACCGACCGTTCGGACGTGCTTCGATCGAGACGGTCCGCGGGGCGGGCTACCGGATCGCGGACGATGGCTGACCGTCCTCGCCGCGGCGCGACGCTGCGCATCCGGGTCACGGCGGCGTCCGCCGGGGTGATGCTGGTGCTGCTCGCGCTCGGCGGCGCGCTGTTCGTGGTCGCGCTCGACGCACGACTCGCCGATTCGGAGCGCGCCGTCGCCGGGGATCTCGCCGACACGGTCGAGACGCGGATCGGCGACGGCGACGATCCGCTCCTCGGCGTGGACGATGACGCGATCGTCCAGCTGCAGCGCGACGGCGAGGTGACCGCGCAGACCGAGGAGGCGGCCGACGAGACGGACGGACCGCTGCCGGCGTCCGACGGCGCCCGTGTGGTCCTCGACGGCGAGCCCTATGTCGTCGCCGCCGAGGAGGAGGACGGCCGGCACGTCGTCGTCGCCCGATCGCTCGAGTCCGTGGCGGAGGCGACGCACGCCGCCGCCGGACTGCTCGCCATCGCCGTGCCGGCCGCGACGGCCCTCATCGCCGCGCTGGTCTGGATCGTGGCCGGGCGGGCGCTGCGGCCGGTCGAGCGCCTCCGCGCCGCGGTCGAGGGCATCCCGGCCGACGATCTCGCGGCGCGGGTCGAGCCGCCGGCGGGCGCGGCGGAGCTCGGCGCCCTGGCCGACACGCTCAACGGCCTGCTCGACCGGATCCGTTCGTCGCAGCACGCGCAGCGGCGTTTCGTCGCGGACGCGTCCCACGAGCTCCGGTCGCCGATCGCGAGCCTCCGCCAGCACGCCGAGCTCGCGGCCGACTACCCCGACGCCACGGACCTGGCGTCGTTGGCCGAGGTCGTCGATGCCGAGTCGTCGCGCCTGGCGGACCTGGTCGATGCCCTGCTCGTGCTCGCGCGCTCCGGGGAGGACGGCGGCGTCCGGCGCGAGCCGGTCGATCTCGACGACCTCGTGGTCGCGGAGGCCGCCCGCCTTCGCGTGCTGGGCGCGACCGTCGAGGCCGAGGTGGTCGCGGTCCGCGTCGTCGGCGATCCCGGGCTGCTCGCGCGAGCGCTGCGGAATCTCGGCGACAACGCCCGCCGACATGCGCGGGCCCGGATCCGCCTCGAGCTGACGGTCGGACACGGCGCGGCCCTCATCGTGGTGGAGGACGACGGCGACGGCATCCCCGCCGAGGAGCGACGCCGGGTGTTCGACCGCTTCGTTCGCCTCGACGAGGGGCGGTCGCGCGATGCCGGGGGCTCGGGGCTCGGCCTCGCCATCGTCGCGGAGGCCGCGGCACGGCACGGCGGCACGGCCTCCGCCGCGGAATCGACGCTCGGCGGGGCACGTCTCGAGCTCCGGCTGCCCGCTTCCTGACCGCCGGTTCAGGCCGATTCAGCGCGGCGACAGCATCGGCTGGGCAGTCTCGATGGCATGGACACCACCACCAGCACGATCGGCCGTCCCGCCCGCCGGATGCTCGCCGCCCTGCCCGTCATCGCCGTCGCCGGAGCGCTGCTCGCCGGCTGCAGCATCGCGCCGGGGACCGAGGGCGCGCCCTCCGGCTCCTCCTCCACGAGCTCCCGCTCATCAGGCTCGACGGCGGACGCGCTGCTCGACATCGGCGCCGCGGCGGAGCGGGCGGTGCCGGCCGGCACGATCATCTCGATCGAGCGCGAGGACTCCGGCACCTGGGAGGTGCTCCTCGCCGATGAGGCCGGAGCGGAGACCGAGGTGCATCTGACCTCGGACGGCGCCGTCACGACGGGCCCGACCGCGAAGCCCGATGACGAGGACGACGCCGTCGAGAACACGGCGTTCCTCGCCGCGGCGAAGGTCACCTACAAGGAAGCCGCCGGGAAGCTCACCGACGCGCAGGCCGGTGAGATCGTCGAGCTCAACCTCGATGACCACGCCGGCGCGATCGTGTGGGAGGGCGACGTGATCGACTCGTCCGGCACGAAGCACGGCCTGCGTCTCGACGCGGCATCCGGCTCCGTCGTGAGCCGGAGCACCGACAGCACCGACGAGGACTGAGGGCCGCGCCCCGCCGAGTCAGGCGGTGAGCAGCTCGTCGGCGACGATCGACTCGCCCACGCCGAGCGCGATGCCGACCTGGGCGTGGCGGCGCAGCTTCTCGGTGAGCTTGTCGACGTGGTCGACGTCGACCGCGACGCGCACGCCGTCGCGGAGGATCGAGATCGTGTTGCCGGGGAAGTGGCTGCCGCTCGCCCCGACGACGACCGCCTCGGCGCCCGACAGCAGGTGGTCGGCGAACTCGTTCCAGCCGTCGTGCGCGGCGGCGGGAGCGGGGGCGTCGCGGAGCATGCGGAGGTCGTGCGCGGCGAGCGTCATCGCGCCGATCGCGCGGAGGAAGACGCCGTTGACCCGGTCGTCGGAGTGCTTCTGCATCGGAGTTCCATTCGGCGAGGAGGGCGACGCGGGATCGCGGTTCGGCACCGCGTGCGTCTCGTCCCGACGCTAGCAGATCGCTAGAAGTTTTAGATAGTTCTTCTAGGCGTTCGGCCGGGCATCCGTGGAGGGGAACGCTCTGGACATCCGCCGGATCAGCGCGGTCGCCGCGGCGACCGCGTCCGGGTCCCAGCCCTCCGCCACCGCACCGGCCGCGCGGTCGAACGCGGCGAGCGACGACCACGGCTCGGTGTGCGGGTCGACCGTGGCGTGGACGAGCCGCGTGCGCCGGTCGGACTCCGACGACTCCCGCCGCAGCAGGCCCTTCGCCGCCAGCCGGTCGATGAGCACGGTCGTCGACGCGCTCGAGATGCCGAGGTGGCGGGAGATGTCGCCGGCCCGCGTTCCGGGATGCTCGAGCACGAAGCGGACGGCCTTGAGGTCCATCTCCCGGATCTTCAGGGCGACCAGCCCGGGCAGCGAGGCCTCGCGGGCGGCGGCCGCGTAGTCGCGCAGCGCGCCGAGCAGCTCGTGCGCCGGCGTCTCGTGGTCTGTCACCGATGTCCGCTTCCGTCGGGGCTGAAGGTGTGGCTCCCCGAGTCACGATAGGAGATGCCCGCTCGTCCGCCGTGCGCCCGCGCGTGTTCGGAGCGCGTTCCCGGTCTCGCTACGATCGCACTCGTGCAGTCGGAGGAGGGGCCCGGACCCGCGGATGGCGCCGCGCCGGCTCCGGATGGCGCAGCACCGGCCCCGGACGGCGCAGCACCCGCCCCGGACGGCGTCGCGGGAGCGCCGCTGCTGCTCGGCCGCTACCGGCCGCTCGCGCCCCTCGCGCAGGGCGGCATGTCGACGGTCTTCCGCGGGCGCGACGAGTCGATCGGGCGCATGGTCGCCATCAAGGTCTTCAGCGCCGGCGACAACGCCGATATCGTGCGCTTCCGCGACGAGCTGCGGGTGCTCGCGAGCCTGAGCCACCACGGCGTGGTCTCGATCGTCGACGCCGGGATCGACCAGTCCACGCCGGACGACAGCAGGCCGTTCCTCGTGATGGAGCTGGTGCAGGGGCAGACGCTGCGGTCGCTGCTCGATGCGCGTCCGCTCTCGGTGCCGGAGATCGGCGGGATCGTGTTCGAGATCGCCGAGGCGCTCGACTATGTGCACTCCCAGGGCGTCGTGCATCGCGACGTCGGGCCGGCGAACGTGATGATCACCGACTACGGGTCGCGCTCCGCCAGGCCGCGCGCGCGGCTCACCGACTTCGGGCTCGCGCTCGAGACGAGCGCCGCCACGGCCCGGGAGCCCGACGAGCCGCTCCTCGGCACGGCCGCCTACGTCAGCCCCGAGCAGGTCTACGGCGACGCGCTGACGTCCGCCTCCGACATCTACTCGCTCGGGCTCGTGCTGCTCGAGTGCTTCACCCGCACCGTCGAGTTCGAAGGCGATGCCGTCGAGTCGGCTCTGGGGCGGATCGAGCGCGACCCGCGCATCCCCGACTCGGTGCCCGCCGACTGGGCGGACCTGATCCAGGCGATGACCGATCACGAGCCCGGCTCGCGGCCGGCCGCGGCCGACGTGGTCGAGGCGGCCCGCGCCGCGCTCGCGCGCCCAGCGCCGCGGCACGCGTCCGACCCGGCGTGACAGCTGCGCCGCGGGGCGGATCCGCAGGCGTGCCGACCCTCGGGTAGTCGGTCACGGCCGCTCAGGCGGTCGCGCCGACCACGTCGAGTGTGATGCGGTCGCGACCCTCCCGCTTGGAGCGGTACATGGCGGTATCGGCGCGGATGAGCAGCTGCTCGGCGGTCAGGCCGTCGCGCGCCGCCGCGTCGGCGACGGCGACGCCGACGCTCGCGCTCACCGCGCGGCCGATGCCCGGCAGCGGACGGCGCACCGCATCGCGGATCCGCTCGGCGACGTCGCGCGCCGTCTCGGGCGACACCTCGTCGCAGAGCACCACGAACTCGTCGCCGCCGAGCCGGGCGATGGTGTCCGACGCGCGCACGACCTCGCGCACCCGGTCGGCGACCTCCCGCAGGGCGGCGTCCCCGGCTGCGTGGCCGAGCTCGTCGTTGATCGTCTTGAAGCCGTCGAGATCGAAGAAGATCACCGCGATCGTCGTCGCGGTGCCCGCGGCGCGCAGGTCGAGCTCGTCTCGGAACGCCGACCGGTTCGGCAGCCCGGTCAGCTGATCGTGCCGTGCGAGGCGCTCCAGTTCGTGCTGGAGACGAAGACGGCGGAGCGTCTGGGCGGCCTGCAGCGCGAGCAGCCGCTGCACCTCGCCGGTGCCGTCGTCGAGCTCGGGCCGTCGGCGGTGGAACAGCACCAGGACGCCCAACGCGGCGCTGCCGTCGGTGAGCGGCACGATGGTGACGGACTCGTACCGCGCGCGCCGCAGCGACGCCGCGATCCAGTCGAATCGGCCGTCCGTCGTCTCTGCCAGCACCTCGATCGGCTGCCCGGACACCATCGCCTCCGCGCCGGCACCCGAGGGCCGGGCCTCGATGTCGAGCGGGTTCGCCCCGCCGGCGAGCGTCAGAGATCCCGCGCCGTCGTCGAGGAACACCGCCGTCTCCGTCGCCGCGAACCCCCGCCGCGCGTGATCGGCGAGGCGCTGGGCGAGCTGCTGCTCCGAGGCGCTCGCCCCGAAGTCCGTCTCCGCCTCGTAGAGCACGCGGAGCCGCTCCGCGCCGGCCTCGGCGGCGCGGCGGGCGGCGACCAGCTCTCGCTCGAACTCGGTGCGCGCCGACGACTCGAACACCGACGTGCGGATGATCGGCCCGTCGCCCGCCGCTCCGCGGTCCTCGAGCACCGAGGTGACGAGCACGGGCACGTCGGCGCCATCCGGCCGGCGCAGGCTCAGCGCGACCTCGTCGATCCGCCCGGTGAGCGTGAGGACGGGCAGGTGCCGGGTCTCGTAGAAGAGCTGGCTCGGCGGGCTCAGCAGCGTGCGGAACAGGGCGCCGGGCAGTGCGGCAGCGTCGCGGCCGGAGAGATGGGCCAGGGCGCGGTTCGCGCGCACGATCCGGCCGGCGGCATCCGTCACGAGCAGTCCGCTCGGCGCGCGGTCGAACGGCCCGTCGTCGTCGGGCGAGGAGGACCCGGTCATCCGACGAAGCCGCGGATGGTCGAGGCCAGCTCGTCCGGGTCGGACAGGTTCGGCGTGTGCCCGCTCGTCTGGAGGACGACGAGCTCGCTGTCGGCGATGCGCTCGCTCACGAAGCGGCCGACCTGCTCCGGCGCGATGACGTCGTCGGTGCACTGGATCACGAGGGTCGGCACGCGCACCTGCTCGAGGTCGTCGCGGTTGTCCGACAGGAAGGTGACGTGGGCGAACTGGCGCGCGATCGCGGGGTCGGTGCGGCAGAAGCTCTCGGTGAGCTCCGCGCCGGCCTCCGGGTTGGCGTCACCGCCGGCGATCATCGGGGCCGCGACCTGAGCCCAGCCGAGGTAGTTGGCGTCGAGGGCGTCGAGCAGCCCGTCGATGTCGGAGCGCGACCATCCGCCGACGTAGGCGCCGTCGTCGACGTAGCGGGGCGACGGGCTCACGAGCACGAGCGACGTGATGCGCTCCGGCTCGCGCACCGACGCGAGCACCGCGATGATCGCCCCGACGGAGTGGCCGATCAGCACGACGTCGTGGAGGTCGAGCTCCGCGATCACCTCGACGGCGTCGTCGGCGTAGGCGTCGAGGGAGTCGTAGCGGCCGGGATCGTAGGCCGACAGGTCCGACCCGCCCGCGCCGACGTGATCGAAGAGGACGACCCGGAAGCGGTCGGCGAACTGGGCCGCGACGTGCGCCCAGACCTCCTGGCTGCACCCGAACCCGTGCGCGAACACGAGGGGGCGCCCCGTCGGATCGCCGGTGACGGTGACGTTGTTGCGCCGCAGCACACTCGAGGCGGTCGCATCCACCGGCACTCCCTTCCCTCGCAAGTATGAGTCACCTGGCGACACGGGGGGCAGGCCTTGGCATCCGGTCGGATGTGTGCATTCCCTGGACGTCCCCCGTCCGCGTTGACGGCCGCGGGACGGGGCCGCACCATGAGGCGGTGACCGGCACCGAGCAGACCTCCCTCGAGGCGCGCGATCGGTTCATCGACGAGCTGCGCCAGGCGGCCTCGTCGGGCGGGATCGTCGCGTGGTTCCAGCCGCAGGTGGACGCCCTGACGGGTCGACCGGTGGCCGTCGAGGCGCTGGCGCGCTGGCAGCACCCCCGTCTCGGGCTGCTCGGACCGGAGCGCTTCATCGCGCTGGCGGAGTCGACGGCCGCCATCCACGGGATCGGCGCCGCGATGATCGACAGCGCCTGCCGCGCGGTGCGCGGGCTCCGCGAGCTCGGCCTCGGCATCCAGGCCTCGGTCAACGTGTCCGCGGTGCAGCTGCGCTCGCGGACGCTGGCCGAGGAGCTGCGCTCGTCGATCGTCGGCTGCGAGCTGGAGCACGGCGACCTCACCATCGAGCTGACCGAGTCGCGGCCGATTCTCGATCTGCCGGCCGCGATCTCGCGTCTCAGCGACCTGGCCCGCGCCGGCATCGGCATCTCGCTCGACGACTTCGGGCGAGGGCACGCGGTGCGCGCGCTCTCCGACCAGCTGCCGCTGACCGAGCTCAAGCTCGACATGAGCCTGGTGATGGCCGATGACCGGGGCCCGCGCGAGCTGCCCGACCTCATCGCCCGGCTCCGCGAGCGCCACGTGCGCACGGTGGTCGAGGGTGTCGCGAGCCGGGAGCACGTGGAGCACGCGCGCCGGCTCGGCGTCGACCGGATGCAGGGCTTCCTCTTCGCGCGGCCCATGCCGCTCGCGGAGCTGACCGACTACCTGCGGAGCGCGGGCGCCGCCTGAGGCGGATCGCGTCGTGGTAGCTGAGGCGGGATTCGAACCCGCGACCTCACGATTATGAGTCGTGCGCTCTCACCAACTGAGCTACTCAGCCACGGCATCCGCGAGGCGGATGCGGAGCCCCCTGTGGGAATCGGACCCACTACCTCTTCCTTACCAAGGAAGTGCTCTACCAATGAGCTAAGGGGGCGCGCGACGAACCGATCCGGCCCGCGGCAACCGTAGAACTCTAGCATCCGGGATCGGCGTGCCCGAACGAGCGCGAGCCCCGTCTTCGGGGTCGGTCGCGACGCTCCCGGCACGGCGGCGACGCGGGGCTGGGAGGAGCCTGACCGGCATCAGCGCGACGGGCTAACCTCGTCAGGCAGCGTCGCACCGTCCCATCCCTCCTCGGAAAGGCGCCCATGCAGGCCTGGCCCGGCACCCCCTATCCCCTCGGCGCGACCTTCGACGGCAACGGCACGAACTTCGCGCTGTTCAGCGAGGCCGCCGAGCGCATCGAGCTCTGCCTCTTCGACGACGACGGCGCGGAGACGTGCGTCGAGCTGACCGAGGTCGACGCGTACGTGTGGCACGTCTACCTGCCGAGCGTGCAGCCCGGCCAGCGCTACGGCTACCGCGTGCACGGCCCGTGGGATCCGAAGAAGGGCCAGCGCGCGAACGCCGCGAAGCTCCTGCTCGACCCGTACGCGAAGGCGATCGCAGGCGACATCACCTGGGGACAGTCGATGTTCTCGTACACGTTCGGCACCGAGGACGAGATCGACGAGTCCGACTCGGCCGACGCCATGTTCCGCGGCGTCGTCGTCAACCCGTTCTTCGACTGGACCGGCGACCGCGCCCCGCGCATCCCGCTCGCCGAGTCGGTCATCTACGAGGCGCACGTGAAGGGCCTCACGGCGCTGCACCCGGAGGTGCCGGAGGAGCAGCGCGGCACGTACAGCGCGCTCGCGCATCCGGCGGTCATCGAGCACCTGCAGCACATCGGCGTCACCGCGATCGAGCTCATGCCGGTGCACCAGTTCGTCGACGACGACACCCTGCAGCAGAAGGGCCTGTCGAACTACTGGGGCTACAACACCATCGGCTTCTTCGCCCCGCACGCGCACTATGCGGCGGCCGGCGACCGCGGCCAGCAGGTGCAGGAGTTCAAGGGCATGGTGAAGGCCCTCCACGCCGCCGGCATCGAGGTCATCCTCGACGTGGTCTACAACCACACGGCCGAGGGCAACCACCAGGGCCCGACGATCTCGATGCGCGGCATCGACAACGCGGCGTACTACCGGCTGGTCGACAAGACCCCCGAGTACTACATGGACTACACCGGCACGGGCAACTCGCTCAACGTCGGCAACCCGCACTCGCTGCAGCTGATCATGGACTCGCTGCGCTACTGGGTCACCGAGATGCACGTCGACGGCTTCCGCTTCGACCTCGCCGCCACCCTCGCCCGCGAGTTCTACGAGGTCGACCGGCTGTCGGCCTTCTTCGAGCTCGTGCAGCAGGACCCGGTGGTGAGCCAGGTGAAGCTCATCGCGGAGCCGTGGGACGTCGGCCCCGGCGGCTACCAGGTGGGCAACTTCCCGCCGCAGTGGACGGAGTGGAACGGCAAGTACCGCGACACCATCCGCGACTTCTGGCGCGGCGAGCCGGGCACGCTCGGCGAGTTCGCGAGCCGGATCACCGGATCGGCCGACCTGTACCAGCAGGACGGCCGCCGCCCGGTGGCGAGCATCAACTTCCACACCGCGCACGACGGATTCACGCTGCGCGACCTGGTGTCGTACAACGAGAAGCACAACGACGCGAACGGCGAGGACGGCAAGGACGGCGCCGACGACAACCGCTCGTGGAACAGCGGTGCCGAGGGGCCGACCGACGATCCGGCCGTGCTCGAGCTCCGCGCGCGCCAGCAGCGCAACTTCCTCGCGACGCTGCTGCTCGCCCAGGGCGTGCCGATGATCCTCCACGGCGACGAGCTCGGCCGCACGCAGGACGGCAACAACAACGTCTACGCGCAGGACGCCCCGATCTCGTGGGTGCACTGGGACCAGGCCGACCGTCCGCTCATCGAGTTCACTGCGGCGCTGACGAGGCTGCGGCGCGAGCACCCGACGTTCCGCCGTGCGCGGTTCTTCGACGGACGGCCGGTCGAGCGCGGCGAGGGCGAGAGCCTGCCCGACATCGAGTGGCTGAAGCCGGACGGCACCGCCATGAAGCCCGCCGACTGGGACGCCGGCTTCGGCCGCACCATCGGCGTGTACCTCAACGGCCAGGGCATCGCCGGGCAGGACCGTCGCGGCCAGCGGATCGTCGACGACAGCTTCCTCGTCTACTTCTCCGGCAACGACCAGCCGGTGGAGATCACGCTCCCCGACGCGGACGAGGCGGCGGGCTGGGACGTGATGGTCGACACCTCGGGCGAGGAGACGGACGGCGGCGTGCTGCACGCGGGCCGCACCTTCCCGCTGAACCCGCACTCGCTCGTCGTGCTCCGCGAGCACCACGACGAGGTCGTCGCCGACGACTCCGTCAGCGCCTCGCTCAGCGCCTCCCTCTCCAACCAGATCGCCGCGGCGAAGACCACCCCGGAGGTGACCGGGCCCTCGGCCTGATGCCATGACCCGCATCCCCGCGTCGACCTACCGGCTGCAGATCTCGTCGGAGCTCCCGCTCGCGGACGCCGCCGCGCTCGCGGACTACCTCGTCGCCCTCGGCGCCGAGTGGTTCTACCTCTCCCCGCTGCTCGAGGCGACACCCGGGTCGATGCACGGCTACGACGTCGTCGACCACCGCCGGGTCGATCCGGCCCGCGGCGGCGCCGAGGGGCTCGACGAGCTGTCCCGGCGGGCCCGGGAGTCGGGACTCGGCGTGCTCGTCGACATCGTGCCGAACCACGTCGGCGTCGCGCTGCCGGAGGTCAACGCCTGGTGGTGGGACGTGCTGCGGCACGGCGAGGAGTCGATCAGGGCGCGCATGTTCGACATCGACTGGGAGTACGGCGAGGGCCGGCTCCGCATCCCGGTGCTCGGCGAGAGCGTCGCGGAGGCGGTCGACTCCGGCGCCCTGCGGGTCGTCGACGGCGAGCTGCGGTACTGGGACCACCGCTACCCGCTCGCACCGGGCACGGCCGACGACGGCGCGCCCGCCGACGTCGTCCACGGCCGCCAGCACTACGAGCTCATCGACTGGCGCCGGGCCGACGGCGAGCTCAACTACCGGCGCTTCTTCGCCGTGAACGAGCTCGCGGCGATCCGCGTCGAGGACGCCGAGGTGTTCGAGGCCAGCCACGTCGAGATCATCCGCTGGGTGCGCGAGGGGCTCGTCGACGGCATCCGCGTCGACCACCCGGACGGCGTGCTCGACCCGGGCGGCTACCTCGACCAGCTCGCGGCCGCCACCGGCGGCGCCTACGTGCTCGTCGAGAAGATCCTCGAGTCCGGCGAGCAGCTGCCGGCGTTCTGGGCAGCGGCCGGCACCACCGGCTACGACGCCCTCGCCGAGATCGACCGCGTGCTGGTCGACCCGGAGGGCCGTCAGGCGCTCGACCGCCTCGACGCCTCCATCCGCCGCGGCGGCCGCATCCTCTGGGCCGACCTGATCCACGGCACCAAGCGCGGCATCGCCGACGGCATCCTCGGCTCGGAGGTGCGCCGGCTCGTGCGCGACCACTTCGCCGAGACGACGAGCGACTTCGGCGAGTGGGAGGTCGGCGACGCGATCGCCGAGCTGCTGGCCTGCTTCCCCGTGTACCGCAGCTACCTGCCCTACGGGCACGAGCACCTCGACCGGGCGGCCGCGGAGGCGATCCTGCGCCGGCCCGACCTCGACGCGGTGATCGGGGAGCTGCACGCGGCCCTGAGCGACCCGTCGCGCGCGGTCGCCCGGCGGTTCCAGCAGACCTCCGGCATGGTGATGGCGAAGGGCGTCGAGGACACCGCGTTCTACCGCACCTCGCGGCTCGCCTCCCTCACCGAGGTCGGCGCCGATCCGAGCGAGTTCTCGCTGAGCATCGACGAGTTCCACCAGCGCCAGCAGACCCGGCTCGCGGCCTCCCCCGCCTCGATGACGACACTGTCGACGCACGACACGAAGCGCGGCGAGGACACCCGCGCGCGCATCTCCGTGATCTCGGAGGCGCCGGAGGAGTGGGCCGCGTTCATCGCGCGGCGCCGCTCGCGCCGCAACCTCGCCGACGGCGCGCTGGAGAACCTGCTCTGGGAGTCGATCGTCGGATCGTGGCCGCGGGAGCGCGAGGCGCTGCACGGCTACGCCGAGAAGGCGGCGCGCGAGAGCGGGCTGTCGACGACCTGGTCCGACCCGGACGAGCCGTGGGAGGTGCGCCTCCACGCCCTCGTCGACGACCTGTTCGACGACGAGGAGACCCGCACCGACGTCGAGGGGATCGTGGAGCGGATCCGCTCGGCCGGCTTCTCGAACGGGCTCGCGGCGAAGATCATCCAGCTCACGGCGCCCGGCGTGCCCGACGTCTACCAGGGCAGCGAGCTCTGGGAGCGGTCGCTCGTCGACCCGGACAACCGGCGCCCCGTCGACTTCGACGAGCGCCGCCGCCTGCTGCGCCAGCTCGACGACGGCTGGCTGCCGCCGGTGGACGAGTCCGGGGTCGCGAAGCTGCTCGTGACCTCGCGGGCGCTCCGGCTGCGCCGCGACCGGCCCGAGCTGTTCGACCGCTACGCGCCCGTGCCGGCGCTCGGCTCGGCCGCAGATCACGCCGTCGCCTTCGACCGCGGCGGCGCCGTGACCGTCGCGACCCGCCTGCCGCTCGGCCTCGCCCGGTCGGGCGGATGGGGCGGCACGAGCATCATCCTGCCCACCATCCCCGTCGTCGACGTGCTCACCCGGCACGTCTACCCGGGCGGCGAGCTCGCCGTCGGCGAGCTGCTCGCCCGCTACCCCGTGGCCCTGCTGGCCAGATTGGACGAGCTCCCGTGAGCGACTCTCGGACCCCTGAGCCTGTCGAAGGGTGGATCGACTCCGCCGTGCGGGCTTCGACGGGTTCGGCCACCCGAGGGTCCGGCGATCGCCCGAGCGTCTGGGCGCCGCGCGCCGCGACCGTCGCCATCGAGATCGACGGGGAGCGGCATCCGCTCGTCGACGCCGGCGGCGGATGGTGGGGCTGGGACGGCGCACCGCTCGCCCCCGGCACGCGCTACGGCTTCGTGCTCGACGACGGGGATGCGGTGCTGCCGGATCCGCGCGGGCGGCGGCTGCCGGACGGCGTGCACGGCCTCAGCGAGGTCGTCGCGCCCGCCGAGCCCCCGGTCGACCGCTGGGCCGGCCGCGCCCTCGAGGACGGCGTGATCTACGAGCTGCACATCGGCACGTTCACCGACCGCGGCACCTTCGACGGCGCCATCGAGCGGCTGCCGCACCTCGTGGAGCTCGGCGTCGACTTCATCGAGGTGCTGCCCGTCAACGCGTTCAACGGCGAGTGGAACTGGGGCTACGACGGCGTCGCCTGGTTCGCCGTGCAGGAGAGCTACGGCGGGCCGGCCGGCTACCTCCGCTTCGTGCAGGCGGCCCACGACGCCGGCCTCGCCGTCATCCAGGACGTCGTCTACAACCACCTCGGCCCGAGCGGCAACTACCTGCCGCTGTTCGGTCCGTACCTCCGCGACGGCTCGCGGAACACCTGGGGCGACTCGGTCGACTTCGACCAGCCCGAGGTGCGCGCGTACGTGCTCGACAACGCGCGGATGTGGCTGGAGGAGTACGGCGTCGACGGGCTCCGCCTCGATGCGGTCCACGCGCTCGTCGATCCGGACTCGCCGCGCCACATCCTGCGCGAGCTGGCCGACCAGGCCGCCGACATCGCCGAGCGCACCGGACGGCCGCGCACGCTCATCGCCGAGTCCGACCTCAACGACCCGGTGATGATCTCGCCGGACGGGCACGCCATGACCGCGCAGTGGTCGGACGACTACCACCACGCCGTGCACGTCGCGCTGACCGGCGAGACGGCCGGCTACTACGCCGACTTCGCGCCGCTCGGGGCGCTCGCGAAGGCCTGGGGCCAGGGCTTCTTCCACGACGGCACGTACTCGTCGTTCCGCGGCCGGGACCACGGGGCGCGCATCCCGGACGAGGTGCCCGCCGCCCGCCTGGTGACGTTCGGACAGGACCACGACCAGATCGGCAACCGCGCCGCCGGCGACCGGCTGTCGGCGACCCTGCCGCCGCGCCGGCTCGCGCTGGCCGCGGTGCTCACGCTCGCGAGCCCGTTCACGCCGATGCTGTTCATGGGCGAGGAGTGGGGTGCCTCCACCCCGTGGCAGTTCTTCACCTCGCACCCGGAGCCGGACCTCGGGAAGGCGACCGCCGAGGGCCGCATCGCCGAGTTCGAGGAGATGGGCTGGGACCCGGACGTCGTGCCGGACCCGCAGGATCCGTCGACGTTCAAGAACTCGAAGCTCGACTGGCACGAGCTCGGCGAGCCGTCGCACCGCCGGCTGCACGCGCTCTACCGGGAGCTCATCGCCCTCAGGCGCACGCTGCCGGAACTCGGCGAGGCGCTCGTCGGCGAGCTGTCGGCGGAGGCCGACGAGGCCGCCCGCACGATCGCCCTGCGGAGCCGGGACGTGGTCGTGTTCGCGAACCTCGGCGAGGCCGACTGGACGGTGCCCGCGGACGAGCTGCTCTTCCGCACCGGCGACGACGTCTACTCGAACGCGGACGGCGACCTGACGCTCCCCCCGGACAGCGCGGCGATCGTGCGCCTGGCGCCCCGCTGATCCGCTGCCCCACCCGGATGGCTGAGGAGGCGCGCCAGCGCCGTCTCAACCGGATGGCTGAGCCTGTCGAAGCCCCCGCGCCGATTCACGGAGTCTGACGATTCCGGCTCAGCCCAGGAAGCAGCTCGAAGCGCCCGGCGATGAGCGCCTCCTTCTTCGCGCGCGACCATCCGTGGATCCGTCGCTCGCAGGCCCAGGCCTGGTCGACCCGGTCGAACTCCTGCGACCAGACGAGCTCGAGCGGCCGTCGGGTCGACGTGAAGCCGACCAGTCCGCGCGAGTGCTGCTCGAGTCGGTGGTCGAGGTTGTCGGCACCGCCGGTGTAGTAGAAGCCGTCCGAACAGCGCAGGATGTAGGCCGCGATCACCGCGGCATTCTGCGCCCGAAGATCGCCGAGGTGGTGAGCGCTCCCTCGCGGCTGTCGACTACGGCTCGCGACGGGCGCCTGTGGACGAGGCTTCGACAGGCTCAGCCATCCGGGAACCAGGGAGGCTTCGACAAGCTCAGCCATCCGAGGAACGGGCTCAGCCATCCGAAACCAGGGAGGCTTCGACAGGCTCAGCCATCCGGACCGCCCTCAGTCGACCGCCGACCGGACCCGGTCGAACACCGGGGCGTCGGGGTCGATCACGTCGAAGTGGTCGGCGCCGTCCAGCACCTCCAGCACCGCGCCGGGATGCGCCGCCGTGTACGACTCCGCCACCGCGAGCGGCACCACGTCGTCCGCCGTGCCGTGCAGCACGTGCACCGGCACGCGCGGCGCCGGGAGCCGTGTCGGATCCAGGTCCGGACGCGACTCCCCCGCGCCGCCGAGGAACGCCCGCACCGCGCCCGACCCGAGGCCCAGCTCGTCGGCCAGCACGAGATCCGCGACCGGCGCGAGCGCCACGACCCGAGACACCCCGGGCTCCCCCGCCAGCAGCAGGACCAGGTGCCCGCCGGCCGAGTGCCCGATCAGCGTCGCCGACTCGGCGCCCGCATCCGCCAGCGCGGCCGCGATCGCCGTGCGCACGTCCGCGACCGTCGCGTCCGGGTCGCCGGGGACGCGCCGGTACTCGATCGTCGCGACGACGGAGTCCGCCGCGAGCGCGTCCGACATCCGGCCCGCGTGGGTGCGATCGGTGCCGGGCCGCCAGTAGCCGCCGTGCACGACCACGACGAGCGCCGAGCCGTCGGCGCCGCGGACGTCGACCACCTGGTCCGGATGCGACCCGTACCGCACCGTGCGTCGCGGCGCGCTCCCCCGCGACGACAGGATCGAGTCGCTCACGACTCCCGCAGCTCCTCGAGCTCCTCGAGGATCTCGGCGAACGCCTCCGGCTGCAGCTCCGGCGTCACGTCGCCGAAGCCCGCCTGCTCCGCCGGGTCGGACGACACCGGACCCCACGCGAGCTCCGGGATGCCGGGCAGCAGCCAGGCGCCGAAGCCGATCCCCTCGGTGCTGAGGCGGCCGCCCTCGAAGGAGGCCTCGCCGAACAGCCGCCGCACCGGCGCCCCGACGGACCCGTCCGGCAGCTCGACGTCGACCGCGTCGCGGGCGGCGAGCACGAGCACGCACTCGTCGACGCGCTCGCGCACGAAGGCGAGGGCGTCCGCCGACACGTGCACCCAGCGGACGCTGCCGCCGCTGAGGGCCGGATGCTCGCGCCGCAGCCGGATGAGGGCGGCGTAGAGGTCGATGCGCTCGGCGATCTCCGGCTCGTCGACGCGGTCCCACGGGATGGGCGTGCGCGAGTGCTCCCCGTCGAGGCCGGTCAGGCCGAACTCGTCGCCGGCGAAGACGACCGGGATGCCCGGCAGCGTCACGGCGAGGCCGAACGCGACCGGCACGGATCCGGGGCGGGCATCCGTCACGAAGCGCGGGGTGTCGTGCGTGTCGAGGGCGTTCATGGTGTGCAGGCGCACGGTCCACGACAGCTCGGCCGTGAACTTGCGATGCTGCTCGTAGAACTCCTCGCCGCTCCAGTCCTCGGTGCGCCCGAGCGTCACATTGATGCCGCCGGCTGCCGACGACCCGGGCGTGCGGAGCCAGTTCCAGAGCGGCCGGGTGAAGTTCGCGTAGGTCATCGCGCCGTGCCAGGCGTCGCCGGTGAAGTCGAGCGCGGCGTCGTTGGTCGACTCGGCCAGCAGGAGCGTCTGCGGGTCGACCTCGACCATGGTGCGGCGGATGGTGCGGCGCACCTCCTGGTTGAAGTCGTCGTCGAGGTAGCGGCCGGTCATGTTCGCGACGTCGATGCGCCAGCCGTCGAGCGAGAACGGCGGCTTCAGCCATTTCGCGACCACCGAGTCGCCGCCCTCGATGAAGCGCCGGCGCAGCTCGTCGGAGGCCCAGTTGAACTTCGGCAGGCTCGGCACGCCGAGCCACGACACGTAGCCGAGGTGCTCGTCGTCGAGCCAGTAGTAGAACGCGCTCTCCGGGGCCTCGGGGTGCCCGTGCGCGGCCTGGAACCACTCGTGCGCGTCGCCGGAGTGGTTGCTGGTGAGGTCGCCGATGAGCTGCAGGCCGCGCCCGTGCGCCGCCTCGACGAGCCGGATGAGGGCCTCGTCGCCGCCGAGCAGCGGGTCGACCGCCTCGAAGCTCTGCGCGTCGTAGCGGTGGTTCGACCGCGCCGGGAAGACCGGTGTCAGGTAGACGCACGTGGCGCCGATCCGCTCCACGTGGTCGAGGTGCTCGGTGATGCCGTCGAGGTCGCCGCCATAGAACTGCGCGGGGGTGGAGGGGCCCTCGTGCACGACGGGGTCGGTCCAGGCGGCGGGCTCGGCCCAGTCCGGCACCTCGCGGCCGTCGGCGGCCGCAGAGCGCGCGAACCGGTCGGGGAAGATCTGGTACAGCACGGTCCCGGCGCCCCAGGTCGGCGGCTCCGGGTAGCTGACCACGCGGAAGTCGTCGACGTCGCGGGTCTCCGTGCGCGACAGCCCGCGCGCGGAGAGCCACCAGGTGCCGCCGTCCGCGTGCTCGATCAGGAACCGGTAGCCGTGCACCGGGTTCTCGACGTTGACGTCGGCCTCCCACCAGATCGCGCCCGGATCCTCGGCGACGATCGCCGCGTCCGTGTAGCGCGGCTCGTGGTTGGGGTTCGACCGCGTGCGCACGAGGCGGGCGGCACCCCAGGCGCGCGGCACGCGGACGCGCACGCGGATGCTGGAGCCGAGCTCGGGATGCGCGTCCGACACGTACAGGGGCGACCCGTCGTGATGGGGACGGAGGGCGACGTGGGTCTCCATGTCGGCCACGCTAGCGCGGCCGGACGCACCCCCGGATCCGCGGAGGTTCGGGGGCGCTCAGCCGGCGCGCGCCTGGAGCCAGGTGTACGGGTCGACGTGCGCCCCGTCCACCTCGATCTCGAGGTGCAGGTGCGGCGCCGTCGCGGCGCCCGTCGAGCCGACGGAGCCGACGAACTGGCCGACGGCGACGCGGTCGCCGACGCGGAGCGGGCTGGAGCCGCTCGCCATGTGCGCGTACATGCTCGTGACCGTCCGGCCGTCGACCGTATGCGTGATGGTGAGGTGGTTGCCGAGGCTGCCGCTCTCGTCATGGGCGGTGACGACGCCGTCCGCGATCGCGTAGATGCTCGCGCCGGCGCCGGCGAGGAAGTCCTGGCCCTGGTGCACGGCCTGGCAGCCGCGGCAGGTCGAGGGGGCGCCGTAGCCGGGTCCGAGCGGCACCGAGGTCGGGAACGGCCAGCGCACCGGCCCGGTGCCCGAGGGGTTGAAGGAGCCGCGCTTCGCGGCCTGGGCCGCTGCCGCGGCGTCCGCGGCCGCCTGCGCGCGGGCGGCCGCCGCGGCCGCCGCATCGAACTGGGCCTTCGAGGTGACGCCGTAGGTGTCGCGCGCGACGGCGCTCTCCTCGGCGGAGTCCGCGACGGCGAGGGTCTGCGACTCGTGCGCCTTCGCCGCCGTGACGACGCCGCCGGAGCCGGAGCCGAACGCGCTGGCCGGGATCGACATGCCGATCGTGAGCAGGGCGACGAAGGCCATGGCCCCGAGCGTCAGGGCGCGCGTGGCGAGGCCGCGGGCCAGCCCGCGCGCGGTCGTCCGTGCGCCGGCGGCACGCCGCCGCGGACGGGACACCGGGATGCCGAAACGCTCGAGCTCGCGCCGCTCCCGTCGACTCGCCACCGCCGTCGAGGGCGGTGCCGAGGGGCCGGAGGGCGCGGGAGCCATCGCTAGACGCCCTCGCTGGGTGTCGAAGAGGCGCTGCGTGTCGAGGCGCCGGCGCGGGTCGACGACGCGGTCGATCCCTCTCGGGCGACTCGGGTCATGGTGCGTCTCCTGGTGCGGGGCGGAACCCGACCACTGTAAGCGCTCCCGACCGCCTCGACCAGGCCCGCAGTCGAGGGACGGGTGCACCGGCCGGTCGGAGCACCGCGAGCGCTTCCGGAGCGATGACCGGGCTCAGTACCCGGTCTCGCCGACGAGCGCCTCGAGCGCGTCCGCGACCTCGGGATGCGCCGCGATGAGCAGCTCGCGGTCGGCCGGCCGGCGGTCGACGCCGAAGACGGCGCCCCCCGCCTCGATGACGAGCAGCGCGCCCGCGGCGTGGTCCCATGGGCTCAGCGTGCGCTCGACGTAGCCGTTCAGACGACCGGCGGCGACGAAGGCGAGGTCGAGCGAGGCCGCGCCGGCGCGGCGGATGTCGCGCACCCGCGGCAGCATCCGCGCGACCGCCTCGCCCTGCTGCCGGCGGGTGTCCGCGGCATAGGCGAAGCCGGTGCCGATGAGGGCGACGTCGAGCGGCACGGCCTCCGCGACCCGGATGGGGCGTCCGTCGAGCCGCGCGCCCTCGCCCGCTGCCGCGGTGAAGAGCTCGCCCGACGCGGGGTTGAGCACCGCGCCGGCCAGCGCGCGCCAGGTGAGCGGATCCGGCTCGCCCTCGACGACCGCGATGCTCACGCCGTACTGCGGGATGCCGTAGAGGTAGTTGACGGTGCCGTCGATCGGGTCGACCACCCAGGTCAGGCCGCTCGAGCCGCCCGAGACGCCGCCCTCCTCGCCGAGGATGCCGTCATCCGGCCGCGCGGCCGCGATCCGGTCGCGGATCAGCTGCTCGGTCTCCCGGTCCGCCGCCGTGACGATGTCGACGGGGCTCGACTTGCTGGCGGCGACCTCCACCCCCTCGGCGCGGCGGCGGGCTGCGAGGGCGCCGGCCTCCCGCGCGATCGAGGCGGCCAGGTCGAGCAGCTCGGAGGTCACCATCCGAGGCTAGCGTCCGCCTAGTGCGGGGCGGCGCCGCCCGCGGGGTTGCCGCTGATGTAGGTGATCGTGTCGACGAGCTGGCCGTCCTGCACGATGCGGAGGTAGAGCAGGTTCGCGGTGGCTGCGCCGGTCGAGCCGACGAGGCCGATCGTCTGGCCGGCGGTCACGGACTGGCCGGCGGAGACGGGGCTCGAGCCGAGCTGCATGTGCGCGTAGAGGCTCGTGACCGTGTGCCCGCCGACGCTGCTCTGGATGACCACGTACTGGCCGTAGCTGCCCTGGGTGGTGCTCGTGAGCACGACCCCGTCGGCGATGGCGTGCACCGGGGTGCCGCCCGCCATGAGCAGGTCCTGGCCGCGGTGGCTGTTCGTGACGCGCTTGCCGGCCTCCGGCGAGACGTCGGTCGGCCAGAGCACGGGTCCGGGAGCGGCGATGAACGCGACGCCCGAGGTCGAGGGCTCGCCGGCGGACGCGTTGCCGCTGCCGGCCTTGGCGGCCTTCGCGAGGGCGGCGGCCTTCGCCGCGGCGGCCTCCGCGACGAGGTCGGTCCAGGTGTAGCCGTCGCGGCTGGCGACGCCGTCGAGGGCGGTCGCGGACACGGTCATCGACTGCGTGCCGGCGATCACGGTTCGGCGGTCCAGCCCGGACTCGCCGGCGGAGGCGGTGCTCGGCACGGCCTGCGCGGGGATCGACATGCCGGCGACGAGGGCGCCGACGAAGAGCATGGCCCCGACCGGGAGGATGCGTGCCGCGGCGCCGCGCAGAGCGGTGCCGACGGAGGCGGCGGGCCGGCGACGCGTGCGCGTCAGGTCCTGCACCGGAGGGCGGACGGCCGCGACGCGGTCCCGCGAACGCAGGTCCCGCCGCGTCAGCGGAGTCGTACCCCCGGACGCGGAGAGCTCGGTCATGCGGAAGTCCTCAATACGTCGGGTAAGACGACAGTTTACGAAACCGTTATCGAAATGGCCACCCCGGGACGCATCTCAGGGCTCGAGATGCACCTCGGGACCGATGCGCGACGCGCTCGGGAGCGCTCAGTCCAGCATGCCGTGCGCCCGGAACATGCGGTCGAGGATGTCGCGGATGGCGGCCTCCTTGTGCAGGTTGTAGTCGCGCATGTCGCCGCCCGGCGCCCGCACGGCCTCCGCCGCGGCTCGCTTCGCCGCGACGTACCGCTCGCGGTCGTCGGCGTGCTCGAGCAGCCAGTCGCGGAACATGCGGTGCCGAACCGTCTCGGGCGATCCGGGGCTCCAGACGTGCACGTTCGCGGCCTGGCGGACCCCGACGAACAGCCGGTGGCCGTGCCAGTTCGGCTCCCGCAGCCGGAGCACCGTGCCCGCGGATTCGAGATCGGCGCGGTAGGCGTCCTCGTCCGCGTTGTCGGCGACCGTCAGGTCGATGTCGATGATCGCCTTGGCCGGCAGGCCTGGCACGCTCGTGGAGCCGACGTGGTCGAGCGCGAGCACCCGGTCGCCGAGAGCGGCGCGGATGCCGGCGGCGAGCGCGGCGAAGCGGTCCGGCCAGGCCGGATCGGGCTCGACGATCTCGATGCGCGGCGGCAGCGGGTCGTCGGCGACCCACTCGACACCCTCGGAGTCGTAGTCGGCGTGCTCGGTCACGGCCGCGGCGGATGGCGGAGCCTGCTCCTCGTGCATGCCTCCAGGCTACGAGCGCGCGGCTGCCGCGGATGCCGGGATCAGGCGGGCCCGCCGGTCGAGGCCCAGGCGCCGAGCGGCGCATCCGCGACCGGCTCGTCCGTCTCGACCTCCGCGTACGGCTCGAGCCCGCGGGCGCGGTAGTTCGCAAGGGCGGCGGGGCCGTCGAGCGAGCACGTGTGCACCCAGACGCGCGATGTCGGCGGCAGCGGATGGCGGTCCGCCAGCGACCAGGCGGCGGCGATGCCGTGCTCGAGCAGCGGACCGCCGAGCCCCTGTCCGATCGCCCCCTCGGCCAGCCCGAAGTAGCGGATCTCGACGTTCGTCGCGCCGTCGACGACCTCCGGGTGCAGCTGCACGTAGCCGGCCGGCGCACCGGCGCGCACCAGCACCCGGAACTCCGAGCCCGGCACGGCCAGCTCCGCCGCCCACGCTGCCCGCGACCAGCCGAGCCGGTCGGTCCAGTGCCACGGCCCGCCGACGAGGGCGTAGAGGAAGCGCGCGTACTCCGGCGTGATGCCGGTCGCGAGGTCGAGGCGGCAGCCGTCCGGCAGCGGGCGCGGCGGCGCGGCGGGCGGGGCGAGCTGCTGCAGCGACGTGGTGACGACCCTCACGCGGTCGCCTCGCGGGCAGGGAGCAGCTCGCCGAGGAGCCGGGCCACGCGCTCGCGGATCTCGTCGCGGATCGGCCGCACGTCGTCGATCGCGAGTCCCGCCGGGTCGCGGAGCTCCCAGTCCTCGTAGCGCTTCCCCGGGAACACCGGGCAGGCGTCGCCGCACCCCATCGTGATCACGGCATCCGCCGCCCGCACGTCGTCGACATCGAGGATCGAGGGCAACGCGCCGGCGATGTCGATGCCCTTTTCCGCCATCGCGGCGACGGCGACGGGGTTGATGGCGTCGCCGGGCTCCGAGCCGCCGGACAGGACGCGCACGCGGTCGCCGCCCAGCGCGCGGGCGAAGCCGGCGGCCATCTGGGAGCGGCCCGCGTTGTGCACGCAGACGAACAGCACGGTCGTGTCGGTCATGGGTGGATCCTCTCAGTCGACGCCGACTCCTGGCGGATGCCCGGCACCGAGGGAGCGCCCGGACCGTCGTCGCGCGCCGACGGCCCGGGCGGTCGATCAGCAGCAGCCGCTCGGAGCGCAGCAGTGCTCGGGGCAGTCCGGCAGGCAGGCCACCGGATCGCAGCAGTCGTGCATGGCGATTCCTCCTTCCATCGACGGGCGTCGATGGAAGGAGGGTCCCGTTAAACATCGATGGATGTCAATATATGTGCGAGACTCGGCCCATGCCGGTCGCCGAGCTCCTCCCCATCCGCGATCTCGCCGCGTGCTGCGCGCCGATCACCCGCGAGCCCATCGGGGAGGACGCGGCCGCGAGCCTCGCCCGCTCGCTGAAGGCGCTCGCCGATCCCGCCCGCCTGCGGATCGTGTCCATGGTGGCCGCGCACGCCGATCAGGAGGCCTGCGTCTGCGACCTGCAGGAGCCGCTCGGACTCTCGCAGCCGACCGTGTCGCACCATCTCAAGGTGCTCACCGAGGCGGGGTTCCTCGAGCGCTCGAAGCGCGGCACCTGGGCGTACTACCGGCTCGCCCCCGGATCGCTCGACGGCATCGCGGGACTGCTCGCCACGGTGTGAGCGGGATCCGGCGGCACTGGCCGGGACGACGACGCCCCGGCATCCGACCGGATCCGGGGCGTGCTCCGCGACTCGCGAAGTGGCGGGTGAGGGATTCGAACCCCCGAATGCGTAGCAGTCTGATTTACAGTCAGATCCCTTTGGCCGCTTGGGTAACCCGCCGAGGCGCTCCCGACCCGTGTGGTCACCGACCGGACGCGCTGGACAAGGATACAGGCTCGCGCGACCGCCGTTGAACCGGCCACCGCTACCCTGGTCGCATGGCTGATTCCTCTTTCGACATCGTGAGCAAGGTCGACCAGATGGAGGCCCAGAACGCGGTCAACCAGGCCCAGAAGGAGATCGCCCAGCGATACGACTTCAAGGGCGTCGGCGCCTCGATCGACTGGTCGGGCACCGAGAAGATCGTGCTCAAGGCCAGCGCCGAGGAGCGCGTCAAGGCGGTGCTCGAGGTGCTCGAGCAGAAGTTCATCAAGCGCGGCATCGGCATCCGCTCGCTCGACGAGGGAGACCCCTTCGCGAGCGGCAAGGAGTTCCGCATCGAGGTGAGCCTGAAGAACGGCATCGCCAGCGACGACGCGAAGAAGATCTCGAAGATCATCCGCGACGAGGCGCCGAAGAGCGTGAAGAGCCAGATCCAGGGCGACGAGCTGCGCGTGCAGTCGAAGAGCCGCGACGACCTCCAGTCGGTGATCGCGCTGCTCAAGGGCAAGGACCTCGACGTGGCGCTGCAGTTCATCAACATGCGCTGACCCCTCGACAGGCTCGGGGATCCGAGCGACCCGCTCGCGCGGAGTGCGCGTTTCGGGTGCGGAGTTGCCGCGGTGCCGCCATCCCCGGCACCCTGACCGGATGGCGCTCTACCTCGGCATCGACGGCGGCGGCACGAAGACCGGCTTCCTCGTCGTCGACGGGACCGGCGCGGCCGTCGCCGAGTCGCGCGAGCGCAGCAGCTACTACTTCGGCAGCGAGCGCGGCGTTGAGCTCGTCGGCGACGTGCTCCAGGAGGGTCTGGCGTCGATCGAGCGGGCGAGCGGCATCACCCCCGACCGCTTCGACTCCGTGTTCTACGCCGTGCCCGGCTACGGCGAGGCGAGCGGCGACACGGCCGCGATCGACGCCCTCCCGGAGCGCATCCTCGGCCATCGGCGCTATCGCTGCGGCAACGACGCCATCAGCGGCTGGGCCGGATCGCTCGGCGGGGCGGACGGCATCAACGTCGTCGCCGGCACCGGCTCGATCGCCTACGGCGAGCGCGGCGGCGCGGCGCACCGCACCGGCGGCTGGAGCGAGCTGTTCGGCGACGAAGGGTCGGCGTACTGGATCGCCGTGCGCGGCCTCGGCGCGTTCAGCCGGATCTCGGACGGCCGCCTGCCGATGTCGCCGCTGCACGGCCTGCTGCGCGCGCGGCTCGGCGTGGAGTCGGATCTCGACGCGATCGCGGTGGTGATGGACGACTGGGGCGCGAAGCGCGATCGGGTCGCCGACCTCGCGCGGACCGTGTCCGAGGCGGCCGCGGCCGGCGACGCGACGGCGGCGGCCATCCTGCGGGAGGCGCAGCTCGAGCTCGTCGAGCTGGTCGCCGCCACCCGCGCCGCGCTCGGCACGCCGGCGGACGAGGTCGTGCCGGTGTCGTACTCCGGCGGGGTGTTCAGCGCCCCGGGCTTCCTCGACGGCTTCGCGCACGCACTCGCCGAGCGGCCCTTCCCGTCGGACCTGCGGGCGCCGCTCGCCGACCCGTCCCGCGGCGCGGCGCTCTACGCCATGCGGATCGCCGGAGCGGCGCTGCCGCCGGCGTAGTCCGCCGATCCGCCTAGAGTTCCAGTCATGGGAGAGGGGTGGGTCGGCTGGCTGACGCTGACGATCGTGGTGGCGCTCCTCGTGATCGACTTCGCGGCGCGCATCGCGGCGCTCGTCGTCATCCCGCGCAACCGCCGCCCGCAGACCGCGATGGCGTGGCTGCTCGCGATCTCGCTGCTCCCCTACGTCGGGCTGCTGATCTTCCTGCTCTTCGGGTCGCACCGCCTGCCCCGTCGGCGTCGGCAGAAGCAGCGCGAGATCAACCAGTACATCCTCGAGTCGACCGAGGGCATGGACCGCGTCGTGCAGGACCATCCGTGGCCGGCCTGGCTCGCGCCGATCGTCGAGCTCAACCGCAACCTCGGCGCCATGCCGCTCGTCGGCGACAACTCGGCGACGCTCTACGACCACGACGACGACGCCCTCGCGGCGATGACGGAGGAGGTCCGCCGCGCGCAGCACCTCATCCACTGCGAGTTCTACATCCTCAGTGTCGACTCGACGACCGAGCCGTTCTTCCAGGCGCTCGAGGACGCGGTGGCCCGCGGCGTGACCGTTCGCGTGCTGCTCGACCACCTCGGCAACTTCAAGTACCCCGGCTTCGGCCGCACCAAGCGGCGCCTCACCGCGATGGGCGCGCAGTGGCACCTGATGCTGCCGGTGAACCCCTTCAAGGGGCACTGGCGCCGTCCCGATCTGCGCAACCACCGCAAGCTGCTCGTCGTCGACGGCGCCGTCGCCTGGACCGGGTCGCAGAACATCATCGAGACGGCCTACCAGTCGCGCAAGAACCGCCGGACGGGTATGCACTGGAAGGACTTCATGGTGCGGTTCGAGGGGCCGATCGTCGCCGGCATCGACGCGCTCTTCGTGACGGACTGGTACTCGGAGACCGACGAGCTGCTCGAGCGGGAGACGCCGGAGGCGCGGAGCACCGCACGCGGCACCCTGGACTGCCAGGTCGTGCCGAGCGGTCCGGGCTTCCCGGGCGAGAACAACCTGCGCCTGTTCAACTCGCTCCTCTACGCGGCGCAGACGCGCGCCGTCGTGGTGAGCCCGTACTTCGTGCCCGACGACTCGATGCTCTACGCGATCACGACGGCCGCGCAGTCCGGCGTCGACGTGCAGCTGTTCGTCTCCGAGATCGGCGACCAGTTCTGGGTCTTCCACGCGCAGCGCAGCTACTACGAGGCGCTGCTGCGGGCCGGTGTGCGGATCTTCCTCTACGAGAAGCCGACGATCCTCCACGCCAAGCACATGACGGTCGACGACGAGGTCTCGGTGATCGGCTCGAGCAACATGGATATGCGCTCGTTCACCCTCGACCTCGAGATCTCGGTCATGGTGCGCGACCGCGGATTCGTCGACCGCCTGCGCGAGATCGAGGACGACTACCGCGCCCACAGCCGCGAGATCACGCTCGAGCAGTGGCTCGCGCGCCCGCTGCGGCGCCGCGTGCTCGACAACATGGCCCGGCTGACGGCGGCGCTGCAGTAGGCCCGCGCGGACGACCCGCGTGCCCGCCTCCCGGCAGTCCCGGAGCTCAGCTCCGGCGCGCCCAGGCGGCGAGCTGCGGGTAGTGCGACTCGACGTCGTCCTCGTCGAACTCCTCGCCGACCGGGTCGCCGTCCGGCTCGATCTCGCCGGGGTCCACCTCGAGTCCGCGATCGTCGAGCAGGTCGAGCGCGACGTACTCGAGCAGCTCGTTGTCGAGCTCGTCGTCCGCCTCGCCGAGGGTCTCCACCAGCTCGTCGGGCGCGCTGAGTGCGACCGCGACGGCATCCGCGCCCTTGCCGATCAGCCAGGATCGGAAGTAGTGGAAGGCGTCGTCGCTCATGCCGCGGGCGGCCGCCCAGCCGGCGCCCCAGACGCGCCAGTCGTTGAGGCGCTCCAGCTGGCGCAGGTATGCGAGGTGGAACCCGATCAGCTCGTCGTCGCCGAGCTCGTCGAGCACGTCCGACAGCGCGGCGGGGTCGGCCGAGGGGGCCGTCGGCGCCGCATCCTCGCGGGCCTCGTCGATCAGCTCGTAGAAACGGGACTCGTCCACGCGCCGGAGGCTAGCGCACCCGGATGCACGGCGGGAGTGCGCGGGCGCGTCAGCGGCGCGCGGCTCGGCGGCCCTGCGCTCAGCCGCGGCCGGTGAGACCCTGCAGCCGGTCGATGTGCTCGGAGGCCTCCGCCTTGGTGATGTCGGCCGGGATCTCCTCGCCGGCCTCGCGGGCGAGCGTGTCGAGGTAGCTGCGCTGGGCCGCCGTCATCGGCTCGTCGCCGGTCACCCAGTCCTCGGGGTCCTTGCTCGCTGCGCTCGCGTCGTCGCCGCGGGCGCCGAGCATCTCCTGGCCTGCGGTGTCGCGCTGGGTGTCGTCGGACTCTGCGTTCTCGGGATCGGTCATGGGCCACGGTAGGCACGCGCCACCGACACGCACCGGCTCGCGGCCCCACTGTCAGTCGGTGCGGAGGCGCGCCCGGAAGGATGGAGCGCATGCGCTGCGGCATCCTCCGACCCACGTCCGTCCGCGAGACCGAGGGGGCCGTCCGATGAGCGTCACGATCGCCACCGCGAACGTCCGCGGACCCGCCGACCCGGGACCGGCCGCCTGGGCGGCGCGACGCGACCTGCTCGCGCGCGTGCTCTCCGCCTCCGGCGCCGACGTCATCGGCACGCAGGAGACGACCGGCGAGCAGCGCGACGATCTGCTCGCGCGGATGCCCGGCTGGGCCTTCGCCGGCCGCGACCACCAGGGCGGCGACGACGCGGAGCACACCGGCCTGCTCTACCGTGTCGACCGCGCCGAGCTGCTCGAGCAGGGCGACTTCTGGCTGTCGGACACCCCGGACGAGGTCGCCACCGGCACCTGGGGCAACCCCTCCCCGCGCGTGACGACGTGGGCCCGCTTCCGGATCGAGGGCGCCGAGCTGCTGCTCGCGAACAGCCACTTCCCCTGGCCGTCCGACACCGCCGGCGAGGAGGGCCGCACGCGCAGCGCCGAGGTGCTGCGCGAGCAGACCTGGCGGCTCGCGGCCGGCGGCCCGCTCGTGCTCACCGGCGACTTCAACACCGGTCCGTCGAGCGCGGCGCACGCCGTGCTCGCCGACGGGCTCGAGGACGCCGTCGGCGTCGCGGTGCCCGCGGGCGCGCACGCCGGTCCGCTCGCGACCTTCCACGGCTTCAGCGGCGAGCCCGACGACCGGATCGACTGGATCCTGCAGCGCGGGTTCACCACGATCTCGACGCGGACGATCGACGAGCACGAGGGCGACGTCTGGCCGAGCGACCACTTCCCCGTCGTCGCGGTGCTGGACCCGGTCGCCTGACGGCGTCGCCGGGTGGCTGAGCCCGTCGGAGCCTCGTGCGCGAGGCGGGCTTCGACAGGCTCAGCCGGCCGGGGTGAGCTCAGCCGGCCGGGGTGAGCTCAGCCGCCCGGGGTGAGCTCAGCCGCCCGGGGGGAGCTCAGATGCTCGGGGTGAGCTCAGCCGCCCGGGGTGAGCTCAGACGCGCGGGGTCAGGCCTCGCGGCGGGAGATCGCGACCATCTCGTCGCGCGGCACGACCTTGATGCGCGCGCGGCCCTCGGGCTCGCCGAGGGCGATCTCGTGGTCGTCGAGCGCGTGCCAGCCGTCGAGGTCCGTGTAGCGGATGCCGCGCCCGTCGAGCAGGGCGACGACGCTCTCCTCGTCCGGGTGCGCGGGCGTCCACCAGGACGCCTGGTCGTTGACCAGGTGCTTCACGGTCTCCATCGCGTCGGACTTCGTGTGGCCGATGAGCCCGACCGGGCCGCGCTTGATCCAGCCGGTGGCGTAGACGCCGGGCAGCAGGTCGATGCCCGTGCCCTCCGGGTCGAGCACCTGGCCCTCGTGGTTCGGGATGACGCCGCGCAGCTCGTCGAACGGCACGCCCGGCAGTGGCGAGCCGAAGTAGCCGACGGCGCGGTAGAGCGCCTGGATCGGCACCTCGCGGATCTCGCCGGTGCCGCGGATGCCGCCGGCGCCGTCCGGCTCCGTGCGCTCGTAGCGGAAGGCGCTGACGCGTCCGTCCTCCCCTGCGACCACCTCGAGCGGGTTCGCGAAGAAGTGGAGGTGCAGGCGGCGCGACGCCTGGCCGGTCTCGCGGGCACGCCACTGGGTGAGCACCTTGTCGATGACGAAGACCTGCTTGTTGCTGGCGATCGCGGCCTGCGAGGCCTCGTCGTAGTCGAAGTCCTCCTCGTGCACGATCATGTCGACGTCGCGCAGCTCGCCGAGCTCGCGCAGCTCGAGCGGGGTGAACTTCACCTGCATCGGACCACGGCGTCCGAAGACGTGCACGTCGGTGACCGGCGACGCGGCGAGCCCCTCGTGCACGTTGGCAGGGATCTCCGTGGGCAGCAGGTCCTCGGCGTGCTTCGCCAGCATCCGGGCGACGTCGAGCGCGACGTTCCCGTTGCCGATCACGGCGATGCTCTCGGCCTCGAGCGGCCACTCGCGCGGGAAGTCGGGGTGACCGTCGAACCAGCTGACGAACTCGGCGGCGCCGTAGCTGCCCGGCAGGTCGATGCCGGGGATGTCGAGGGACGCGTCGCGCACCGCGCCGGTCGAGAAGATGACCGCGTTGTAGTGCTGCTTGAGGTCGTCGAGCGTGATGTCCTCGCCGAAGCGGACGTTGCCGAAGATGCGGATGTCGCCGCGGTCGAGCACGTCGCGCAGCGCCGTGATGATGCCCTTGATGCGCGGGTGGTCGGGCGCGACGCCGTAGCGGACCAGGCCGTAGGGCGCGGGCAGGTGGTCGAACAGGTCGATCGAGACGTCGAAGGCGCGCTCGTGCTTGAGCAGGATGTCCGCGGCGTAGATGCCGGCGGGTCCCGCCCCGACGATCGCGAGTCGGAGCTTGGGCAAGGGTGTCCTCGTCTTCCGGTCTGGGTGCTTCAGGTGTTCGGAGCGCTCGGCTGGTCTGCTCGCAGCGCTCGCGGGGTTGTCAGCTGCTGCGCTCGACGACGGCGTCGGCGAAGCGGCTCAGGGCCTTCTTCACCGGCCCGCGCGGCAGCGGCTCGAGCGCGGCGACGGCCGACGCGGACCAGCGCCGCGCCTCCGCCAGGGTCTCCTGCGTGACGGCGTGGGCGCGCATCTCGGCGACCGCGTCGGCGAAGGCGGCCGAGCCGTCCTCATCCGCTGCGGCGGTCTGGATGCGGTCCAGCAGCGCGGCGGACGACGGGTCCTCCAGCGCGGCGCGGCGGAGGTGGATGAGCGGCAGCGTCGGCACACCGGCACGGAGGTCGGTGCCGGGCACCTTGCCGGTCTCGTCCGGGTGCGACGACAGGTCGAGCACGTCGTCGACGAGCTGGAACGCGACGCCGACCCGCTCGCCGAACGCCTCCACCGGGTCCGCGTACTCGCGCGGCGCACCGGAGTGCATGACCCCGGCGCGGGCGGACGCGGCGATGAGCGAGCCCGTCTTGTCGGCGAGCACGCCGATGTAGTGCTCGACCGCATCCTCGTCCGCGCGCGCGCCCGTCGTCTCGTGCAGCTGGCCGAGGCAGAGCCGCTCGAACGTGCGCGCGTGCAGCCGCACGGCCTCGTCGCCGAGCCCGGCCACGAGCGACGCCGCGCGCGCGAACAGCAGATCGCCGGTGAGGATCGCGACGCTGTTGCCCCACACCTCGTGGGCGCTCGGGACGCCGCGGCGGGTGTCCGCGTCGTCCATCACGTCGTCGTGGTACAGCGACGCGAGATGCGTCAGCTCCACGGCCTCGGCGGCCCGGATCACGTCCGGCGAGGCGCCGTCGCCGAGCTGCGCGGTGAGGAGCGCAAGCGTCGGGCGGATGCGCTTGCCGCCCGCGTCGAGCAGGTAGCGGGTGGTGACGTCGGCGAGGTCGTCGGCGAAGTCGAGCTCCGCGGTGAGCCCCTGCTCGACGAGCACGAGGCCGTCCTCGATCGCGGCGAGGAAGCGGCGCTCCTCCGTCGACGCGAACAGCTTCTCGCCGAGGCCCAGCGAGGCGCTGAGACTGCTGCGCCGGGTGAGCGGGGCGCTGCTGGAGTTCACGTCGGTGGGCCGTTCTTCGGTGGGCGGTGGGTGCTGGGTGCTCAGCTGGAGGGAGCGGCGGGGGTGGTGCCGGTGGCCGGGGTGGCGCTCGTGTCCGGGGCGGCGCTCGTGTCCGGGGTGGCGGTCGTGTCCCGGGTGGCGGCGGCGGTCCCGTTCTGGGCGGCGCGGCCGGCGCGACGGCGGGCGGCCGAGCGGCGGGCGGCGGAGGCGCGGACCGCCGGATCGATCGGCTTGCGACCGCGGTGGAGCGCGACGACGCCCATCGTGAGGTCGCGGTGCGCGACGCGCGAGAACCCGATGCCGCGAAGCCAGGCGCTCAGTGTCCCCTGGTCCGGCCAGTCGTCGATCGACTCGCGGAGGTAGGCGTACGCCGAGGCGTTCGTGCTCGTGAGCCGCGTGATCACGGGCAGCACGGCGCGCAGGTAGACGGCATAGCCGAGGCGCATGACCGCGAGCCGCGGCGTCGAGAACTCGCAGATCACGACGCGTCCGCCGGGCTTGAGCACGCGGAGCATCTCGGCGAGCGCGACCTGCGGATGCGACACGTTGCGCAGCCCGAAGCTGATCGTCACCGCGTCGAACTCGTCGTCGGCGAAGGGGAGCTGCTCGGCGTCCGCCTCGACGAACTCGAGCTCGGGATGCCGCTTGCGGCCCTCCGCGATCATCCCCGGCGAGAAGTCCGCGGCGATCACGGTCGCGCCGGAGCGCGCCAGTGCGGCGGACGAGGTGCCGGTGCCCGCGGCGATGTCCAGGATGCGCTCGCCCGCGCGCGGCGCGACCGCCCGCACCGTCGCCGCACGCCACAGCGCGTCGCTGCCGAGCGACAGCACGGTGTTGGTGCGGTCGTACCCCGGGGCGACGGCGCTGAACATGCCGGCGACCTGCTCCGGTCGCTTGCTCAGATCGGCCCTTGTCACGGTGCCCCATCCTATCGGCGGCAGACAGGGGGTTTCCCGGGTCGCGACTAGGCTGTCCAGGTGAGCGAGACCCCGTCCCTCCGCGTCGCCACCACCCCGGCTGATCCGGTCCGCTCCCTGATCCCGCTGGCCGACGGCCGCCGTCCGCTGCTGTTCGTGCGCCGCGGCGACGGGATCGTCGGACTCGGCGAGGCCCTCCGCCTCGAGTTCCACGGCCCGGACCGCATCCGCCAGGCCGCGCAGGCCTGGCGCGACGTCGTGGCCCGCGCCCGGGTCGACGACCCGGTCGGCATCGCCGGCACCGGACTCGTCGCGTTCGGTGCATTCGCGTTCGCCGACGAGTCGGAGTCCGCGTCGGTGCTCGTCGTGCCGCGCGTGATCGTCGGACGCCGCGACGGCATCGGCTGGGTCACCCGCGTCGAGGGCGGGGCCGGCTCTGGTGACGGCGCTGGTCCGGCCGACCTGGCGGCTGCCGGGGTGGGTGCCGGGGTCGGTTCGATCGGAGGCGCTCGTGCCGGAGCTGGTGCCGGGGGCGGTGGGCTCCCGGAGGCGTCCGCGCTCGGACCCGAGTACCGCATCCCGCTCCTCCCCGGCGACCTCGACGCGGACGGCTACCGCGCCGCCGTCGGGGCCGCGCTCGCGCGCATCCGCACCGGCGAGCTCGACAAGGCGGTGCTCGCCCGCGACCTGATCGGCCACCTGCCCGCCGAGGCGGACCTCCGCCGCGTGCTGCTCGACCTCGCGCTCGGCTACCCGGACACCTGGACCTTCGCGGTCGACGGCCTCATCGGCTCGAGTCCGGAGACGCTCGTCCGCGTCGGCCACGGCCAGGTGACCGCCCGCGTGCTCGCCGGGTCGACCGGACGCGGCGCCGACGCCGAGGCGGACGCCGCCATGGCGCTCGCGCTCGCCACGAGCCAGAAGGACCTCGACGAGCACCGCTTCGCCGTGCAGAGCGTCCTCGGCGCGCTGCAGACCCACTCCCGCAACGTCGTCGCGAGCGAGCTGCCGTTCGCCCTCAAGCTGCCGAACCTGTGGCATCTCGCGTCCGACGTCGAGGGCACGCTCTCCGACGGATCCACCGCGCTCGACCTCGTCTGCGAGCTGCACCCCACGGCCGCCGTCGCCGGCACACCCAGGGCGACCGCGCTCGAAGTGATCCGCGAGCTCGAGCCGTTCGACCGGGCGCGCTACGGCGGCCCGGTCGGCTGGGTCGACGGACGCGGCGACGGCAAGTGGGCCGTCGCGCTCCGCTCCGCCGAAGTCGGCCACGACGGCACGGTCCGGGCGTTCGCGGGCGCCGGCGTCGTGTCGGAGTCCGACCCCGATCGCGAGCTGGCGGAGACGAAGCTCAAGTTCCGCCCGATCGTCGAGGCGTTCCGCTAGTCGGGTCGATCGAGACGGCGCGGCTGGTCCGGTCGCGACGGGTCGGGGCGGGCCGCGACCCGCTGCAGCGCGCGATCCCGATGCCGCGCCGGTGGCGGATCGAGGAACGCGCGACGGAGCCGGTCAGCGAGTGACGGTCACGATCCGCCTGCGCGCGGGGATCTTCACCAGTCGCCCGCGCCGCTCGCGCCCTTCAGCTCGCCGCGAGCCGGGCCTTCTGCGCTTCGACGTCGTAGTCCGCCGCGGGCCACTGCGGGTCGATCGAGCGCAGCGCGTGCACGAGCAGGTGCTGCACGGCGAGCCGCGCGTACCACTTGCGATCCGCGGGCACGACGTGCCAGGGCGCGGAGTCCGTCGAGGTGCGGTCCATGGCGATCTCGTACGCCTCCATGTACGCGGGCCAGAGGGCGCGCTCGTCGAGGTCGCCGGGGTTGAACTTCCAGTGCTTCGACGGGTCGTCGAGCCGGGCCGCGAGCCGCTGCTTCTGCTCGTCGGCGCTGATGTGGAGCATCACCTTCACGACGACCGTGCCGGCATCGGCGAGCTCGCGCTCGAAGTCCACGATCGCCCCGTAGCGTCGCTCGATCTCCTCGGGGGTCGAGAATCCGCGGACGCGGTGGATGAGCACGTCCTCGTAGTGGGAGCGGTCGAAGACCCCGATGCGGCCCGGCGTCGGCAGCTCGCGACGGATGCGCCAGAGGAAGTCGTGGGACCTCTCCTCGTCCGTCGGCGCCTTGAACGCGTGGAGCTGCACGCCCTGCGGGTCGACGGCGCCGATGACGTGCTTGGAGATGCCGCCCTTGCCCGCGGTGTCCATGGCCTGGAGCACGAGCAGCACGCGGCGGGTGCCGCCGGCGGTGGAGTCCGCGAACAGCCGCTCCTGCAGCTCCTCGAGCTCGGCCACGCCGTCCGCGAGCGCGTGCTGCCCCGCCTTACGATCGCCGTCGAAGCCGGGCGTGCCGCGGGTGTCGATCTCGGCGAGCTTCACGCCCGCGGGGGCGCGCAGCAGATCGGAGACGCGATCGGACAGGTCCAGCGACCCGTTCGAGTCGTGCGACCCGTGCGAGCCGTGGTGCTTGGAGGAGTGCGGCATGGCGGAGACGCTACTGGCGCGGCAGTCGCTTCACCATCTCGAGCTCGAAATGCGTCGGATCGAACGGGTAGGGACGGGTGCGGCCGGTCTGGACGAATCCGCGGCGCTCGTAGAACGCGCGGGCACGGCCGTTCAGCTCGTGCACCTCCAGCACCACGGTGTCGGAGCGCATCGCAGCCCAGCGCTCGATCGCATCGAGCAGGGCGTCCGCGACGCCGGAGCGTCCACCGCGGGCGCGCGGCGTCACGTAGACGGCGACCACGAACGGCACGGAGCCGCCGGCGGGGATGTACGCGCCCATGGTGCCGAGCCACGGACCCGAGTCCTCGATCGCGACCAGCGTCGTCGCGGTCGCGCCCGAGCCGCGGGCGGCGCGCATCCGCCACTCGGACTCGGATCGGCGCTCGGCGTTCGAGAGCCGCTCCTCGAAGGCGATCGGGGTGTCCGCGAGCATCTCCAGCCGGAGGTCGCGGACCTCCTGCCAGTCGGACTCCACGGTCGGGCGGATGCTGAACGGCCCGACGGTCATGCTCCGAGCCTACGCATCGGCCCGGGGCGCCGCGCTCTCTGCAGCTCTCCGCACGCGCAGCGCGCAGCTCTCCCCGCTGCCCACCGGCGACGTTCCGCGAGGTCGGCCAGCAGCTCTCCGCGCCGCTGTCGCGCGGACCGAGAGCCGGCGCCGATCGGGAGTGGATCCGATCGGCGCCGGCGGTCCGGCGACGAGCTGGGCCCCGTCGCAGGTCGTCACGCGTCAGCCCTGCTGCAGCCAGGCGGCGAGTCGGCTGGCGCCCTGCCGGTCACGCCTCCTGGCGGGCGGCGCGGCGGCGCAGGAGCACCAGCATCGCGCCCACGAGGAGGGCGAGCAGGCCGCCGAGGAGTCCGGCCGTCGGGCTGGTGCCCGTGAAGGCGAGGGCCGTCGGCGACGAGCCGGGAGCCCCCGCCGCCACCGTGAAGGTGACGGTCGAGGCCGAGCTCTGCAGTCCGTCGGCGTCCACGACCGCGTACTGCACCGAGGCCACACCGGAGAACCCGGCGGCCGGAGTGAAGGTGATCACGCCGCTGGCCGGATCGATGACCGTGGTGCCCTGCGCCGCGGACGGCTGCGACACGATCACGTAGCGGAACGGCGCGCTGCCGACCGGGGTCGGCGGGGTGAAGCGCTCCGGCTGGCCGGCGGGTCCGCTGACCGCACCGCCTGTGCTGGCCGAGGAGCCGGTGCCCGACGTCCGCGGCAGAACCTTGACGGTCCAGGTCTGCGAGACCGGGGTGCCGTCGGCGTCCGTGACCGTGAACGGGATCTGGACGATGCCGCTGAAGCCGTCGGCCGGCGTGAAGGTCAGGTGACCGGTGGCCGGGTCGATCGTCGCCGTGCCGGCCGAGGCGGCCGGGAGGGTGTCGATGCTCCACACGGCCGGACCGCTGCCGGAGAACGCCGGGTCGGCCGTGGCCGGGGTGGCGCTCGAACCGGGGAGGGTCGCGGTCAGGGTGGCGTCGGAGACGGCACCGAGCACCGGGGTGACCGTGACGACCGCGTGACGCACGGCGCCCGTGGTGCCGGAGCCGTCGCGGACGGTGAAGTCGACCGTGCGGGTGCCGCTGAAGCCGGCGTCGGCGACCACGGTCAGCTTGCCCGTCGCGTCGACGACCGCCGAGGCGATGCCGGCCGGGAGGGGCCCGACGACGGTCCAGGTGAACGGGCCGGTGCCCGAGGCGGGCAGCGTCACGGTGCCGGAGCCGCCGCTGGGGACGGTGACCGCGGCGTCCGTGCCCGACGGCAAGACCGTCAGGGTCGCGGTGGCCGGGGTCCGGCTGGTGAGCCCGGAGGCGTCCGTGGCGGTGTAGCGGACGGCGATGACGCCGCTGAAGCCGGCCTTCGGGGTGAAGCGGATCAGGCCGCCGCTCACCGAGACCGTGCCCTTGGCGGCCGCCGCGGCGACGTCCGCGGCGTTCAGCGCGTAGCCGAGGCCGGTGCCGACGCCCGCCGGGGCGATCGTCGTGGCGACCGGGGTCGCGGAGGTCGTCGCGGTCGCGGCGACGTCGGCCACGGTCGGGTACACGTCGATGTGGCGCTCGACCGGGGCCGAGGCGACGTGCGCCGCGCTGTCGTCGACGGCGCGGACGGTGACCGAGTCGGCTCCGCTCGTGCCGGCGGCCGGCGTGTAGTGGATCGCGCCGGTGGCCGGGTCGATGGTCGCGCCGCCGCTGGTCGGGCCGGCGACGATCTGCCAGGTGAGGGCCGGCGTGCCGGAGCTGGCGACCGGGGCGAGATCGACCGCGGCGTCCGGGGTGGTCTCGGCGTCGCCGGTGCCGACGTACGGGCGGACCGTGAAGGTCGCGGTGTGCGGCGTGCTCGTGCTGGCGCCGTCGCTGACGGTCCAGGTCGCGGTGAAGACGCCCGAGGTGCCGGCTGCCGCGACGTAGCGGATCGCGCCGGTGGCCGGGTCGATCGTCGCGATGCCGGAGGCCGGGGCGCCGGTGAGCGCGTAGGTCAGGGTGCCGCTGCCCGACGAGGTCGGGGTGGCGACGAGCGTCGCGTGACCCGAGGCGTCGAGGCTGCCGGTCGCGGCGGTGTCACCGGCGGTCGGCACGACCGTGACCTCGAGCAGCGCGGCGGCGCTCGCGATGCCGTCCTTGCCGGAGGCCGTGAACGGGATGCTCACGGTGCCGGAGAACCCGGCCGCCGACGCGAAGGTCAGCGTGCTGCCGGCCAGGGTGACGGTGCCGACCGAGGCCGCCGGGGCGGTCCAGGTCCAGCTCAGCGTCGGGCTGCCCGACGTGAGCGCGGCGAGGTCGAAGGCGGCGGACGCTCCGCTCGCGATCGTCGCCGTGTCGCCGGTGACGGCGGGGCGGACGTCGAGCAGGAGCGTGGTCGGCGCGCTGGTGACGCCGGCGGCGTCGGTCACCGAGTACGAGAGCACGTGGCGTCCGCTGCGGCCCGCGACCGCGGTGGCGGTCAGGGTGCCGTCGGCGGCGACCGAGACGGTGCCGTCGGCGGCGGACAGGCCGGTGACGGTCCAGGTGAACGGACCGGTGCCGACCGGCGCCGGGAGCACGGCGGAAGCGGTGGATCCGCTGGTCACGGCTGCGGCGGCGGTCGAGGCGGCCGGCGCGACGACGAGCGTGGCGGTGGCCGGGGCGCTGACGAGTCCCGCGGCGTCCTTCGCGGTGTAGGGCACCGTGAGGCGACCGGAGGCGCCGGCGGCGGGCGCGATCACGATCGCACCGGATCCGTCGACGGTCGCCGAGGCGACGCCGGCACCGGGGGTGCCGAGCTGCACGGTCACGCCGGTGCCGACCGTGGAGGTCGGGACCGCGGTGCCCGCCGGTGCTGCGGAGGCGGTGGCGGTGCCGCTGACATCGGCCGCGGACGGGTGGACGTCGATGCGGATGCTCACGTCGCCCGTGCTGAGCCCGTGGGCGTCGGTGCCGCGGATGACCACGATCTCGCTGCCGGAGACGGTTGCGGACGGCAGGTACGAGACGGCGCCGGCCGGGCTGATCTGCGGCACGGAGCCGTGCTGCGGCTGGGTGACGATCGTCCAGGTGAACGGCCCGTCGCCGTGCAGCGCCGGAGCGATCGCGACGACCTCGGGTCCGTTCACGACGGCCTGCGACAGCGTGCCGGCGGCCGACGGGTCGACCTCGATGGTCGCGGTGCGGATGACGCTCTCGCGGTTCGCGGCGTCCTTCACCTTGTAGGTGACCGTGTACGTGCCGGACACGTCCGCCGCGGCACTGTAGGTGACGACGCCGGTGCTCGCGTCGATCGTGGCGAAGCCGGCGGTCGGCTGGGCGACGATCGAGAACGTCGGGCTGACCGCGTCCGTGGTCGGAGCGGGCGTCGAGACAGTGGCGTGGCCGGTCGCGTCGAGGCGCGTCTGCGCGGACACGTCGCCGAGCGACGGGCCGACGTGCACGGTCAGCATCGACGAGGCGCTGAGGCCGTCGCCGTCGGTCACCGTGAACGGGATCACGACGTCGCCGCTCGTGCCCGGGGCGGGCGCGAAGGTGAGCGTGTCGCCCGAGCGGGTCGTGACGCCGAGCGTCGCCGAGGGAGCGGTGTAGGCGTAGGTCAGCGGGGCGCTGCCGGAGCCGCGCGCGGCGAGGTCGAACACGGCCGGGCTGGTCGAGGACGCGGTCGTCGCGGCGGCGGTCGCGGTCGGCGGCACGTCGATGGCGACGGTGACGGGCGCGCTGGCGACGCCGTCCGCGCCGACGACGCGGTAGGTGAGCGAGCGGGAGCCGCTCGTGCCCGCGGTCGGCTTGACGGTGAGCTGGCCGCCCGAGGTCAGCGTGGCGGTGCCGGCGGAGGCCGGGAGCCCGCTGACGATCTCGTACGCGAGGCCGGAGCCGGTCGCCTGGAGCTGCGAGATCGCGGTGCCGCCGCCCTGCACGGTGATCGCGAGGGGCTGGGCGACCGGGATGACGGTGAGCGTCGCGGTGGCGTCGGCGGTCTGGCCGGTGGTCGGGTCGGTCGCGCGGTAGGTCGCGGTGAAGACGCCCGAGGCGCCGTCGGCCGGGGTCAGCAGGAGCTGCCCGCCGCTGACGGCCGCGCCGGCGAGGCGCGGATCCGCGGTCACGATGGAGTAGCCGAGGCTCGTGCCGGTGCCCGCCGGGGCGATGGACACGGCGGCGCCGGGGGTCGCGGCGGTGCCGCTGCCGGTGACATCCGCGGCCGTCGGGGCGACGTCGATGGTGACGGCGACGACCGAGCTGGTCACGCCGGCCGGGTGGTCGGTGGCCTGCACGTGCACGACGGAGCGGCCGCTGGCGGTCGCGGACGGCGTCCAGGTGACCTTGCCGGTGGCGGGGTCGACGGTGGCGCCGGTCGCGTCGCCGGCCTGCGGCACGAGCGCCCAGGTGAGCGAGCTGCCGGAGGAGGCCGGCGCCGGGGTCGTCACGGCGGGACCGCCGACGACGCCGGTGGCCGTCACGCCGGCGGCGTACGGGGCGATCGTGATCGTGGCCGTGTGGACGGCGGTGGCGATCGACCCGGCGCCGACGGCGCGGTAGGTCGGCGCGAACACGCCGGACTCGCCGGTGTGCGGGGTCACGGTGACCTTGCCGGTCGCGGTGTCGATGGACGCGCGGCCGCCGAGGCTGTCGACGAGCTGGTAGCTCAGACCCGAGCCGACGCCGGCCGGGGCCGGGGTGGTCACGGTCGCCGTACCCGCCGCCGAGAGCGTGCCGGAGGCCGCGACGTCGGTGGTGGTCGGGGTGACGGTCAGGGTCGCGAGGGCCGGGGTGCTCGTGAGGCCCGAGGCGTCGGTCGCCGTGTACTGCACCGTGAGCACGCCGCTGACGCCGGCGCCCGCGGTCAGCGAGAGCGAGCCGCCGGAGACGGCGGCGGTGAGCCCGGTCGAGGCGGTGCCGCCGACCAGCGCGTAGGTCAGGGACGAGCCGGTGCCGGACGCGGCGACCGGGACGGTGACGGCGGAGGTCGAGGCGGTCGCGCTGCCGCTCACGGCGGCGACGGTCGGGGCGACGTCGATGTGCACGGTGACGTCGACGGTGTTGCCGTCGCCGTCGGTGCCGCGCAGCACGACGGTCTCCGTGCCGGACTCGGTGGTGCTCGGCGTGTAGGTCACACGACCGGTCCCGCTGACGGCGCCGGTGGTGCCGTGCCCGGCCGGCGTGACGACCGTCCAGGTGAGGTTCTTGCCCTTCTGCGCCGGCGCGGTGGTCTGGAACTGCGCGGCGCCGACGGTCGTCGAGACGCTGACGTCGGCGGCGTACGGCCGCACGACGAGCGTCGCGGTGTGCGCGACCGTGGTCGAGGTGCCGTCGGCGGCGGTGAACTTCGCGGTGTACGTGCCGGAGACGCCGTTCGCCGCGGTGTAGGTGATGACGCCGGTGCTCGCGTCGATGACGGCGGAGCCGGAGGCCGGCTGCTGGGTGATCGCGTAGACGAGCCCGGTGCCGTGGCCGGCGGGGGCGCCGGTGACGACGGTCGCGTCGCCGGCGGCGCTGAGCGACCCCGCACCGGCGGTGTCGCCGGTGGTCGGGGTCGTCGTGATGGTCACGGTGCGCGAGACGCTCGTGTGCGAGGTGCCGTCGGTGGCCGTGTAGGTGAAGGAGGAGACGCCGGACCTGTCGGCGGCCGGCGTGAAGGTGACGACGGAGCCGCTGATCGACTTCGAGCCCTGGCCGGTGAGTGCCGAGGTGCTGTACGTGAACGGACCGGTGCCCCGGACGAGCGTCGACAGGTCGACGGTGACGGGCGTGTTCACCGGAGTCGTGGCGGACGAGTTCGCCGCGGAGGGCACGACGTCGACCGTGACGGTGGCGGGTGCGCTCGTCGCGCCGTCCGCGGTGACCGTGTACTGGTAGGTGAACGTGCCGCTCGCGTTCGCGGCGGGCGTGTAGGTCATGGCGCCGGTGGAGGCGTTGATCGTGGCGCTGCCGGTGGCCGGGGCGGTGGAGATCGCGTAGACCGGGGCGCCCGTGGTCGAGGCGGCGGCCGCGGTGATCGCGATGGCGGCGGGCGAGGCGGCGGCGGTGCCGGATCCGGTGCCCGGGTTCGCGACCGGCGCGAAGGCGACGGCGGCGGTCGCCGAGGCGGCCGGCGAGACCGAGTTGTCGGCGGAGGTGACCGACGCGGTCACGGTGCGGGTGCCGCTGCGGGTGCTCGTGACGGGCACGCTGAGCTCGGGGAGCGTCGAGCCGGGCACGATCGGGTTCGACGCCGAGACGGGCGAGTAGCTGCAGACGCGGCTCGTGACGCCCGCGGCGACGGCGGGGCAGGACCAGCCGGTGCCGGTCGGGGTGCCGGCGAACGAGGTCTCGGCGGGGACGCTGACGGTGACGTCGACGCGCTGGTCCTCGGCGCCGTCGTCGCTGTCGGTCGTGACCGTGAACTTCGCGTTCTGCGCGGAGCCGGCGGCGACCGGGGTGGCGTTGCCGGTGCCGGTGATCCGCAGCGCCGGCGCGATGGAGACGAGCGACTTCACGAGCAGGCTCGAGACCTCGTGCACGTCGTTCGAGCCGCCGGTGGAGGCCGACCAGCCGAACTTGAACGTGCTGGCGCTCTTCAGCGCGGCCGGCTCCGCGACGGTGATCGTCGGGGTGGTGGCGCCGTTCCAGTAGACGTTGACCATCGGGTTGGCATCGGTGGACGGGTCGACCGTGATGCGCACCGGCACGCCGGCGCCGCGCGTCGCGGTGTGCATGCCGGTGACGACCGTCGGGGTGTTCAGCAGGCAGTAGCCGGCGTTGGAGCCGGTGTCGCTGGCCACGTCGCCCGACGGGCCGCGCACGGTGATGGAGTTCTTGACGAGGCCGGTCGGCTTCGTGACGCCGGTGCACTCGGCGGAGTTGTACTCGTACCCGAAGTTGCCGTAGACGTCGAGGCCGACCCCGAGCACGCCGTGCGCGAGCCCCTTGCCGCCGGTCGCGCTCTTCGCGTTGTAGCCGAGTCCGCCGCCGTTCGAGCCGACCGAGGTCAGCGGGTAGGACCCGTCGGTCAGGAAGAAGACGATGCCGTCCGCCGAGCTGCCGCCGTACTGGTACTGGGTGAAGGAGATGTCGAGGCCGCCGCGCGTCGGGAGCGCGTGGTTGAAGAGCGTGTAGCCGGCCTGGCTGCCCACGGCCTCCGTGAGTCGGAGCGTGCCGCTGCCGGACGCGTCGGATGCCGTCGAGCAGCTCGCCGGCACCTGGCCGGCGGGCGAGCCGGCGACCGTGAGGCACGGCGTGAAGTTCGAGCCGCCCACGGCGAAGTACTTCGACGTCACGGTGCTCGTCGTGAAGTCGTCCTGCAGGAGCGACGAGGTGCTGGCGGTCGCCGGGGCGACGGCGACGAGCACCGCGCCGATCGCGAGGACGGACGTGACGAGCAGGGCTGCCGCGCGGCGCAGGGCGCGCGCCGCCGGACCCTTCCGGGCGTGACGAGACATCGGGTGCTTTCGGGTGTTCGGCTTCAGCACGGATTTCGGGTCCAGTGCCGCACGGAGGTTCGGGCCGTGCTGCGCTCGGGTAAGCGGTACCTCCATGGTGCGGGATGAAATGACGACAGACCACCCGTTCTGCCTCCCCAGTCCGGGGGCTGTGTCCGCATTTCGGGGGACGGATCAGCTCCTGACGGGCCATTCCGGGGGACAGTGCTGCAACCGGTTGCAGTCGGTGCGGGTTCCGGGCGGGTCGGCGATGCGCGGCATGACGCAGGGCGGTCCCGGCCGCGTCGACGCGGCGACCCGGATCAGCGGTCGAGCACGACCTCGACGATCGTCGGTCCCGGCGGCGCGGTCAGGGCCTGATCGAGGTCGGACCGGGTCGCGACGCGGCGGTGCACCCAGCCGTAGGCGGCCGCGAGGGCCGCGAGATCCGCCGACTGCGGGGTGAACAGCACCCGGTCGATCGCGGCCGGGTCCGCCGTCCCGGCGACCTCGAGACCGTCGAAGATCGTGCCGCCGCCGTCGTTGCCGACGATGAGCTGCACGCGCGGGCGGGGCTCGCCGTCCGGGAAGAGCAGCGCCCCGGCGTCGTGGAGCAGCGCGAGGTCGCCGAGCAGCACGCGGGTCGTGCCGGCGCGGGCCGCGCGCGCGCCGGCCTCGCGGCCGGATCCGCCGTCGCCGCCCGCCTCCGCCGCGAGCGCGATGCCGACGGCGGTCGCGATCGTGCCGTCGATGCCGGCGAGACCGCGGTTCGCGTGCACCCGGAGCCGCTTGCCGGGCACGACGGAGTCGAGCACGCGGATCAGCCGCGACGCTCCGAGCACGAGCCGGTCGTGCGGCCAGCTCGCGGCCCACACCGCCTCCGCGAGGTCGCGGCGGGTCACGGGAGCTCGGAGCCGAGCCACCTCCCGCCGTCCCCAGGCCGCCATCGCGGACGGGCTGCCGTCGACGGAGGCGACGCTCGCCTGCTCGACGTCGAGCAGCGTCCGCGAGGCCGACACCCAGCGGCCGACCCAGGCGCGCGCATCCGGGTCCGCGGGCGCGGAGGGATCGACGGCGACGGCGTCCACGACCCGCGCGGCGCTCCCGGGCGGTGCGAAGGCGTCGCGGCCGCGGCCGCGCACGACGATCGTCTCGACGTCGGAGCGAACGAGCAGCGCCGGCACCTGGCGCGAGAGCGTCGGATGCCCGACGACGATCGCGCGGCGCACCCGGTCGCCGAAGCCGGGCTCGTCGAGCAGCTCGCGGTAGGCGGGCACGGCGTGCGGCCCGAAGCGCGCGCCGCTGTCCGCCTCGGCGAGCAGCGGTGCGCCGAGCTCGCGGGCGAGGCGCTCGGCGTCCTCCCCCGCGCCGGCGCCGGCCACGACGACCGTGCCGGGCTCGGGGACGAGCAGCAGCGGCTCGGCGGCCGGGTCGCCGACCGGGGTGCCGATCAGGGTGCCGACCGGTGCGGCGGGTGTCGAGCCCGACGCCGACCCGGCCCGGGTGCCGGCGTCCGTGGCATCGTGGCGCGCCCGGGCGTGCATCGCGCGCGGGGTGACGACGTCCCGCGCATCGAGCTGCACCCCGCGCAAGGCGGCGGGCTCGGTGGGCTCGGGTGCGGACGCAGACGCAGACGCAGACGCACTCATGATCGAGGACCCGCCGGCCGACGCCGACGCCGACGCCGCGGCCGAGTCGCCGGATCCGGCATCCGACAGCGGCTCCCGGAAGGCGAGGTTCACGTGCACCGGCCCGGTCGCGCCGACGATCGCGTCGGTCACCGTCGCGACGACGGCGGCGAGGTCGGTGCCGTCGTCCGGGGCGGGGAGGTCGAGCTCGCGGGTGACGGCGGAGCCGAACATCCCGGGCTGCACGGTGGTCTGGTTCGCACCCGTGCCGCGCAGCTCGTCCGGGCGGTCGGCGCTGAGCACGACGATCGGCACCCCGCTGTGCGACGCCTCGAGCACCGCCGGGTGGAGGTTCGCGACCGCGGTGCCCGACGTCACGATGATCGGCACCGGCAGCCCGGTCTCGACAGCCAGCCCGAGCGCGAGGAATCCGGCGACGCGCTCGTCGATCCGCACGCGCAGGCGCAGCGCCCCGGCGTGCTCGAGCTCGGCGGCGGCGAGCGCCAGCGCCTGCGAGCGCGAGCCCGGGCACAGCACGACGTCGCGGATGCCGGCGGCGACGAGCTCGGCGAGCAGCGCCCGCGCCAGAGCGCTCGCGGGCGAGGCGGTCACTCGGGCGCGCCGCCCTTCGCGGCGTCGCCGGAGGCTGAGCCGCTCGATCCGGGACCCGACGACCCGCCGGAGCCGGACGATCCTGACCCGCCGTCCGCGGCGCCGCCGGCTCCTCCGGTAGACGAGCCGCCCGACGATCCGCCCAGCGCGCCGCTCGAGGTCCCGGGCGTGTCGAGCTCGGCGAGCCGCGCCTCGAGGCTGCGGATGCGCTCCTCCTGCTCGCGCTCGCGGCGCAGCTGGAGGAGGAAGTCCGGGTCGTCGTCCGGGGCGAGGCTGCGAGCCCGCGACGTCACCGTCGGCGGCTCGCTGTACCGGCCGTGGTTCCGGGTGGCCGGCGAGTGCTCGCGGCCGACGAGCAGCCAGAGCAGCGGCCCGAGGAACGGGAAGACGATGATGAGGGCGATCCAGGCGCCCTTCGGGATGTGCCGCACGCGCGAGGAGTCGATGGTCACGACGTCGACCAGCGCGAACACCAGCAGCCCGATCCCGACGAGCGCGATGAACGGCGCGAACTTGGCCATGTGAGGGATTCTAGGCGCCGGGTCTGGGAGTCGCTCCCGCACGGCCTCCCAGCACCCGATCCCTAGACTGACCCGGTGCCCGTCTGGCTCCGCTACACCCTCCTCCGCATCCTCGTGTTCGCGGTGCCGCTCGCGGTGCTGCTGTTCCTCGGGGTGCACTGGCTGTGGGCGGCGCTCGTCGCGTCGGTCGTCGCCTTCTGCGTGTCGTTCATCTTCCTGCGCCGGCGCCGCGACGAGGTCGCCGAGGCCTGGGCGGCCCGGCGCCCGGTGCGCACGCGCGACGACGTCGCGGAGGACGAGGCCATCGAGGCGGCCGAGGGCACCGCATCCGCCCGGTCGACGACGGCACCCGCAGACGGCACCGCGGACCTGCCGACGGACGCGGACGCCGACCTGACGACCAGCGCGGACGCGGACGCCGACCTGACGACCGGCGCGGACGCGGACGCCGACCTGACGACCGGCACCGACGCGGACCAGCCGGCCGGCACCGGATCGGGCGACCCGGACCGCTCAGGCGCCCGCGATCGCCCCGCCGACCAGCGCGGCGCCCAGGCCTAGCCCGAACAGCAGCGCGGTCAGCGTCGTCAGCTGCAGCGCGGTGACGAGCTCGCGCGCGCTGCGGGCGAGCACCACGATCACGGCCGCGGGCAGCGCCGCGATCAGCGCGAAGTAGACGAACCCGGTCAGCGGGTACAGCACCACGAACAGCGCCAGGATGCCGAACGGCGCGAGCAGCAGCACGACGTAGAGCACCCGGGTCGGGATGTCGCCGATGAGCACCGTCAGGGTGCGCTTGCCGGCGGCGCGGTCGCGGGTGCGGTCGCGGAGGTTGTTGACGAGCAGCACGGCGCAGGCGAGGCAGCCGGAGGCGACGGCGGCGAGCCAGGTCTCCATGCGGATCGAGAAGCCGCCCTCGCCGACCGTCTGCACGAAGGTCGTGCCGACCGTCGCGACGAGCCCGAAGAACAGGAACACCGCGACCTCGCCGAGCGCCGCATACCCGTAGGGCCGCTTCCCGCCGGTGTAGAACCAGGCCGCGACGATGCACACGGCGCCGACGGCGATGAGCCACCACTGCCCGGTGCGCCAGGCCAGGAACAGCCCGCCGACCGCGGCGACGGCGAAGAACACGATCGCGACGGTGAGCACCTGCCGCGCGGGCGCCCGGCCGGAGCCGACGAGCCGCATCGGTCCCTGGCGGTCCGCGTCGGTGCCGCGGATGCCGTCCGAGTAGTCGTTGGCGTAGTTCACGCCGATCTGCAGCGCGAGCGCGATGCCGAGGCAGACGAGCGCCCGCACCCAGTGCTCCCAGGGCTGATCGAGCACGAGGGCCGCGGTGCCGGTTCCGAGCGCGACGGGCATGATGCCGAGCGGCAGGGTGCGGAGGCGCGCGCCGGCGATCCAGTCGCCCGCCGTCGCGCGGCGCGGGGCCGGCGATCCGGAGCGCTGCGAGCCTGCCGGTCGGCGGTTGGTGGACTGATGACCGGCTCCGCCGGGGGCCTTCGTGGCCGACGGCGCCGAGGCGGCTGTCCGGGCCGCGGCCGACGTCGCGCCGCGCACCGGCGCCTTCTTGGCGATCGTGCCGTCGCGCTTGGGCGTCGGCACGCCCTTCTTCGGCGTCTGCGCCGCGTTCTTCCTCGATGGCGTCGAGGTCGTCGACGACGTCTCGGGGGTCGGCGATCCGCTCACCGCCTCCTCGACTCGTCGGGGGTCGATGCGCTGCTGCCGGGGTCGTGCCACGGGATGGAATCCTAGGGGAGCGTGCTCTGCCGCTCGTCCGCGCGAGCCCGGAGCGAGCGCCGATCGACCTTGCCGGAGACGAGCAGCGGCAGCTCGTCGAGCCGGATGATCGCCGCCGGCCGCGCCGCGGCGCCGAGCTCGTGGCCGATCGCCTCGCGCGCCGCCTCGTCCGTCTCCGCCATGCCGGGACCGGCCGTGAACGCGACGGGCACCTGGCCCCAGCGGGCGTCGTCCGCGGCCACCACGACCGCGTCGGCGAGCCCGGGCAGCTCGTGCAGCGCGCGCTCCACGGCCGACAGCGCGACCTTGACGCCCCCGGAGATGATCACGTCGTCGCGGCGGCCGGAGACCGCGAGCACGCCGTCCGACCACGATCCGGCGTCCGCCGTGCGGAACCAGCGGATGCCGCCCTCCTCGGCGAAGCGGTCGGCCGTCAGGGCGGGGTCGCCGAGATAGCCCTCCGCGATGCTCGGGCCGCCGAGCTGCACCTCGCCGTCGACGACGCGCACCTCGGTGCCGCCGATCGGCACCCCGTCGTAGACGCAGCCGCCGCTCGTCTCGCTCGAGCCGTAGCTGCGCGCGACCTCGATGCCCTCGTCGCGAGCCCGGTCGAGGAGCGCGAGCGGGGTGGCCTGCCCGCCGACCAGCACCCGGCGGAAGCGGCGCAGCGCCCGGCGCCCGCGCGGATCGTCGAGCAGCGTCTGCAGCTGGGCGGGCACGAGGGCGGTGAAGGCGGCGGGCTCGACGAGCCGATCGGCCGCGGCCGCGAAGGCGGGGGCGCTGAAGCGCTCGCCGTCGAGGCCGACGGGGTCGAGTCCGGCGGAGATCGAGCGCGTGAGCACGTTGAGGCCCGCGATGTAGTGCGTCGGCAGTGCCAGCAGCCACTGGCCGGGCCCGCCGAGCGCCGACTCGCTCGCCGCGGCGTTCGCGAGCAGGGCGTCGGCCGACAGGGCGACGCGCTTCGGGCGTCCGGTCGATCCGCTCGTCTCGACGACGAGCGCGACGCGCTGGGCGACCTCGGCGGGCAGGTCGCCGTCGGCCGCCGGGTCGGCGCCGGGGGCGGCGGGCAGGATCGCGTCGCCGCCCGACAGCGCCGACCGGAGCGCGGCGAGCACGTCCTCGTCGGCGCCGACGACCCGGAGCGCGCGGCTCACCGGGTGGCCCCGGTCTGCTCGGTCATCAGAAGTGCCACGGGTAGGGCCCCCAGTCGGGATCGCGCTTCTCGAGGAACGCGTCGCGCCCCTCGGCGGCCTCGTCGGTGCCGTAGGCGAGCCGCGTGGCCTCGCCGGCGAACACCTGCTGGCCGACCATGCCGTCGTCGACGGCGTTCATCGCGAACTTCAGCATCCGGATCGCGGTCGGGCTCTTGCCGAGGATCGTGCGGGCCCACTCGAGCGCGGTCGTCTCGAGCTCGGCGTGCGGCACGGCCCGGTTCACGGCGCCCATCTCGTAGGCCCGCTGCGCGTCGTAGGTCTCGGCGAGGAAGAACACCTCGCGTGCGGTCTTCTGCCCGACCTGGCGCGCGAAGTAGGCGCTGCCGTAGCCGGCGTCGAACGAGCCGACGTCGGCATCCGTCTGCTTGAAGCGCGCGTGCTCGCGGCTCGCGATCGTGAGGTCGCAGACGACGTGGAGGGAGTGGCCGCCGCCGGCCGCCCAGCCCGGCACGACCGCGATGACGACCTTCGGCATGAAGCGGATGAGGCGCTGCACCTCGAGGATGTGGAGGCGCCCGGCGCGCGCGGGATCCTGGACCCCGCCCTCCTCATCCGAGTACTTGTACCCGTCGCGACCCCGGATGCGCTGGTCGCCGCCGGAGCTGAACGCCCAGCCGCCGTCCTTCGGGCTCGGCCCGTTGCCGGTGAGCAGCACGACGCCGATCCGCGGATCCTGCCGCGCGTGGTCGAGCGCGGCGGCGAGCTCGTCGACGGTGCGCGGCCGGAACGCGTTGCGCACCTCCGGGCGGTCGAAGGCGACCCGCGCGATCCGTCCGGACGCGTCGTGGTGGTACGTGGTGTCGGTCAGCCCGTCGAATCCGGGCACCGCCCGCCACACGGACTCGTCGAAGAGCTCGGAGATCGGCACGGCTCCGAGCCTACGGCGGCACACTGGTGGCATGTCCCCCGCTCCGGCACCGCCGCCGCCCCCGCTCGCCGACCTCCTCGCCGGGCTGCGCGTCGTGGCGCTGCCGCTGGCGACCCGGTTCCGCGGCATCGAGGTGCGCGAGGCCGCGCTGCTCGAGGGGCCTGAGGGCTGGACGGAGTTCTCGCCGTTCCTCGAGTACGACGACGAGGAGTCGGCGGCCTGGCTCGCCGCCGCGATCGACTTCGGCTGGACGCCCGCTCCCCCGGCCGTGCGCTCGACGATCCCGGTCAATGCCACGCTGCCCGCCGTCGACGCCGACGACGTGGCCGCCGTGCTCGCCCGCTACGGCACGGTGCGCACCGTGAAGGTGAAGGTGGCCGAGCGCGGCCAGACCCTCGCCGACGACCTCGCCCGGGTCCGCGCCGCGCGCGCCTGGCTCGGGCCGGAGGGCCGCATCCGGGTCGACGCGAACGCGGCCTGGAACGTCGACGAGGCCGAGCACGCCGCGCACGCGCTGGCCCCGTACGACCTGGAGTACCTGGAGCAGCCCGTCGCGACCGTGCCGGAGCTCGCCGAGCTGCGCGCCCGCCTGCACGACTGGGACCTGCCGATCGCCGCCGACGAGAGCGTGCGGAAGGCGGGGGATCCGGTCGAGGTCGCGCGGGAGGGCGCCGCGGATCTGCTCGTGGTCAAGGCGGCGCCGCTCGGTGGCATCCGCTCGGCACTGGCGATCGTGGCGGAGGCCGGACTGCCGGCGGTCGTGTCGAGCGCGATCGACACGAGCGTCGGGCTCGCGATGGGCGCCCACCTCGCCGCGGCGCTGCCGGAGCTGCCCTACGACTGCGGGCTCGGCACCGCGGCGCTGCTCGCCGCGCACATCACCCGCGATCCGCTCCGCCCGGTCGGCGGTGCGATCGAGGTGCGGCGGGTGGTGCCGGATGCCGCCCTGCTCGCCGCGCACGACGCGGGGACCGAGCGGACTGCCTGGTGGCGCGAGCGGCTCGTCCGCTGTCACGCGGTGCTGGCGGCGCGATGAGGGAGCTGCGATGAGGGACCTGCGATGAGCGGCCCGATCACCCTCGCGACGCCCGGCGTCGACGGGATCGCCGAGGCCGTCGACGCGCTCCGCGGCTGGCAGACGGAGGCGAGCGCCTTCCAGCTGCATCCCGGCGACGTCGGGTGGTTCCAGCGGCTCGGGGCGCCGGCCACGGCGGCCGCGCTGCGGGTCTGGCGGCGGGACGGGCGCATCGTCGCGGTCGGGCTGCTCGACGGTCCCGAGATGCTCCGGCTCACCACGGACCCGGCGGCGCGTCGGGATCGCGAGCTCGCGGAGGCGATCCGCGACGACGTCGCCGAGCCGTCACGCGGGGTGGATCCGACGGGCCGCACGGCGCTCGAGGTGCCGTCGGACGCGGTGCTGCACGAGGTGCTCGACGAGGCCGGCTGGGCCGCGGGCGAGCCGTGGACGCCGCTGGTGCGGGACCTGGCCGCGCCGGTGCCGGCACCCGACCTCGCACCGGAGCACACGCTGCGCATCGAGACGCTCGCGACCGCGTCCGCCTCGCCGGAGCAGCGCGAAGCCTGGGCGCACGTGCTGCGGGGCGCGTTCGGCAACCCCGCGTCGACGGCGGAGCGCTGGGACGCGATGGCGGCGGGTCCGGCCTCCGCCGAGTCGCGCACGCTGGTCGGCGTCGACCCGACGGGTGCGCCCGTCGCGACGATCACCGTGTGGTCGGCGGGGCCGGGACGCCCGGGCCTCATCGAGCCGATGGGCGTGCATCCGGACGGGCGGGGACGGGGTGCCGGCCGGACGATCTGCCTCGCGGGCGCCGCGGCGCTGCGTGAGCTCGGCTCGTCGAGCGCGACCGTGGCGACCCGGAGCGCGAACACCGGCGGGATCGCGGCCTACGCGTCGGCGGGGTACCGGCCGCAGGTCGAGCGGCTCGACCGCGTGCGGGGCTGAGGGGGCTTCGACAGGCTCAGCCATCCGCGGGGAGCTCAGCCGGCGGGGGCTTCGACAGGCTCAGCCATCCGAACCCGGTCCGGGATCAGAGCCCCGAGTAGGCGTGCAGTCCCTTGAAGAGCAGGTTGACGGCGGTGAAGTTGAACAGCACCGCCGCGAAGCCGATCACGGCGAGGTACGCGGCGCGCGAGCCGCGCCAGCCGCGGGTCGCGCGGGCGTGGATGTAGCCCGCGAAGATCGTCCAGATCACGAAGGTCCAGACCTCCTTCGTGTCCCAGCCCCAGTACCGGCCCCAGGCGTAGCGGGCCCAGATCGCGCCGGCGATGAGCGTGAAGGTCCAGAACACGAAGCCGACCACGATGAGCCGGTACGCCATGTTCTCGAGCGTCGCCGAGGACGGCAGGGTCGCCAGGAACGGGAGGCGCCGGAGCCGGCCCTCCTCGCGCCGCGCCTGCAGCAGCTGCAGCACCGACAGGCCCGCGCCGACGGCGAAGAACCCGGTGCCGAGCGTCGCGACGAAGACGTGGATGACGAGCCACGCCGACTGCAGCGGCGGCGGCAGCGGCGTCACGTCGACGTAGAAGTTCACGGTCGCGAGGCCGAGCAGGATCGCGACGATGCCGGTGATGTACACCCCGAGGAAGCGGATGTCGCGCCACAGGTTCACGGCGAGGTAGACGCCGACCATGATCGCCGTGCCGGTCATCGCGAACTCGAACATGTTCGACCACGGCACGTGGCCGTCGGCGATGCCGCGGAGCACGTCGGCCGTGACGTGGAGCAGCCAGGCGATGATCGTCAGCGCGACGCCGACCCGCTGGAAGCGCGCCTCGCGCCGCGTCGGCGGTGGTGCGGTCGTCGTCCGCTCGAGCACGGCGGTGCCGCCGGCCGCACCGGCGGACCGGACAGCGGCGGATGCCGCGCCGGCGGACTCCGCCTCGCGCGCATCCTGCGCCGCGGTCGCCCGAGCGGACCGGGCCGCGAGGTCGAGGGTGAACGCGATGAACGCGAGCACGTACACCGCGATCGCCGAGTACACGGCGACGAGCGAGTAGTCCGCGAGCTGGTCCGTCGTCACCGGGTCATCCTACGTCCGGCGCGAGCCGGATCCCTGAGCCGGTCGAGGGGGCCGGCTCACCCGTCCGTGCCGCCGCGTCCGACCGTCCACGCGGGGCGCTCCCCGAGCCGATCCAGGTGCTGCCAGGCGATCGACGCCACCGCCTCCTCGAGCCGCGGATCATCGCCGCGGGCGAGGCCCGCGTACTCCAGGCGCGTGCCGTCGCCGTCGTCCGCCGCGGTCACCCAGATGCGGCGCCGCGGGATGAACAGGCTCGTCAGCAGCCCGAGCACGGCGAGCACCGCGAACACGGCGACGTAGAGCTGGCTCGGGTCGTGGTGGGTCTCCAGGCTGACGAAGCGCTTCCAGCCGGTGAGCTCGACGCTGCCGAGGCCGTCCGGCAGGTCGACCGACTTGCCGATCGCGAGCCGGAGGCCCTTGTCGGTCGAGTTCGGCCCGACCAGCTCGGTCATGCCGGTCGTGTCGAGCGAGTACGCGTTGACGGGCACCCCGTCGTCCAGCTTGAGGTCGCCGGTGTACACCTGCAGGCTCAGCATGCTGTTCTTGCCGGCGGTCGGCGAGAACGAGGAGAGCAGGCCGCTGTCGCCGACCTCCACCGGGTCCGGGTAGAAGTAGCCGCGGAGCCCGACCTGCTTCGCCAGGCCGTCCGGGATCTTGATGACGCCGAGGCTGTCGAGCTGCGCGTTCTGCGGCAGGAACGGCGTGGTGAACGTGCCGATGACCTTCCCGTCGGGATCGCGGACCGTCACCTCCGGCGCGTAGCCGTTGCCGAGCAGGTAGATGCTCGTGTCGCCGATCTCGAGCGGCGAGTTCACCTTGATGTCGTGCGACTCCCACGTGCCGCCCGGCGTGCGGGTGGAGACGTGCGCCGTGAAGTCCTTCGGGTGCGGCGTGAGGTCCTTCGGGTCGATCTCGTACTTCGCGTCGAAGTCGTCGAGCCGCACCGAGTACGGCTGCAGCTGGCTGTCGTCGAAGAAGCGTCCCGGGTCGAACGAGTCGTAGCTGATCTGCGCGTTCGTGAAGCTCGTGCCCTGCACGACGACGCGCTGGCCGTTCCACGTGAAGCCGCCGCCGATGCCGACCGCCACGAGCACCCCGATGAGCGCCGTGTGGAAGAGCAGGTTGCCGGTCTCGCGCAGGTAGCCGCGCTCGGCGGAGACGGTGAGCCGGCCGCGCTGCGGGTAGAGCTGCACCCGGTAGCCGGCCCGCTTGAGCACCTGGCGCGCGACGTCGATCGCGCGGTCGGCATGCGCTGCGCTGGTCTCCACCCGGTGCCCGACGAGACGTCCGAGCCGCACCGGCGTGGCCGGCGGGGCCGCGCGCAGCGCCCGCACGTGGTGGATCGTGCGCGGGATGATGCAGCCGATCAGCGAGACGAACAGCAGCAGGTAGATCGCCGAGAACCAGAACGACGTGTACGTCGAGAACAGCTGCAGCGCGTCGAAGAACTGGAACAGGTCCGGGTGCTCCGCCTGGTACTGCACCACCCCGTTCGGGTCGGAGCTGCGCTGCGGCACGAGCGAGCCGGGCACCGCGGCGAGCGCGAGCAGGAGCAGCAGCACGAGGGCGGTGCGCATGCTCGTGAGCTGGCGCCACACGAACCGGATCCAGCCGGTCGCCGACAGCCGCGGGTTCTGCGCGCCTGCACCCGCAGCCGGGGCGGGAGTGTCGGCGTGGTCGTCCGGGCGAGCGCCGGAGCGCGCGTCGGTGGCGACCGCCTCGGCGGCGTCCTCGGCTGCCGCGTCCTCTGCTGCGATGTCCTGTGCCGCCCTCTCCTCGAGGGACGCCTCGGCCTCGGGGCCGGACGCCTCCTCCGGCCCCGATCGATCAGAGCGCCGGGACGACACTGCCGATCACCGCCCCGAGCTGCAGCAGGAGGCCGCCCCAGACGCCGGTGACCATGAGCAGGCCGATCGCGACGAGCAGCACGCCGCCGGCGATGTTGACGGCGCGGATGTGGCGGCGCACCCAGCGGATGGAGCCGCCGACCCAGCCGAAGCCGAGCGCCACGAGCAGGAAGGGCACGCCGAGTCCGATGCAGTAGGCGGCGCCGACGAGCAGCGCGCGGAGCGGATCCCCGCCGATGCCGGCGAGGAAGAAGGTCGCGGTGAGCGTCGGCCCGATGCACGGGGTCCAGCCGATCGCGAAGACGGCGCCGAGCAGCGGCGCGCCGATGAGGCCGGAGCGGGGCTGCCAGCGCGGCTTCAGGGTGCGCTGCAGCACGGTCACCTGGCCGATGAAGACGAGACCGAGCACGACGATGAGCACGCCGCCGACCCGGAGCAGGATGTCCTGCCACTGCAGCACGAAGCGGCCGACCGAGCCGGCCAGCAGCGAGACCGCGAGGAAGACGACGGAGAAGCCGGCCACGAAGAGCGCGGCGCCGGCGACCATGCGCGACCGGCTGCGCTCACGGCCCGCGGTGATGCCGCTCACGTAGCCGAGGTAGCCGGGCACGAGCGGCAGCACGCAGGGGCTGAGGAACGAGAGCAGTCCGGCGGCGAGCGCGATCGGCAGGGCCAGCCAGAGCGCACCGCCCGCGACGATGTCGCCGGGGCCCATCAGCGCCGGACCGCCCGCGTCGCCGCCGGGCCGGTCGGGCTCGTGCCGGTCACTTCTCCGCCTCGAGGTCCTGCACGACGTCGACGACGACCGACGGGCTCTCGATCTCGCCGCTGAACCGCGCGGCCACGCGCCCGCGCTTGTCGAGCACGAGCGTCGTCGGCACGGCCTTCGGCGGCACGTCGCCGGCGAAGGCCAGCTGCATCTCGTTGTCCGCGTCGTCGAGCACGGTGGGGTAGGCGAGGCCGTACTTGTCGATGAAGCCGCGGGCGATCGACTCGGAGTCGCGCACGTCGACGCCGAGGAACTCGACGCCCGTCGGGGAGAGCTGCTCGTGGAGCGCCTTGAGGTCCGGCGCCTCGCTCCGGCACGGCGGGCAGGACGCGTACCAGAAGTTGATCACCACGATCCTGCCGGCGTACCCCTTGGTCGAGACCGCGTCGCCGTCGATCGTCGTGGACTTCCAGCTCGGCGCGGCCTGGCGCTTCGCGGCGTCGATCGTCACGACCGACCCGTCGCCCGAGATGTAGCCGGACCCCTTGCTCTTCGCCTCGTCGTACTGCGACGAGAGCCCGTCACTGCCGCCGGTGCAGCCGGCGAGCGCCAGCGCGACGGCGAGGACCGCGGCGGGCAGCGCGGCCCGGCGGGACAGCCGGCCCGGCATCGGACGCCCCTGCATCACACGGCCCTGCATCACACGGCCCCCAGATCGATCGAACGCGCCAGCAAGTCTGCCGCCGGTTCCTGATAGCCGACCTCCACGACGCGGCCGTCGCGGCGCTCGAGCGAGGTGATGCTCGAGAGCGAGCAGCGGCGGGTGCGCGGGTCGTGCGCGAGCGGCTTGCCAGCGACGGTGCGGGCGACCATCCAGATCGGCAGCTGATGGGTCACGATCGCGACCTCGCCCGCCGGCACGGCGTCGAACGCGTCGCCGACGGCGGCCATCATCCGGCTCGCGATGCGGGAGAACGGCTCGCCCCACGACGGCCGCCACGGCGCGATCAGGTACGGCCAGTTGCGCGGACGCCGCAGCTCACGGCGCACGCGGGAGCCCTCGAAGCGGTTCGCCCCCTCGATGACCCGCTCGTCGTCGACCGGGTCGAGCCGGAAGCGGGCGGCCCACGGCTCGGCGGACTCGTGCGTGCGCTGCAGCGGACTCGTCACCAGCCGGACGATCGGACGGCCGGCCATGCTGTCGCAGGCGGCAGCCGCCATCTGACGGCCGAGCTCGCTGAGCCGGTAGCCGGGCAGGCGGCCGTAGAGCACGCCCTCGGGGTTGAAGACCTCACCGTGGCGCACCAGATGGACGCGGTCCGCAGGCACCGGATCAGGGTAGCCCGCCGCGGCTGGGCGCCGATCCGGCGCGGCTAGACTCGTGCCCCGTGACCACCCGCACCCTCGTCAAGCAGCTCGCCTCCCTCCCCGACGGTCCCGTCCGCGTCGCCGGCTGGGTGGAGACGGTGCGCGATCAGAAGAAGGTGCAGTTCATCGTGCTCCGCGACGAGTCGGGCGCGGTGCAGCTCGTGCACCCGCGCGCGGCCGCCGCCGAGGACGGCACGGTCCCCGAGGACGCCGTCGCCGACGCGATCAGCGGTGTCGCCCACGGCAGCTTCGTCAGCGTCGAGGGCGAGCTGAAGAAAGACGAGCGCGTCAAGCTCGGCGGCCTCGAGGTGAAGATCGGGTCGATCGACGTCGTCGGCCCCTCGCTCCCGGAGTCGCCGATCGCGGACGACTCGTCGATCGACAAGCGGCTCGACTGGCGCTTCCTCGACCTCCGCCGCCCGGAGCAGAACCTCATCGCGCGGGTGCAGACGACCCTCGAGCACGCGCTGCGCACCTGGTGGGTCGAGCACGACTTCATCGAGATCCACACGCCGAAGCTGATGGCGTCGCCGTCGGAGTCGCGCGCCGAGCTGTTCACGGTGCCGTACTTCGACTCCACCGGCTACCTCGCGCAGAGCCCGCAGCACTTCAAGCAGATGGCGCAGCCGGCCGGGTTCGGCAAGGTGTTTGAGATCGCACCGGCGTTCCGCGCCGACCCGTCGTTCACGTCGCGGCACGCCACCGAGTTCACGAGCGTCGACGCCGAGTTCAGCTGGATCGACTCGCACGAGGACGTGATGGCCGTGCACGAGGAGCTGCTCGTCACCGCGCTCACCGCCGTGCAGGCGAAGCACGGCGACGAGATCCGCGAGCTGTTCGGGCTCGAGGTGACCGTGCCGACGACGCCGTTCCCGCGCATCCCGCTCGCGGAGGCGAAGCAGATCGTCGCCGACCGCGGCTACGTCGTGCCCCGTGCCGACGCCGACATGGACCCGGAGGGCGAGCGCCGCATCGCCGAGTACGTGCGGGAGCAGTACGGCTCCGACTTCGTGTTCCTCACCGACTACGACGCGTCGATCCGGCCGTTCTACCACATGCGCCACGCCGACCAGCCGGGCCTGACGCGCAGCTACGACCTCATCTACCGCGGCACCGAGATCTCGACCGGAGCGCAGCGCGAGCACCGCATCGACGTGCTGCTCGAGCAGATCGCCGAGAAGGGCCTCGACCCGGCCGGAATGGAGTCGTACCTCACGTTCTTCCGCTACGGCGTGCCGCCGCACGGCGGCTTCGGCATGGGTCTGGCCCGCGTGATCATGCTGCTGCTCGAGCAGCCCTCGATCCGCGAGGTGACCTACCTGTTCCGCGGCCCCAACCGACTCGAGCCGTAGCCGGCGTTGAGCCGGCGCGGAGTGGCCTAGACCTCGAAGTCGATCGCGGCGCGGGTCGCGATGACCGAGCCGATGTACTTCGCCACCTCGACGTGCGCCGGGTGGTCGATGTAGGCCTGCAGACCCGCGGCGTCGTCGAAGTCCGAGTCGATCGCGAAGTCGCCGTTGCGATCGATGCCCGTGCTGTCGGCGGGCACCGCCATCCGCTTGATCTCCGGGATGACGTCCATCAGCCCGACGAGGCGCCGGCGCACCTCGGCCGTCTGCTCCGCCTTCTCGGCCGGGTCGTCGGTCGCGAGCGTGAAGATGAGCACGTGGCGGATCATGCGGGGGTCCCTTCTGCGGCCGCGAGGGCCGTGCGGAGGCGGTCGGGCTCGACGCGCCAGATCGTGTGCACGCGGTCGTCGATCAGCACGACGGGGATCTCCTCGGCGTAGCGGTCGAGCAGCTCCGGATCGTCGAGGATGCTGCGCTCCACGAAGGCGACGGCCGGGTGCTCGGCGAGCACCGTCTCGACCACCGCGCGGGCGTCGTCGCAGAGGTGGCATCCCGGCTTGCTCAGCAGCGTCAGACGGGGGGCGGGCACGGCATCACCCTAGACTGGACGGGCCATGGCCGACGGAACCGCGACCCCGAGCGACCGGCCCATCGTGGCCTTCTTCGACGTCGACAACACGCTGATGCGCGGCACCAGCCTGTTCCACGTGGGGGTCGAGGCGTGGCGGCGCAACGTGATCGGCTGGCGCGACGTGCTGCCGTTCGCCTGGCACCAGATGCGGTTCATCCGCAAGGGCGAGAACACCGCGCACCTCGGCAGCGCGCAGGAGCGCGCGCTCGGGCTCGTCGGCGGTCACACCACCGCCGAGATCGAGGAGATCGCCGAGAGCATCTGGGAGGAGCGGATCTCGACCCGCCTCTGGCCGGAGAGCGTCGCCCTCGCGAAGGAGCACCTGGCGAAGGGCCACGAGGTGTGGCTCATCTCGGCGACGCCCGTCGAGGTCGGCGACCTCATCGCCCGCCGGCTCGGGCTGACCGGCGCGCTCGGCACACGGGTGGAGAGCGTCGACGGCGTCTACACCGGCAAGCTCGTCGGCCACGTGCTGCACGGCGAGCAGAAGGCGGTCGCGGCACGCGAGCTCACCGGCGCGATCGGCGCCCGTCTCGAGGACTGCTGGGCCTACTCCGACAGCCGCAACGACATCCCGCTGCTCAGCCTCGTCGGCAACCGCGTCGTCGTGAACCCGGACCCGATCCTGGCCCGCCACGCGAAGCACGAGGGCTGGCCGACCCTGCTGCTCAAGCGCTCGAGCATCACGGAGGCGCAGCGCCGGGTGAAGCGCGAGGCGCGCGCCGTGCGCAAGGAGGCCCGCCGCGAGGCCGCGAGCAAGCCGGAGACGAAGCCGGACACGAAGAAGCGCCGAGCCTGACGGCCCGGCGCTTGCAGCGGAGTGGTCCGCTTACTTCTTGTTGCGACGCTGGTGGCGCGTCTTGCGCAGCAGCTTGCGGTGCTTCTTCTTCGCCATGCGCTTGCGGCGCTTCTTGATGACGGAGCCCATAGTCTCACCTCGGAATCTCGATCGGATGCGGACGCCCAGGCCTCGCAGCCGCGGGAAGTCAACCGGGCGAGTCTAGCGCAGGCCCGTGGGGGCCTCGTCCGCGGGCGGCGGGGGCGGGGTCAGCCGGCCTGCGCGCCGCCGATGCGGAGCATCGCCTCGACGTCGGCCTGCGGGATGCGGTACGACCGACCGAAGCGCACGGCGGGCAGGTCGCCGGCGTGCACCATGCGGTACACGGTCATCGACGAGACGCGCATCATCTCCGCGACTTCGGCGACGGTGAGGAAGCGCACGTCGCTGAGTTCGCCCGCCATCGTTCTCCCCGTCTTCCCAGCGGCGTCGGCCCGGCACGCGGAACCGCTCCCCCGCCGAACGAGCACGTGGCCGCTGTTACTGGAGTGCCCAGTGTGGTCGATGTGCTCGCCGCGAGCATAGGGGATCCACTGGACGCCCAGCAATCCCCCCGAGCGCGTCCAGATCCGCACGGTTCCGGGCGATCCGGGTGAGGGATCGCGTGGGCGATCGCGTGACGGCGTCGGGCGACGCGATACGACGCGGCGCGTCAGCGGCGGGCGAGGCGGTCCGACACGTTGCGGGCGCCGTGGGCGGCATCCGCGGCGACCCGGCCGAGGCGTCCGGCGAGGGCGACGCCGCGCCAGTCGGTCGCCGACTCGCGCGGCAGCTCGATGACCGCGCCCGACAGCGGCTCCGGCTCGGCCACGAACGGCTCCACCCACGCGGCGACCTGGTCGAGCGGCGCCGGGTCGAGCCGGTAGTAGCGGTGCTGGCCCTCCTCGCGCACCTGCACGAGGCCGTGCTCGCGGAGCGTCTTGAGGTGCTTCGACACCGTCGGCTGACTGATGCCGAGCTCGACGACGAGGCTGCCGACGCTGATCTCGCCGAGCGACCCGCCGGCGTGCGCCAGCGCGAGCAGCCGGCCGAGCAGCTGCCGCCGAGTGGGGTCCGCGACCACGTCGAAGATGTCCGCCATGCGGATCAGGGTAGCCAGTCCCCCCGTCGTGCGCGCGACTGCCGCACGCACGGGAGGGATAGCATGACCGCGCGACGGGCCGACGGCCCGGCTGGGGAGGGAAGGATGCGCACGGTCCCCGTTGCGCGCGAGCGGGGCCTCCCCTCGCCGGACGAGCCCCTGCTGAGCCGCCTGCGCGACCGCCTCGACGACTTCGCGGGCGGCACCCCGGCCCGGTTCGCCATCCTCGTCTTCGGGCTGCTCGTGATCGTGTTCACGCTCCTGCTGTCGCTGCCGATGTCGAACGCGGCCGGCGAGTGGACGAAGCCCGTCGACGCCGTCTTCACCGCGATCAGCGTCGTGTGCGTGACCGGCCTCTCCACCGTGGACATGGCGGATCACTGGTCGGCGTTCGGCCACGTCGTGATCTTCGTCGGCGTCGAGATCGGCGGCATCGGCGTGCTGACGCTCGCCTCCATCCTCGGCCTCGTCATCAGCCGCCGGCTCGGCCTGCGGCAGCGCCTCATGGCCGCCGGCGACGCGAACCCGCTCCGGATGCGGCGCGGACCGGTCGCCGAGAACCAGGGCGTGCGCCTCGGCGAGACCGGCGGGCTGCTGCTCACCGTCGCGGTCAGCGCGCTCGTCATCGAGGCGGTCGCCGCGATCCTGCTGTACCCGCGGATGCTGCTGCAGGGCGTCGACCCGTGGGACGCCGCCTGGCAGTCGTTCTACTGGTCGGCCATGGCGTTCACGAACACGGGCTTCGTGCCGACGCACGAGGGCCTCGCGCCGTACGCGGAGGATCCCTGGTTCCTCGGCGTGCTCATGCTCGCCGTGATCTCGGGCGCCATCGGCTTCCCGGTGATCTACGCGCTGCGGCGGGGCCTGCGCCGGCCGCGGCGTTGGCCGTTGCATGTGAAGCTCACGCTGACCACCTACGCGCTGCTGCTCGTGCTCGGCGCGATCGCGTTCCTCGTCATCGAGGCGGGCAACCCGCGCACGTTCGGCTCGATGGACGCCGGGCAGACCGTGCTGCAGACGCTGTTCCTGTCGACGATGACCCGGTCGGGCGGGTTCTCCACGCTCGACATGTCGCACCTCGACGGCGCGAGCCTGCTCGTCTCCGACATGCTCATGTTCGTCGGCGGCGGGTCGGCGTCGACCGCGGGCGGCATCAAGGTGACGACCCTCGCCATCCTGTTCCTCGCCGCGTTCGCGGAGGCGCGCGGCGTCGACGACATGGAGGCCTTCGACCGCCGCATCCCCGGCGACGTGCTGCGCCTCGCCGTCAGCGTCGTGCTGTGGGGCGCGACCACGGTCGCCGCCTCCACCATCACGCTGCTCATGCTCACGAACGAGCGGCTCGACTACGTGCTGTTCGACGCGATCAGCGCGTTCGCGACCTGCGGGCTGACCGTCGGCTTCACCGCGAGCACGAGCGAGCCGGCGCAGTACGTGCTCGCCGCGACCATGCTGATGGGACGCATCGGCACCGTCACCATCGCCGCCGCCTTCGCCTCGTCGAAGACCCGGAGGCTGTTCCGCCACGCAGAAGAGAGGCCCATCGTTGGATGACCGCATCGCCCCCGACGCCCCCGTGCTGGTGATCGGGCTCGGACGCTTCGGCGCCGCCACCGCCGGCCAGCTGCAGCGTCAGGACCGCGACGTGCTCGCGATCGACACCGACGCGGAGCTCGTGCAGAAGTGGTCGGAGCGGGTGACCCACGCCGTGCAGGCGGACGCCCGCGACATCGACGCGCTGCGGCAGCTCGGCGCGAAGGACTTCTCGATCGCCGTCGTCGGCGTCGGCAGCCACATCGAGTCGAGCGTGCTCATCACCTCGAACCTCGTCGACCTCGGCATCACCCAGGTGTGGGCGAAGGCCGTCAGTGCCGCGCACGGCAAGATCCTGTCGCGCATCGGCGCCCATCACGTGATCTACCCGGAGGCGGAGGCCGGCGAGCGCGTGGCGCACCTCGTGTCGGGCATGCTGCTCGACTTCATCGAGTTCGACGACGGCTTCGCGCTCGTGAAGCTGCACCCGCCGCGCGAGGCGTGCGGCATGCCGCTCGGGGAGGCGAAGCTGCGCAAGCGCTTCGGCGTCACGATCGTCGGCGTGAAGCCGCACGGCGGCTCGTTCGGCTACGCGACCGCGGACACGGTGCTCGCCCCGGGCGACGTGGTGATCGCCTCGGGCACCTCGAAGGACCTGGACCGCTTCGCCGGGGCGTGAGCGGTCCAGCGGCTGAGCAGCGCCGACGGCGCCCACCACCGATGGCCGAGCAGCGCCGACGGCGCCCACCACCGATGGCTGAGCAGCGCCCTCTGGGGCGCGTATCGAAGCCCCCGCCGCGCGCGGGTCGGGGCTTCGATACGACCCTCGTTCCTCGGGCCTACTCAGCCATCGGGGTGGTGAGCCTCGTGCCTCGGGCCTACTCAGCCAGCGGGGACGCGATGTTCGCCGTGATCTCGTCCACCCAGGCCTTGCGCTGCTCGCGCGTCGACGGACGCCCGGCGATGCCCGGGATCCGCTCCCACGGCCGCGGTCCGTCCGCGTGCCGGTACTCGACCCCGAGCACGTCCAGCCGCTCGAGATGCACGTCGAGCCGGGCCGAGAACTCGTCCCAGTCCCGGTCCGCGCCGCCGACCCACAGCGCCTCGGCGAGCGCGCACGCCCGCGGCCAGAGCTGGTAGTCGACCCGGCGGGGTCCGTCGAGGTGCTCCGACCACAGGTTGCCCTGCCCGCCGAGCACGTGCTCGGCCTGCGCCGGCGTCAGCTCGGCCGGCACCGGGTCGAACGCCCAGACGTCGCGCACGGTCAGCGGGATGGCGACCGGGATCGGCTCGTCCGGGTCGTCGGACTGGCGGTAGTCGAGGTACACCTGGTCGTCCGGGCAGGACACGACGTCGTGGCCCGCCCGCGCGGCCGTGATGGCTCCGGCCAGTCCGCGCCACGAGGCGACCGTCGCCCCCGCCGCCAGGCCGCCCTCGAGGATCTCGTCCCAGCCGAACGTCCGGCGTCCGGCAGCGGTGATGTGCTCGTCGAGCCGGCCGATGAACCAGCTCTGCAGCGCCTCCTCGTCCGCGACGCCGAGCTCGCGCATCCGCTCCTGGGTCCGCGCGTCCGCCTGCCACTGCACCTTCGGGCACTCGTCGCCGCCGATGCCGATGTACTCGCCCGGGAACACGTCCATCACGGCATCGAGCACGTCCTTCACGAACGCCACCGTCGACTCCTCGACGTTGAGCACGTCCTCCGCGACGCCCCACCGGGTCCAGACCTCGATCTGCTCGCCGGTGACGCCGAGCTCCGGATACGCGGCGATCGCGCTGCGGGTGTGACCCGGCACGTCGACCTCGGGCACGAGCCGGATGGACCGCTCCGCGGCGTAGGCGACGAGCTCGCGCAGCTCGTCCGTCGTGTAGAAGCCGCCGTGCGGGCGGTCGTCGCCGGGGGCGTCCGCCGCCGCGCCGAGCTGCGACTCGCGGCGCCAGGATCCGATCTCGGTCAGCCGCGGCCAGCCGGGCACCGGGATGCGCCAGCCCTGGTCGTCGGTGAGGTGCAGGTGGACCGTGTTGAAGCGGTGCAGGGCGGCCAGGTCGATGGCGCGGCGCACCTCGCGCGCCGGCAGGAAGTGCCGGGCGACGTCGAGCATGATCCCGCGCCAGCCGAAGCGCGGCGCGTCGGCGATCTCGACGGCGGGCACGATCCAGTCGACCCCCTCGACCCGCGCCGTGCGGAGCACCGCCGCCGGCAGCAGCTGCCGGAGCACCTGCACGCCAGCGGTCGCTCCGGCCGCGTCGCCGCCCGTGATGGTCACGCCGAGCTCGTCGGCGACCAGCCGGAACGCCTCGGACCCGAGCGCGTCGTCGAGCTCGAGGCGGATGCCGCGGGCCGCGGCGCCCGATCCGGTGCCCTCGGCTGCCGCAGCGCCCGCGGCCCTGTCCGTGCTCTCGGCCGACGACGCCGCGCCGGCCAGGTCGAACCCGGTCGCGGGACGCAGGGCGCCCTGCAGCAGGCGGCGCACCCCCTCGAGCCCCGGCACGGCGGAGACGGTGGTGGCGGCGTCGATGCGGTAGCCGGCTCCGCCGGTCTCGCGCAGCTCCCGTGGGGCGGGGACGATCGCGACGGTCATGGTGGGCTCCTTCGCTCGAACCGGGACGGCCTCCGGCGGGGCACCGGATGCGCTCCGGCGGGCGGGTGGTCATGGTGATCCGGGCGGACGGTGCGTGGCGGCGCCGCGGGCTCGCGGTGAGGCCCGGTCGGCCCGGCCGGACCCGGGTTCAGCTGCCGGCGGCGATCTCCGCGGCCCGGGCCATGGCGGCCCGTGCCGCACGCTCGAACAGCGCGGCGAGATCCGCCTCCTCGAGCACCGCGACGGCGCGCTCGGTGGTGCCCTTCGGGCTGGTGACGCGGCGGCGGAGCTCGGCGGGGTCGATGTCGGCGGCGGCGAGCAGCTCGCTCGCGCCGCGGAAGGTGCCGCGCACCATCACGGCGGCCTGCTCGGCGTCGAAGCCGAGCTCGCGAGCCGCGCGCTCGAGCTGCTCGATGAGGAGGAAGACGTAGGCCGGCCCGGATCCGGAGATCGCGGACAGCGGGTCGAGCCGGGCCTCCGGCACCACGACGACGTCGCCCACCGTCGCGAAGACGGCGCTGACGGTGGCGATCTCGGCCTCGCCCGCGCGGCTGCCGGCCGCGACGCCGGTCACTCCGCGGCCGACGGTCGACGGCGTGTTCGGCATGCTGCGGACGACCGGGTTCGGCACCAGCGCCTCCATCGTCGCGCTCGTGACGCCGACTGCGACGCTGACGATGATCGCCGCGGAATCGAGGTGCGGCGCGATCTCGCGGAGCAGGTCGGGCACCATCGCCGGCTTCACCGCGACGAGCACCACGCCGGCGCCCTCGACGGCCCGGGCGTTCGCGTCTGCGTCGCGCTCGAGCGCGAGGGACTCCACGCCGGGCAGGTCGATCGCGTCGGCCTTCGCGGCCGTGCGGTTCGTGACGACGAGACCCCCCGTGCTGACGTCGGGCGCGGCGAGCCCGCTGAGGATGGCCCCGCCCATCGAGCCGGCGCCGAGGATCGCGATCCGGGGCAGGGGCGCGCTGCCGGATCCGGTGGAGGAGCTGTGCGGCGTCGAAGCAGTCACCCGTCCATCCTGCCCCAGCTCCCCTGCCCCAGCTCCGCCGTGACCCGGCGGATCGCGCGTGTAGCGTGGGGCGCGTGAGCTCGAGCGGTGGGAACAAGGCGATCCTCGCGGCGATGGGGGCGAACTTCGGCATCGCGATCACGAAGTTCGTCGCGGCCTTCTTCTCAGGGTCGGCGTCGATGCTCGCGGAGGGCGTCCATTCGCTCGCGGACACCGCGAACCAGATCCTGCTGCTCGTCGCCGGACGCCGCGCCGTCAAGGCCGCGGACGCCGAGCACCCCTTCGGCTACGGCCGCACCCGCTACCTGGCCGGCTTCGTCGTGTCGATCATCCTGTTCACGATCGGCGGCGTCTTCTCGCTCTACGAGGGCTGGGAGAAGCTGCACGACCCGCACCCGCTCGAGAACGTCTGGCTGCCGGTGCTGGTGCTGGTCATCTCGATCGTGCTCGAGGGCTTCTCGCTGCGCACGGCGGTGCGCGAGTCGCGGCCGTTCAAGGGCACCGGATCGTGGGTCTCGTTCGTGCGCCGGGCGAAGGCACCCGAGCTGCCCGTCGTGCTGCTCGAGGACACCGCGGCGCTCACCGGCCTCGTCTTCGCGCTGTTCGGCGTCGGACTGACCGCGGTCACCGGCAACGGCGTCTTCGACGCGATCGGCACCCTGCTCATCGGCGTGCTGCTCGTGCTCGTCGCGATCATCCTCGGCCTCGAGACCCACAGCCTCCTCATCGGCGAGGGCGCCTCCCCGGAGGACGTCGTGCGCATCCGCAACGCGTTCACGGAGCACCCGCAGGTGGAGGCGCTCATCCACATGAAGACGCTGTACCTCGGACCCGACGAGCTGCTCGTCGCGGCGAAGGTCGCCCTGCCGCGGGCGAGCCGCCTGCCGGAGATCGCGACCGCCATCGACACGATCGAGTCCGACATCCGCGCCGCCGTGCCGGTCGCCCGCGTCATCTACATCGAGCCGGACATCTACACGCCGCCGGGCGAGGGCGCCCCGCCGACCGACGCGATCGTCATCAAGTCCTCGGACTGATCGGGAGCGGAGCGGTCCTCGGACCGATCCCGCGGGCGGAGCGATCCTCGGACCGACGTCCCGACCACGACACGGGACCGCGGCACCGCACCGCGACACCCGGCGCCGTCCCGGCCGTCGTTCACCGTCCTCTCGGCCTCTGCTTGCTAGCGTCGAGCGCATGTCACGGGGGTCGAACGCGCCGAGCACCGTCGCGCGCCACGGCCGCCAGCACCGCCGCGGCTGGGTCAACTCGCTGCTGGCGCTGCTCGGCATCACCGTCGTCGTGACGCTCATCGCCACCGGATCCGTCGCGGCGATCGCCGTCTACAGCGTCAGCGAGACCCTGCAGAAGAACACCGTGTCGATCGGCTCCGGCAAGAAGACGATCTCCGGCGTCGGCGCGATCGACCAGCCGGTGAACCTGCTCCTGGTGGGCAGCGACTCCGGCGGCGGCAACTCCGCCTACGGACGCCGCGGCGAGACCCTCAACGACGTCACGATCCTGATCCACATCTCCCCGACCTCGAGGTCGGCGACCGCGATCAGCATCCCGCGCGACCTCTGGGTGCCGCAGGCGGCCTGCACGAGCGACGAGGGCAAGAAGGTCGGGGCGGCTGGCGCGCGCCGCTTCAACGAGGCGCTCTCGCGCGGCGGGCTGTCGTGCGTCGCGGCTGCGGTCACCGGGCTGACCGGCCTCGACGTCGACTACGCCGCGCTCATCGAGTTCGACGGCGTCGTCTCCATGTCGAACGCCCTCGGCGGCGTCACGGTCTGCCTCACCTCGCCGATGAAGGACCGCTACACGGGCCTCAACCTCCCCGCCGGCGAGAACACGATCGAGGGTGCGACCGCGCTCGCCTTCCTCCGCTCGCGGCATGGGCTCGCCGAAGGCAGCGACCTCGCGCGCATCAGCAATCAGCAGGTCTTCCTCTCCGCGCTCATGCGCCAGGTGAAGAGCTCGGAGACCCTGAGCAACCCGGGCACGCTCTACAACCTCGCGACCGCCGCCGCCCAGCACATGACGCTGAGCCGCGAGCTCGCCTCGCCGACGACCATGGTGTCGATCGCGCTCGCGCTGAAGGACATCCCGCTCGACCGGATCGCCTTCATCCAGTACCCGAACACGCCGAAGGACATCGACGGCAAGAGCGTGACCGTGCCGCTCACCACGCTGGCGAAGGCGCTGACCACCGCCGTCGCGGACGACCGGGCCGTCATCGCCGGGTCCGCCGGCGCCGCCCAGGTCACGCAGACCCCGGCGCCGGGCACGACGAACGCGCCGACCACGCCCGCCACCGGCACCCCGACGACGCCCGCCACGGGCAGCCCGACCGGCACCGCCACGACTCCGGCCGACGACGGCACGGGACCCGTGCAGCTGCCGGACGGCGTCACGGGCCAGTCCGCCGCCGATCAGACCTGCTCGCGGGGCAGCTCCGGCTGAGAAGGCGGCGCCCGCGCTCCTGACCCGGCCTCGCGCCAGGCGGTGCGATCCGCGCCCGGCAGCGCGAGGGATACGAGATGCCCCGCGGCGATGAGGACGATCGCGACCGACTCGGCCGGGAAGGTCGTGGCCAGCGCGACGGCCGCCGGTGCGAGCACGAGCGGGGCGAGGGGGCCGGCGGCGGTGACGGCCCGATCCGCTCGCGCGGGCAGGGGCTTGCGGACCAGGACCGCGCCGATGCCGCGGACGGCGACGGCACCGGATGCGCTCGGTGCGAGCAGCCGGTAGGCCGTCACATGGCCGAGCTCGTGCACCACGGCCGCCAGCACCGCGAGCCCGGCGATCGAGAGCCCGTGCGCGATCACGGCCGACCCCGCGAGCGCCGCCGTCGACGCCCCCGCGCCGAGGACCGCGAGCGCCGGGAGCGCCGCACGTCCGAGCACCCAGAGCGTCGCGGCGACCGCAGGCCACAGTCGGGCGGGGAGCGGCGAGCCCGCGTCCGGACCCCGGGCCGACCCGCGCGGCGCGGAAGCGCCCTCGCGCATCGACACCGACGCAGTCGCCGACGCCGGCGCGCGCCCCGACTCCGTCTCCGTCTCCGACTCCGGCACCGGCTCCGGCACCAGCTCCGGCACCAGCTCCGGCACCAGTTCCGGCACCGGCTCCGGCTCCGGCTCACTCGATCGAGAGGGCGTCATCGCCGCGCCTCCGCACCAGCAGCCAGAGCGCCACGAGCACGCTCGCGGACAGCGCGAGTCCCGCGAGCTCGACCCCCGACGCCCCGGCCGTCGCCGGCAGGGCGGCGAGGCCGAGCTGCAGCGGGATCACCGCGACGCCGAACAGCAGGAACGTCACCGCGCTCGTGACCGTCGTCGACTGCGGACTCGTCGTGGAGCAGGGCGCCACGATCCCGCCCGAGGCGGCGGCCAGCCCGAGCACGACGCCGAGTCCGAACCGGGACGCGGCGTCCGCCGGCTCCGCCGCGCCCGACGCGACGAGCACGGTCGATGCCGCGAGCGCGGGCACCGCGCCGCCGAGCAGGCCCGCGACGAGCCGCTGCTCGGCGATGCGCGCCCGTGTCGCGCCCGCGAGTCGGGCGAGCCACGACGACGGCGCAGTCGTGCCGAACGCGAGCATCCCGGCCGCGAACGGCAGCGTCGGCGGCACCCCGGCGAGCGCGTCGAGCACGGGACCGGCCTCCCGAGCGAGCGGCGTCGCGGTCGCCGCCGCGATGCCCGCCGCCAGCAGGATCGGTCCGCCGGCCATCACGAGGTACTGCGGCAGGCGGACCAGCTGGAGCAGCTGCACGGCGACGCCCGCCGTCGCCCGTCCGCGCGGGATCCGGACGCCGACGAGCAGGCGCGTGACGACGGCGCCGACGGGGCTCGGCGACCAGGCCGCGGCCGCGATCGCGGCCGCGAGGGCGAGCAGGACCCAACCGAGGAGCACCGCCGCGGGGAGTCCGGTCTCGAGTCCGATGCCGAGCCCCGACCGGACACCCGGCGGCAGGCCGGCCGCGAGACCGGGCGCGAGGCCGGCGGCGGATCCCCCCGAGGCGTCGCCGACGCCCGTCGCCGCGGCCGCGCGGCTGCCCGCGATCGCGAGCCGGGCGACGGCGGAGACCGGCCCGAGCAGCGAGAGCCCGCCCCGCAGTCCGGCCGGTCCCGACCCGTCGCCCGGCCGGGGGACCGCGTCGGGCAGCGTCAGCGCGGCCGATCCCGCGAGCACGATCAGCGCCGCGACGGCGACCGCGTACGGCGGCGCGAGCCGCAGCCGGTCCGCGGCGGTGCGGAGCAGCTCGACGGCGGCCGGGACGCCGACGGTCGCGATCCCGAGCAGCAGGAGGTGCAGCGCGAGCACGCCGGCCAGCCGCGCCGGGTCGTGACGGAACAGCACGACGAGCAGCGGGACGGTCGGCGCGGAGAGCACCGCCGCCGTCCCCGCGCCGAGCAGGATCGTCGGCGCCCGCTCGCCGATCACCCGGCCCGGCGTCGACACGGGCAGCACCGCGGCGAGATCGGCGAGGGCGCCGCCGGGGCGCCGTGTCGCGGCGAGCAGCACCTGCACCAGCGCGCCGGCCGCGAGCACGCCCGCCGCCGTGATCCGCACGAACGGGGAGCGGTCGGCGTCCGGCGGCAGGTCGACGGCGCCCCCGAGCAGCGTCGCGACGAGCGCGGCGATCAGCACGGCGAGCCCGACCGCGGCGGCACCGGCGATCACGAGCCCGGCATCGACGACCCGGGCGTCCACACAGAGCACGCGGGCGGCCTCGCGACGCCAGATCCGCCACGAAGCGCCGGCGATGGCCCGTGCACCGGCCACGATCGGTCCGCCGGCGCCGTGGTCAGTCATCGCGCCCGTCCTTCCCTGCCGACCCCGACTCCGCCCCGGCCGAACCCGCCCCAGGCGCGCCCCCGCCACACGGCCTCCGTCCCGCCGCGGCACCGAACCCCGCCGCCGCCGCGGCCCACACGGCGAGCGCGAGCCCCATCCCCGGCGCGTCCGGCACGAACCGGAGCTGCGGGATGCCGTCGACGCTCGCGAACCATGCCCGGAACACGCCGGGCAGCTCGGCGGCGTCGCGGGTCGCGAACGCGACGACCAGGCAGACCGCGCACGCGATCACGAGGCCGACCACGCCGGTGAACGCGCCGAGCAGCGCGCCGGTGACCCCGCCGCGGATCACGAGGCCACCGTCCGCTCGCCGTCGAGCGCCGCCTCGAGCAGCGCGTCCTCGCGTCCGCGCTCGTCGGACGTGCCGGTCAGCGCGGCGAACGCCGTCTCGAGGTCGTCGGCCCGCGCGGCCGCCCGCACCTCCGCGGGAGTGCCGTCCGCGACGACCCCGCCCCGGTCGACGAGCCAGAGCCGGTCGGCGTCGCGCTCGGCCCTTGCGAGGTCGTGCGTGGCCACGAGGACGGCGCGCCCGGACGCCACCACCCCGTCGAGCAGCCGGCGCAGCAGCCGTGCCGAGCGGGGATCGAGCCCGCGGTAGGGCTCGTCGAGGACGAGCACGAGCGGCTCGTGCATCACGGCCGCGACGAGCTGGAGCTTGCGGCGCATCCCGTGCGAGTACTCGGCGACCTGGCGGGGCAGTGCGTGCTCGATCTCGAGCAGCCGGCAGAGGGCGTCGGCGCGCTCGCGGTCGTCGCGGCGGCGCAGCCGGTCGTGCAGCCGCAGCAGCTCGGCGCCGGTCAGCGCGGCGGGCAGCGGCAGGTCGTCCGGCGCGAAGCCGACGAGCGCGCGGGCGGCCGGCTCGCGGACGTCGATGCCGGCCACCGCGATGCGGCCGACGTCGGGCGGCAGCAGCCCGACGAGCATGGACAGGATCGTCGTCTTGCCGGCGCCGTTGGGTCCGAGCAGGGCGCAGTGCTCCCCCGCCCGGACCCGCAGGTCGACCGGCTGCACGACGGTTCGGGAGCCTCGCCGGAGCGTGATCCCCGCGGCCTCGAGCAGCGCGGTCATGGGATCAGAACCGCCGGCAGCCGAAGTAGTAGAACCCGGACCGCACGGTCGGCACGCCGACGGTCGGCCACCAGCGGGGGCCGAACGTGCTCTGGCAGAAGTACAGCCAGGCGGCCGCGATGCCGACCACGAGGATCAGCGCGACGGCCGCGGCCACCGCGATGACGGCGATGAGCACGAGCGGCGCGACCTCGTTGCGCACGGTGGCGGTGTCGCCGGCGCGTGCGACGGTCGGATCCGCGGTCCGGCCGGCGGTCGGATCCGCGGGCCTGATCACCGGCCGGACCACGGACCGGATGTCAGGGCACGCGACGGCGGACGACGCCGCGGTCGCGGCGCCGAAGACGAGCCGGCGCGCGAGCGCGTCGACCCGGACGGCCGCACCGAGCACCGGCGCGGGGGTGAGAACGGACATGGAGCACTCCTTCGAGGATCAGCGGATGCCGGATGCATCACGCTTTCATCGCTCATGGTTACCAGCGCCATAGCATGCTCGCACCGCGAAGGCGAGATCTGTGGATAACCCGACGGCGGGAGGAGAACCCCACCCGCACCCGGGCCTCAGCCCCGACGGCCTCCGAAGAACTCCGCGAGCGGCGCGGCGCACTCGTCCGCCAGCACGCCGCCGACCACCTCGACGCGGTGCAGCGATCGGCGGTCGCGCAGCAGGTCGTGCACGCTCCCCGCCGCGCCCGCCTTGTCGTCCCAGGCGCCGAACACGACCCGCGCGACCCGCGCGGCCATGATCGCGCCCGCGCACATCACGCACGGCTCGAGCGTGACGACGAGGGTCGCGCCGTCGAGGCGCCAGTCCCCGGCGACCTGCGCGGCACGGCGGAGCGCCACCACCTCGGCGTGGGCGGTCGGGTCGCCGAGCAGCTCGCGCTCGTTGCGGCCGCGCGACAGCTCCCGCCCCTCGGCGTCGAGCACGACGGCACCGACCGGCACGTCCCCGGCGGCCGTGGCCAGCACGGCCTCGGCGATCGCCGCACGCATCGGGTCCTCGAACGCCATAGCCTGAGGGTATGCGAGTGCACGTGGCCGACCATCCGCTGATCACCCACAAGCTCACCGTGCTGCGCGACGAGCGGACGCCGTCGCCGACGTTCCGCGCCCTCGCGGAGGAGCTCGTCACGCTGCTCGCCTACGAGGCGACGCGCGGCGTGCGCGTCACCCCCGTCACCGTGCAGACCCCGGTGTCCGAGGCGACCGGGCTCGCGATCGCGGATCCGCGTCCGCTGGTGGTCCCGATCCTCCGCGCGGGGCTCGGGATGCTCGAGGGCATGGTCAAGCTCGTGCCGACCGCCGAGGTCGGCTTCCTCGGGATGGTCCGCAACGAGGAGACGCTCCAGCCCGACATCTACGCCGAGCGCCTGCCCGACGACCTCTCCGACCGCCAGTGCTTCGTGCTCGACCCGATGCTCGCCACCGGCGGCTCGCTCATCGCCGCGATGGAGTACCTGTTCGCCCGCGGGGCCGTCGACATCACCGCCGTGTGCCTCATCGCCGCGCCGGAGGGCCTCGCCGCCGTCGAGGAGGCCATGGTCGGCCGCGACGTGACGGTCGTCGTGGGCGCGCGCGACGAGAAGCTCAACGAGCTGGGCTATATCGTCCCGGGCCTCGGCGACGCCGGCGACCGCCTCTACGGCACCGTCTGACCGGTCGGACGATCCGATCCGCGGGTTGACATCCGCGTTGGTATACCGGCAGAATCTCCGGCATGACCGCGATCGCGCACGCCCAGACCTCCGTCGAGGCCGTCGGGGATGCGGGCATGATGATGCCCGCGCGTGCGGTCATGTGCTGTCGAATGTGCGCCTGAGCCGTCCTCTCGCCGATCCCGCTGTCTGACCAGCGCCGATCCCCGGATGCCGATGCCGACATGAGCACCGCATCCGATCCCCGCACCGACTCGCATCGCCCGTCCGACGCGATCCCCTCCACCGCCGGAGCGGACCGCGTCGACGACTCCCCGAAGGACCTTCCGACCATGTCTCTCGCCACCGCCATCGATCTCGCACCCGCCCGCACCGCGACCCGCCCGCAGCCGGTCGCCGCCCCGGCAGCCCCGGCGCAGCCCGCGGCCGCCCAGCCCGCCGCCGCCCAGCCGGCGCCGCAGCGCCGCCTCCGCCCCGTGCCGGACGGCACCGAGGCCCGCGGTTTCGCCCTCTACGTCGGCATCGACGAGGAGGCCGCCCAGGCCGCCGGCACCGACCTCGCCGCTGTCGTGCAGCAGCTCCGCCGCCTCGCCGCCGAGCTCGTGCCGGGCACCGAGACCTACGCCGCCGTCGCCCTCGCCCCGTCCGGCGCCGGCGGCCGCGCCATCGACGTCGTGCGGCTCGCGCTGCAGGACCCCGCCGCCCTCGCCAAGCAGCGGGAGGCCGCGCCGACCGCCGAGCCGGAGCCGAAGGGCGGCGTCGTGATCGACATCTCCCGCAAGCGCGTCGTGCTCGACGGCGAGACCGCCCCGCTCACCTACAAGGAGTTCGAGCTGCTGCAGTTCCTCGTGCTCCGCGAGGGCCGCACGATCGAGCGCACCGAGATCATCTCCACCCTGTGGGCGGACTCGATCGACGACGAGGTGCCGAACGAGCGCACCATCGACGTGCACGTGCGGCGCCTGCGCTCCAAGCTCGGCGCGTACGAGGACATCGTCCGCACGGTGCGCGGCGCCGGCTACCGGTTCGACCGGCACGCCGACGTGGCGATCCGCTGGGCGTCGACCCCGTCGCCCGACCTGTTCTGAGCCGATCCGCCCGCCGGCGGCGATCCGCCCGCCGGCGACCCGGCATCGGCGACCCCTTCCGACCTACCCTGGTCGGATGATCACGATGTACGGCGCCGACTGGTGCGCAGACTGCCGACGCTCCAAGTCCCTCCTCGACCGTCTCGAGGTCGGCTACGAGTACATCGACGTCGAGCGGACCGACGGCGCGGCCGACGCCGCCAAGGAGGCCGCGAGCGGGCGGATGAACATCCCCGTGATCGTCTTCCCGGACGGCGCCGTGCAGATCGAGCCGAGCGATCGGGACCTCTCGGGCAAGCTCGCCGAGCTCGGACTCGCCGCGGTCTGAGGCGCGTCCGGACGCCGTGCACGACGGGTCGGACGGCGTCCAGAGCGGAGCCCGAGGCGGCACACGGGCAACTCGCAGGAAGAATAACGAAACGATAACTAGACACCGTTACCTCGCCGTTATACCTTCGACTCAGCGCCCACCGTTTGCTGTGGCGGAGGGTGCGGAATGTGATTGCAGGACACTCTTGGTGCAAGGGAGAAGGCCGGCCGCTCGCCTCAGCGGCCGGCCTTCAATCATGTCCGGCCGCGCTTGCGCATCCTGACCGGCGAGCACCGGGCGCCGCTCCGGACCCGACCACCTCGGGACGCGACCATCCGCGATGCGAAGCCCCGTGGCACCCCCGAGGATCCGCGTCGCACGCCGCCGATAGGCTGACGCGATGACCGATCGCCGGGATGCCGTCGACGCCTGGGAGTCGCTCTACCGCGCCCAGGTCGCCGTGCTGCGCCATCTGCGCGATCACTTCCCGGCCGGGGTGAGCTTCAGCGAGTACGACCTGCTGTTCAACCTGTTCCGCGCACCGCTGCGCTCCGCGCGCATCCGCGACCTCGTCGAGCAGCTGCTCATCACCCAGCCCAGCGTGAGCCGGCTCATCGACCGCCTGCAGGCGCGCGGCCTCGTGTCGAAGAGCGCGGACCCGAACGACGCCCGCGGCACGGTCGTCACGCTGACCGCCGAGGGCGAGGCCTTCTTCCGCCGCGTCGGGGCCGAGCACAGCCGCGTCATCGCCGACCGGATGCTCGCCGCCCTCCCCCCGGACGACCTGCGGGCGCTCGGCGGCCTCAGCGAGCGGCTCCGTGGCGGGGCCTCGCCGCGCATCCCGGCCGAGCCGGAGCGGTGAGCCGCGCCCGACGCACCTGCCGATGAGCGACTGCTGAAGAGAACCTCCCGATGAGCACTTCCCGATGACCCCCCGCGATCCGGCGATCGTCTGGCTGCGCGACGACCTGCGCCTCGCCGACAACCCCGCCCTCCGCGCCGCGGTCGACGGCGACCGTCCCGTCGTGGTCGCCTTCATCCTCGATGAGGACAGCACCGAGACCCGGCCGCTCGGCGGCGCGAGCCGGTGGTGGCTGCACCACTCGCTCACGGCGCTCGAGCGGGAGCTCGAGGCGCGCGGCGCGCCGCTCGTGCTGCGGCGCGGCGCCGCCGAGGCGGAGCTGCGGCGGCTCGTCGACGACACCGGCGCCGCCCGCGTGCTCTGGAACCGGCGCTACGGCCGCACCCGCGAGATCGACGCCCGCCTGAAGCAGGGCCTCCGCGACGACGGCGTCGAGGTGGAGAGCTTCTCGGCGAACCTGCTGGCCGAGCCGTGGACGGTGCAGACCGGCGACGGCGGCCGCTACCGCGTGTTCACGCCGTTCTGGAAGGCGCTGCGCCAACTCGACCTCCGCCGCCCGGTCGCGGAGCCGCGCGAGATCGACGGGCTCGCGGTCGACGGCGACGCGCTCGACGACTGGGGGCTGCTGCCGACCCGGCCGGATTGGGCGGGCGGCCTGCGGGAGACGTGGGAGCCGGGCGAGCACGGCGCGCACCGCCGGCTCGAGGCCTTCGCCGGCGACGCGCTCGAGCGCTACGATCGCCGCGACGAGCCGGCCGCGGACGCGACGAGCATGCTGAGCCCCCACCTCCGCTTCGGCGAGGTGTCGCCGATCCAGATCTGGCACCGGCTCCACGCCGGCCTCGACGCCCCCGCACGCCGGCACGTCGATCAGTTCCTGCGGCAGGTGGCCTGGCGCGACTTCAACACCGGCATCCTGTTCGACAACCCGAACCTCGACACCGTCAACTACCGGGAGGACTGGAACCGGTTCCCCTGGCATCCGGGGCGCCAGGAGGAGCTCGAGCGCTGGCAGCAGGGCCGTACCGGCATCCCCCTCGTCGACGCGGGCATGCGGGAGCTCTGGCACACCGGCTACATGCAGAACCGGGTGCGCCTCGTGACCGCGAGCCTGCTCGTGAAGAACCTGCTGGTGCACTGGCGCACCGGCGAGCGCTGGTTCTGGGACACGCTCGTCGACGCCGACGAGGCGAACAACCCGGGCAACTGGCAGTGGGTGGCCGGCAGCGGCGCGGACGCCGCGCCCTACTTCCGGGTGTTCAACCCGGAGACGCAGGCGAAGAAGTTCGACGCCGACGGCGCATACCTCCGCCGCTGGATCCCGGAGCTCGGCACGGATGAGTACCCCGAGCCGATCGTCGACCTCCGCGAGTCGCGGGAGGCGGCGCTGGAGGCGTACCGGGGCCTGCGCGGCGCGTAGCCGGCTCGGAGGGCGGCCCTTCGACAGGCTCAGGATCCCGAGATCGGCGGCCAGGGCTCCGAGGGGGCGGCTCAGACCGCGGGGCGGCCGCCGACCGCTAGCACCGCGCGGGCCGCGACCATGGCGCCCGCCTCGAGCGCCGCGCGGATGCTGCCGTCGCCGAGCAGCCAGCCCGAGATGAACCCGGCCGCGAACGCGTCGCCCGCGCCCGTCGGATCGACGAGCCGCACGCCGTGCGCCGGCACGTGCACGCTCGGGCCGCCGCGCTCGCGGGCGGTCGCGCCGTCCGAGCCCTGGCTGACCACGACGATCCTGAACCGCTCGCCGAGCACGTCGAGCATCCGCTCGATGTCCGTCTCGCCCGACAGCAGCTCCGCCTCCGCCTGACTCGGGAAGATCACGTCGGCGCCCTCGACGGCGTCGAGGAAGCGCCCCGGCCCGAAGTCGGCGAGGTAGCCGACCGATCCGGGGTTCACGCCGATGCAGACCCCGGCAGCGGACGCCCGATCGATGAGGTCGCGGGCGCCCTCGACGCCGAACCCGTCGAGGATGCTGTAGCCGCTGATGTGGAGCATCCGCGCGTCGGCGAGCAGCTCGTCCGTCACGCGGGCGGTGTCGAGCAGCGAGTTCGCGCCGCGCTCCGTCAGCATCGTGCGGCGCTCGCCCTCGACGACGATCACGATCACGCCCGTCGGCATGCCGAACTCGACCTGGAAGTGCGGCGTGACGCCCTGGTCGACCAGGATGCGCCGGTGCGACTCGGCGTCGTGCGAGCCGACGGCGGCGACGAGGTCGACGGGCGCGCCGAGCGTTCCGAGCCAGGCCGCGGTGTTCGCCCCGGAGCCGCCGGGACGCGGCCGGATGGTGGCCGGCGCGTCCGTGTCGGGGCGCAGCGGCCCGCGCGGCGTCGCCACGATGTCGTTCACGAGGTCGCCGACGACGACCACCCGGTCGCGCGTCATCCGGCGGCCAGCGCGATCGCGATGTCGGCGGCGACCCGCACGTTGTTGCGCGCCAGGTCGAGGTTCACCTCGAGGCTGCGCCCGGCGGACGCCTCGACGATCCAGCCGAGCAGGAACGGGGTGACCGCCTTGCCGCGCACGCCGGCCTCGTCCGCGGCGGCGAAGGCGGCGGCGAGGATGCGGTCGTGCTCGTCCGGATCCCACTCCTGGCCGGCCGGCACCGGGTTCGCGACGATGAGACCGGAGCGCGAACCGGCATCGAGCGAGGCGCGCAGCACCGCCGCCGCCTGCTCGGGGCCGTCGACGGTCCAGTCGAGCTCGTAGCCGGACTCGCGGAGCCAGAACGCCGGGAACTCGCGGGTGCGGTAGCCGACCACGGGCACGCTGAGGGTCTCCAGCCGCTCGAGGGTGGCGCCGATGTCGAGCACGCTCTTCACCCCGGCGCTGACGACGGCGATCGGCGTCTCGGCCAGAACGGTCAGGTCGGCGGACTCGTCGAAGCTCTCGGACGCGCCGCGGTGCACGCCGCCGAGCCCGCCGGTCGCGAAGACCCGGATGCCGGCGCCGGCGGCGAGGTGCGCGGTCGCCGCGACCGTCGTGGCCGCCGAGCGCCCGAGCGCGGCGAGCACGGACAGGTCGCGCACGCTGGCCTTGGCGAGGTCGTCCTCGGCGATCCGGCGGACGCCGTCGGCATCCAGTCCGACGTGCGGCACGCCGTCGAGCACCGCCACCGTCGCCGGCACGACGCCCCGGTCGCGCAGCAGCTGCTCGAACTCGCGGGCGGCCCCGTGGTTGCGCGGGCGCGGCAGCCCGTGGGAGATGATCGTCGACTCGAGCGCGACCACCGGGCGGCCGGCCGCGAGTGCAGCGGACACCTCGGGGGAGAGCACGGCGGCGGACATCGAGAACACGCTAGCGACCGACGGGCGTCGGACGGCCTGTCCACCCCGTGCGACGCGCCGCTCGACTTCCGGGATCGGGAATCGGACGCGCGGACGGGACCCTTCGACAGGCTCAGGGAGCCGGAGGCCGGGCTCGGCTCAGGGACCCTTCGACAGGCTCAGGGAGCCGGAGGCCGGGCTCGGCTCAGGACTCCGAAGCGCCGGGTCAGGGGATGATCTTGCCCGGGTTGAAGTTCGAGCCCGGGTCGGCGGAGGCGAACAGCCCGCCCATGACCTTGACGGCCTCCGGCGAGATGTCCTCGGCCAGCCACGGGGCGTGCTCGAGGCCGACGCCGTGGTGGTGCGAGATGGTGGCGCCGGAGTCGACGAACGACTGCTGGATGGCCTGCTTGACCGTGTCGTACTCGCCGATCGGGTCGTCGCCGAAGACGAAGGCGAACGTGAAGTAGAGGCACGCACCCGAGTGGTACGAGTGCGACATGTGCGACATGATCCAGCCCTGGCGGCCGAGCTCGGCGTACGCGCGGTGGGCCGCGGCGTACGCGTTGTCGTGCACCTCGACGAGCTTCGACCAGGGTGCCGCCGTCTCGGACACGTCGCCGGCGGCGCCGCGGTCGAGCAGGAAGTCGCGCAGGTACGGGGTGTCGAACTTCTTCTGGTCGTAGAGCACGCCGGGGCCGGTGCCGACGCCGAGCCCGTGGTGGCGCTTCACGATCCGGTCGACGATCGCCTTGTCGCGCTTGACGAGCTCCGAGCCGCCCTCGTAGCCGATGAACGAGAGGCACATCTCGTCGAGCTTCCAGCCGCGGCCCTGCAGGAACGACATGAGCGAGTCCTGCACGAACTTGCTGACGCCCTTCGACTCCTTGCTCGTCGCGAGCGAGAAGCCGGTCTCGTTGCCGTCGCTGATGCGGGTGATCGAGGGGCGGGCGTCGCTCGCGGCGATCTCCTGCATGGCGGCGATGCCGTCCTCGAACGTCTTGAAGAAGTAGGCGTGGATGACGCGGTTCGCGGGCACCCGGTGCACGTTGACCGTCACCTCGGTGATGACGCCGAGGCGCCCCTCGCTGCCGACGATCATCTCGCGCACGCTCGGACCGGTGGAGGCGGACGGGATCGCCGGGATGGCGAGGATCGCGCCGGGACGCACGACGCGGATGCCGCGGGCGATGTCCGCGATGTCGCCGTACTTGTCGGACTGCATGCCGGAGGAGCGTGTGGCGACCCAGCCGCCGAGCGTGGAGTGCGTGAAGCTGTCGGGGAAGTGGCCGAGGGTCCAGCCGCGCTCCGCGAGCTGCGCCTCCAGGTCCGGGCCGAGCGCGCCGGCCTGGATGCGGGCGAGGCCCGAGTCGGCATCGATGTCGAGCACCTTGTTCAGGCGGCCGAGGTCGACCGAGACGACGGGCCGCGACTCGTCGCCGCGGGGCTCGAGGCTGCCGGCGATGTTGCTGCCGCCGCCGAACGGGATGATCACGGCGTCGGCGGCCACGGCGGCGTCGACGACGGCCTGCACCTCCGCCTCGTCCGACGGGTACACGACGATGTCGACGGTGCGCTCGATGGCGTTGGCGCGGATGCGGACCAGGTCGCGGAGGCTCTTGCCGTACGTGTGCACGACGCGCTCGAGCGCGTCGGTGGTGACGTCCTCGGGGCCGACGGCCTTGCCGAGCGCGGTGACGAGCGCCTTCGGCGCGACCGCGTCCGCGACGTCGAGCTCGTCGAACGCCGGCGGGTCGAGCTGCTCGGCCTCCCAGAGGTCGAGGCCGACCGCCTTCTTCACGAAGGGCGCGAAGCCGGGCTTGTCCTCGTGGTGGAAGCCGACGCCGTCGACACCCCACCCCCACCACTTCATGTGCTTGACGTCGGTCACTTCTCTCCTCCGCCGGACTCGGCCGGGCGCCGTCCGTCCGGGCTCAGCAGCTGGGGCTCGCCCAGGATGTCCGGGCTGTGCTCGTTGATCAGGTCGATGATGCGGACGCGGATGCGCTCCATGAACTCGCTGGACCCCTCGCCGTCGTCCGCGTGCATGGGCTCGCCGAAGACGATCGCGACCGGCAGCCGGCCGGGGCCGGGCCAGCTCGAGCCCTTCGGATGCGCCATGCCGGTGCCGATCAGCGCGATGGGCAGCACCGGGGCGCCGGCCGACTTCGCGATGGCGGCGGCGCCGGGGTTGAACGAGCGGACGGTGCGGCCGTTGTCGCGGCCGCGCGTCGCCTCCGGGAAGACGAGCAGCGAGACGCCGCGGCCGAGGAGGCCCTTCGCGCTCGCGCCGCGACGCTGGCCGCCCTCGCGCTCGATCGCGAACGCGTTGAAGAAGAGCTTCGTGAGCCCGCGGCGCCACCAGACGTCGAAGAAGTAGTCGGCGGCGACGCCGGTCGAGATGTGGCGCGCGAGGCGCCACGGCAGGCCGCACATCACCATCGGCGCATCGAGGTGGCTGGAGTGGTTGGCGACGGCGACATACGGGCCGTCGAAGCCCTTCAGCCGCTCGGTGCCGAGCACCGAGACCCGCACCGCGCTCCACGCCGCGGGCTTGAGGAGCATCCGCTGGGCCACGAACCGGGCTGCGGCCCGGGGTCGCGAGGTGAAGCGATCGCGCTTCATCGCAGCCATCGGCAGTCCTCCCCGCGGGGGTCGCCCGCACCGGTCACTGAGAGAGACTATCCCGCCGTCGGCCCGAGAACTTGCGCGAGATCCAGCGGATCCCGCTCCTCGGCGCATGCCGGGCGATCCAGATGAGCACCCCGTACCGAACACTCGGTATGGAGATCACCCGTCCGCGCTCGGCGTCGCGCAGCGACGTCTCGACGAGCGGGTCGGCGTCGAGCCACAGCGAGCTCGGGATGCTGGACTCCGGGATGCCGGCGCGCTGATGGAACTCCGTGTGCACCCAGCCAGGGCAGAGGGCCGTCACCGTGACGCCGCTGCCGTGGAGCTCGTTCGAGAGCCCCTCCGTGTACGACGTCACCCACGCCTTGATCGCGGAGTATGCCCCCATCGTGATGAATCCGGCCGTGCTCGACACGTTGATGATGCGACCCGATCCCCGCGGGCGCATGGCCCGCGCCGCGGCGCCGCCGAGCACGAGCACCGCGCGGATCATCACGTCGATCGCGCGGTCGTGCTGGGCGAGGTCCCGGCTGGCGAGTGTCGTGTGCACGCTGAAGCCGGCGTTGTTGACGAGCATCTCGATCGGGCGGGCCTCGTCCTCGATGCGCTCGGCCACGCGCTCGACGTCGGCGCGCACCGAGAGGTCGGCGGGCAGCACCTCCACGTCGACGCCCAGCGCACCGAGCTCGGCGGCCATGGCGTCGAGTCGATCGAGGTCGCGGGCGACCAGCACGAGATCCCAGCCGCGCCGCGCAAGCGCCCGCGCGAAGGCCGCGCCGATGCCCGACGTTCCGCCGGTGACCAGAGCGATTCCCATTCTGCTTACGATACGGTGATCCGGGATCGCGATCTTCTCGCGCGCCCCGACGCCCCTTCCGGAGAGGGCCCCAGACCATGACCGCGACGCATTCGAGCAACGACACGGCCGCCGTGCAGTCCGTCGACGACGCCGCCGGCATCGTCGGCGGCGCCGCGCACGCCGAGACCGCGAGCACCGAGCTGGTCGACATCGAGGCGGCGAGCGCCTTCGACGTGCGCGAGTTCGCCCGCACCGCCCGCGGCAGCCACCGCGCCGAGCTCGACCTCGAGCGCGTCGCCGAGGAGGGCCTCGAGCCGGATGCCGCTCGCCTCGTGCGCGCGCTGCGCGACATCGAGCGCTCGACCATGCAGCGCATGCGCAACCTGCTCGTGACGGCGACGCACAAGGACGCCCGCGTCACCGCGTTCCTCACCACCTGGGCCTACGAGCGCTTCTGGCTCGCCGACGCCCTCGACGCCGTGCTCGACGCCTCGGGCGCCGAGCCGGGCCTACCCGCGGACACCGGCAGGCCGCGCCGCGACCGCCGCGAGCGCACCGAGCACTACGGGCCCATCCGCCGCGCGTTCCTCTCCAACTTCGCCGGACCCCAGCTGGTCGCCGCGCACGTCACCACCGGCCTCATCGACGAGTGGGTCATGCAGGCCGCCTACCGCCGGCTCGCCTCGCTCGCGTCCGGCCTCGGCTCGCTGGTCGACACCGTGATGGAGATCAAGGACCGGCACATCCGCTTCCTCTCCGAGGACGCCACCCGGCGCCTCGCCGAGTCGCCGCGCGCCGCGGCGCTCACCCGCAAGGAGATCGTGCGGTCGGCCTGGCCGATCGGCTCGATCGAGCGCCCCGAGGCCGAGCGCGGCTTCTTCGAGCGCATCGTCTTCGGAGGGCCCGAGGGGGCCGCCGAGGCTGGCAGGATCGCCACGCTCATCTCATCCCTCCCCTCCATCCCCCAGACGGTCGGCAGGACCGTCGAAGCGAGGCTCGCTCCGTGACATCCGCCCCCGCGAAGACCGATCTCGGGTCGGCGCACGTCTTCCTCACCGGCGCCACCGGCTTCGTCGGACAGGCCGTCCTCGAGCGGCTGCTCGTCGACCACCCGGGCACCCGGGTCTCGGTGCTCGTGCGCGGGAAGGGCAGCCAGACCGGCGAGGCGCGGCTCAAGCAGCTGCTGCGCAAGCCGGTGTTCGACCAGCTCCGCGAGCAGACCGGCGAGGGGCTCGACGAGCTCATCGCCCGCCGCGTCACCGTGCTCGACGGCAGCCTCAACGAGATGCCGGAGCTGCCCGCCGACCTCGACGTCGTCGTGCAGAGCGCCGCGAGCGTGTCGTTCGACCCGCCGATCCACGAGGCCTTCGAGGCGAACGTCGGCGGCGTCATCGAGCTCTACGAGGCGGTCCGCCGCTCGGGCGGCGACCCGCACGTCGTGCACGTCTCCACGTGCTACGTCGGCGGCTTGAAGAAGGGCATCCAGCCCGAGGCCCGCCTCGTGCACGACGTCGACTGGCGCGCCGAGCTCGACGCCGCCCGCGCCGCGCACCAGAACGCCGAGCTGACCTCGCGCAAGCCGGAGGTGCTCGAGGGCTTCATCGGCGCCGCCCGCGCGCGTCACGGCAAGGAGGGCCCGCAGGCCGTCGCGAAGGCGGCCGAGCAGGCCCGCAAGGACTGGGTCGAGGCCGAGCTCGTCGCGGCCGGCCGGCTGCGCGCGCGCAGCCTCGGCTGGACCGACGTCTACACGCTGACGAAGGCGTTCTCCGAGCGCGCCGCCGAGGAGCTCTGGGGCGAGGACGGCCATCGGCTCAGCGTCGTGCGCCCCGCCATCATCGAGAGCGCGCTCCTGCATCCGTTCCCGGGCTGGATCGACGGCTTCAAGGTCGCCGACCCGCTGATCCTGGCCTACGGCCGCGGCCAGCTGCCCGAGTTCCCGGGCCTGCCCGACAGCATCCTCGACCTCATCCCGGTCGACTTCGTGGTCAACGCGATCCTCGCCGCCGCGGCGAACCCGTCGCCGAAGGACGCCCCGGAGTACTACCAGATCGCCTCCGGCAACTCGAACCCCATCCCGTTCCACCGGATGTTCGAGAACGTGCACCGCTACTACACCGAGCACCCGATGCCGCAGGGCGACGGGATCGTCAAGGTGCCCGTGTGGAAGTTCCCGGGCGAGCGGGTCGTCGCCCGCAACCTCGCGCTCGCGAAGAAGAAGGCGGAGCTGCAGGAGGTGGCGATGCGCCGCATGCCGGTCAGCGACCGCTCCCGCACGATGCAGGCCGACCTCGCGAAGCTGAAGTCGGGCATCGAGAGCCTGCAGAACTTCACCGACCTGTACCGCGCCTACGTGCAGACGGAGATCATCTTCGACGACGCGAACGCCCGCTCCCTCCACGCCGCCCTGCCGGCGGAGGTGCGCGACGACCGCGGCTTCGACGTGGAGCGGATCGACTGGGAGGACTACCTCCAGAACGTCCACTTCCCGGCGATCACCGAGATGACGAACGCCTTCCGCCGCCGCAAGCAGGCCGCCACCCGCGCCGCTGCGCCGAAGCCGAAGCGCGACCTGCCCAAGCGCACCGACGTCGTCGCCGTCTTCGACCTCGAGGGCACGGTCGTCGACTCGAACATCGTCGAGCAGTACCTCTGGGTGCGCTCCGCCGGCTTCCGCAAGGCCGCCTGGCCGGGCGAGGTCGTGCGGCTGCTCGCCTCCGTGGGCACCTACCTCCGCGCCGAGCGCCGGGATCGCGGCGAGTTCATCCGCGCCTTCCTCCGCCGCTACGCCGGCATGCCGCTGGGGCGCCTCGAGAAGATCGTGTCGCGCGGCGAGTACCGCAACGCGATGCTGTCGCACGCCAGTGCGGATGCCATCCGCCAGATCCGGGCCCACCGCGCCGCCGGCCACCGCACCGTGCTCGTCACCGGGTCGATCTCGCTGCTCGCGGCCCCGCTCGCCGAGCTCTTCGACGAGGTCGTCGGCTCGAGCATGCACGAGCGCGACGGCGTGCTCACCGGCTACCTCGCGAAGCCCCCGCTCGTCGACGAGGCGCGCGGCGCGTGGCTCAGGCAGTACGCCGACGCGCACGGGCTGAACCTTTCGCAGTCGTACGGCTACGGCGACAGCCACTCCGACCTCCGCTGGCTGGAGCTGGTCGGGAATCCGAACGCTGTGAACCCCGACTCCGAACTCTCTCGGGAGGCGCATCGTAGGCTGTGGAGCATCCACAGCTGGAAGCGGGGCGGCTCCGAGGCCCGCCGTGATGCGCTGGCCTCGACGCCGGCGGCACCCGCCGCGGCGGAGGGCACTGCGGAGCCGGTGCAGAAGGAGGCCTGACATGGCATTCGACATCGCGAAGTACGCCGAGAACTCGGATGCGGTCCACTGGGCCGACCTCGACTTCTCGGAGTTCGAGACGAACCCGCTCAGCGAGACCACGCTGCGCAGTCTCCGCTACATGTGCGACGTCGAGTACCACACGGTCTGCTACCTCCGCGACATGCTGACGACCCCGTCGCACAAGGAGCCCGAGGTGGGCGCCTTCATGACGATGTGGAACCGCGAGGAGTTCTGGCACGGCGAGGCGCTCGCCTCGGTGCTGAACAAGCACGGCCTGTCGGTGGACTTCGACCAGCTCAAGGCGACCCGCCTCAAGCTGGGCTGGAAGGACCGCCTCGACCCGATCAAGCAGTCCATCCTCGGCAAGCTCGCCGGCAACGACTTCGTCGCCGTGCACATGGCCTGGGGCGCCGCGAACGAGTGGTCGGCGAACGCCGCGTACCACCGCCTCGCCGCGATGGAGCACCACCCGACGCTGTCGCCGCTGCTGAAGCGGATCGCGCAGCAGGAGACGAAGCACGTCGCGTTCTACGCGTCGCAGGCGCGTGAGCGGCTCGCGTCGAGCAAGAAGGCCCGCGTGCTCGCCCGCTGGGTGCTGAGCAACTTCTGGGGTCCGGTCGGCTCGACCATCAGCACCGACGAGGAGGTGACCCACGTGATGGGCCACCTGTTCCAGGGCGCCGACGGGCGCAAGCTCGTGCGCGACATCGACTCGCACATCGCCAAGCTCCCGGGCATGGAGGGCCTCACGATCGTGGAGGACTCGCTCGACAAGCGCGGCATCGCCGCCGCCTGAGGTCTAGCCCTCCGCACTCCTGCGGTAGCTCGATCCGTCGGCGCTGCGGACGAGCCGTCCGGTGTCGACGAGTCGTCGGCGCAGCAGCGCCGGATCGACGGCCATCTCCTCGAGCAGCGCCGTGATGCCCGGCTCGTCGAGCTCGTCGAAGTCGGGCAGCGCCGCCGCGGCCGCAGCGAGCAGCTGATCCTGCAGCTCGGGATCCGGCGGCAGGTGGTCGATCACGCCGTGACGCAGAGCGGTCTCGAGGCGCGGGTTCTCCGCGGCCAGGCCGCCGAGCGGCAGCATCCGCTCGGCGCGGTCGGCCAGCGCGGTCAGGCTCACCGAGCCGACGGCGACCCGCGACCCGGTCGCCCAGCGCGCGAGCCCGGCCTCGACGAGCGGGGACAGGTCGCGCTGCAGGTGGCGCGGCGGGATGCCGAGCGCGAGCGCGGCCTCCGCGATCGGCACCGGGGTGCCGCGCTCGACCAGCCAGAGCCAGACGTGCACGCGGCGCGGCGACTGCAGCGCGCGGAGCACCGCGGCCAGCTCCGCGCCCAGGGGCATGTCGGAACCGGCGGTCAGGACCGCAGCATGTTCGCCGCGGTGCCCATGAGCCCGCTGGCGTAGGCGCGGATGGCCTCGTCGGTGGAGGCGATCGAGCCCGCGATGAAGGCGATGACGAGCTGCTGGTCGGTGAGGAGGCTGGGCATCCGGCGGGCGACGGCCGGCGCGCCCTGCGCGTCGACGGTGCGCTTCATGGCCCAGAGCGTGTGGAACGCGAGGTAGAGCGAGAGCAGCTCGACCGGGGCCTCGGCCGCGATCTCGGTGTCGATGACCTTCGCGCCGCCGTCCGCGCCGCGCGCGACGAGGGCGAAACGGCCCTGGTCCTCGACCACGGTCACCGGCTCGGCATAGGGGCTGCGCACGACGACGCCGTCCGCCTGGGAGCCGTGCACGATCTCGACCGTGTGCCCGATGCCGAGCCCGCCCAGACGCCGGGTCAGCTCGGTGCTGACGGCCTGCGCGTCCATGCCCCCACGATAGGCGGGTGCCGCCGAAGCGACCTCAGGGGAGCCGCTGGGGGCCGCGGGCGCACCGGGGTACCAGTACGCGGGCCCGTCGGGCCTGCCCGCTTCACGGGCGACGGAGCTGCTGGGGTCGGACATGATCTTCCTGGAAGGATGCGGAGGGGGATCGGCGCGCCGGTGGACGCACCGAGCCTCCCGATGGTATCGGACCCCGGCGGCCTCCCGGAAGGACCCGGATGGGGGTCGCGGCCCGCTCAGGGCCTGCACTGAGCGCGGCGCGGGCGGCGACACGGCCGATGCCCCGCCGTCGTCGGGCCGTCGTCGGGCCGCCGTCGGAGCCGTCCGCCGGAGGCCTGTACCGGGATGGGCTCGCGGCGCTCAGGGCGCGAGCATCACCTTGCCGCCGGGGTGTCCTCCGGCGACGAGCGCGAGCGCCTCGCCCGCCTGCTCGAGCGGGAGCACGGCGCCGATGCGCACGCTGAGCACGCCGGACCCGAGCAGGTCGAGCAGCGGACCGCGCGCGGCGCTGCGGAGCTCGCTGCCGCGATCCGCCCCCGGTCCCGAGCCGACGGCCCGGATGCCCAGCTCCTGATTGCGCGGGAAGCCGGCCGCGGTGACGATCCGGCCGCGGTCGCGCACGAGCGCGACGGAGGTGTCGAGGGCCTCGTCGGTGCCGACCGCGTCGAGCGCGGCATCCGCGCCGTCCGGGAGCAGCTCGCGCAGTCGCGCCTCGAGCCCGTCGCCGTAGACGACCGGGGTCGCGCCGAGGCTCGCCACGTAGTCCTGGTTCGCGGCGGAGGCGGTGCCGAAGACCGTCGCCCCGCGGTGCACGGCGAGCTGCACGGCGGTGGCCCCGACCCCGCCGCTCGCGCCCTGCACGATCACGAGGTCGCCCTCGCCGACGCCGGCCGTCTCGACCAGGTGCCACGCCGTCGTGCCGACGAGCATGAGCCCGGCCGCCTCGTCGAAGGACGCGGACGCCGGCTTCGGGAACACGTTCTTCCCGGCCGCCACGACCTGCTCCGACCAGCCCGCCGAGACCCGGAAGCCGACCACCTCGTCGCCGACCTCGAGCGGCCCGACGGCACCCTGCGCGCCGCCCTGGCCCGCGCCGTCGAGGTGCGGGCCGACCTCCTCGATCACGCCGGCCACCTCGCCGCCGAGGCGGAGCGGCAGCTTCGCCGCGTCGTCCCCGTACGCGCCCTGTGCCGTGCGGACCTCGTAGGGATTGATGCCCGACGACCGCACCCGGATGCGCACCTGGCCCGGCTCGAGGGGCGGGAGCTCCTCGTCGACCACCTCGATGCCCTCGGGCACCGCGTACCGGCTCACGATCACTCTGCGCGTCATGCCCTCATCCTGCCCGCACCGCGCCGGGTCCCGCCGGGTCCAGTCCGGTCCCGCGGTCGACGTAGCCTGAGCGCATGCGCCGGGTCCTGCTCATCACCACCCGCGCCGACGACCACCTCGTCGCCGAGGAGGTGGAGGCCGTGGCCCGGTTCTCGGGGCTCGGCGGGGAGAGCCTCCGCCACCATCGTGGCGAGCGCGACGACATCTCGCCCGCGCTGCTCGACGGCGTGGACGCGGTGATCCTCACCGGCAGTCCGTTCACCACGACCGACCCGCAGTCGGCGAAGACCGCGACGCAGGTGCGGGTCGAGATGCAGCTCGGCGCCCTGCTCGACCGGGTGATCGCCGATGACGTGCCGTTCCTCGGCGCCTGCTACGGGGTGTCGACGCTCGGCATCCACCAGGGCGGGGTCGTCGACCGCACGTTCGGCGAGCCCGCCGGCGCGGTGCGCATCGCACTGACGACGGAGGGCGCGGTCGATCCGGTGTTCGGCGCGCTGCCGGCCTCGTTCGACGCGTTCGTCGGGCACAAGGAGGCGGTGCGGGAGCTGCCGCCGGACGCGGTGCTGCTCGCGACGGGCGACGCGTGCCCGGTGCAGGCGTTCCGGATCGGGACGCGGCAGTACGCGACGCAGTTCCACCCGGAGCTCGACGTCGAGGGGCTCGTCGCCCGGGTGACGAGGTACCGCGACAGCGGCTACTTCCCGTCGGCGGAGCTCGACGCGGTCATCGCGTCGGCCCGGGCCGCGGACGTGACCGCCGCGCACGCGCTGCTGCGCTCGTTCGCGGAGCGCTTCGCGGGGTGAGCCGGGCCGTCGGCGCCGTCGGCGGGAAGGCTCCCCCGCACCCGGACGTTGCAGGGGATGTGAGCACCACCCCCGACCACGCCGATCATCCCGATCACGCCGAACGCCCCGACCGGGCCCACCGCGCCGAGCTCGGCGAACGCGCCGAGCTCGGCGCCTCGGGGCGTCTGCTCCCGGTCGTCGGCATCCTCGGCGCCGGCAAGGTCGGCACCGTGCTCGCACGGCTCGCGATCGCGGCGGGGTACCGCGTGCTGATCGCCGGCTCCGGGGCGGCGGAGCGCATCCGCCTCATCGTCGACGTGCTCGCCCCCGGCGCCGAGGCGATGACGAGCGCCGAGGTCGCCGCCCGCGCGGACCTCGTGATCCTCGCGCTGCCGCTCGGCAAGTACCGCTCGCTGCCGGTGGCGGAGCTCGACGGGAAGCTCGTCGTCGACGCCATGAACTACTGGTGGCCGGTCGACGGCGACCGCCCGGACCTCGTCGATCCGCGCACCTCCTCGAGCGAGATCGTGCAGTCCTTCCTCGCGGGCTCGCACCTGGTCAAGGCGTTCGCGCACATGGGCTACCACGACCTCGAGGAGGAGGCCCGGCCGGCCGGTGCCGCGGGCAGCGTTCCCGCTGCGGGGGGCGGTGCCGCGGGCGGTGCCGAACGCAAGGCGCTCGCCCTCGCCGGCGACCGCGCCGAGGACCGGGCGGCCGTCGCCGAGCTCATCGACCGGGTCGGCTTCGACGCGGTCGACGCCGGCCCGCTGGCCGAGGGCGTCCGCTTCGAGCCGTTCACGGAGCTGTTCGGGGCCGACGTCGACGCCGCCGAGGTGCGTGCCATGCTCGCCCGGTTCCCCGATTCGGCGCGCGGTCACGTGGTCGCGCGGGCCCGGACGGCGGCGCCCGCCCGAGAGCCCGTCACGACCCCGACGGATTCCTAACGCATCCCTAACGCCGCGGGCCGATCCGCGGATGCCGCCCGCTGGTAGGCAGGATCCATGGCATCCTCCGCTCGCCCCTCGGCGCGCTCGGGAGCGGCTGCGGCCGGCTCCCCCACTCCCTCCTCCAGCACCCATGGCGCGTCAGACGGCCTCCGACAGGACGTCGTCGCCGCCGCAGCCTCGGCCTCCGCCGGCTCCGCATCCGATTCCTCGACCCGCTCCGCTGCCGATTCCCCCGCGGCGGCCCCCGCGGCCTCCGACGGCCGCCGCTGGACCGCCGCACCGCCGTCCGCACCGCCCTCCGCGCTCCGTCGCTGGCTGCTGTCCGGACTCCGCGAGACGGCCGGCGCGCATCCCGGACCCCACGCCCGCGGTCGTGAGCGCACGGCGAGCTGGTGGCGGGTCATGTGCCTCACCGGCGTCGACTACTTCTCCACGCTCGGCTATCAGCCCGCGATCGCCGCACTCGCCGCCGGGCTGCTCTCGCCGCTCGCCACGATCGTGCTCGTCGCGCTGACGCTGTTCGGCGCACTGCCGGTCTACCGCCGCGTCGCCGGCGAGAGCTTCCGCGGCGAGGGCTCGATCGCGATGCTGGAGCGCCGGCTGCCCTGGTGGGGCGGAAAGCTGTTCGTCCTGGTGCTGCTCGGATTCGCGGCGACCGACTTCATGATCACCATCACCCTCTCGGCCGCCGACGCCTCCGCCCACGCGATCGAGAACCCGTTCGCGCCCGAGTGGTTCCACGGCGCGAACGTGCCGATCACGCTCGTGCTCGTCGCGCTGCTCGGGGCGGTGTTCCTCCGCGGCTTCCGCGAGGCGATCGGCATCGCGGTCGTGCTCGTCGCGGCGTTCCTCGCCCTCAACGCGGTCGTGCTCGCCGTCGCCCTCGGCCACGTGGCCGCGAACCCGGTCGTCGTCGGCGACTGGTGGACGGCGCTGAACCGGTCGAACGCCGGCCCGCTCGGCATGATCGGCGTCGCCCTGCTGGTCTTCCCGAAGCTCGCGCTCGGCCTCTCCGGCTTCGAGACCGGCGTCGCCGTGATGCCGCAGATCTCCGGCGAGCGGACGGATGCGCAGGGCCGCCCGATCGACCGCATCCGCGGCGCGCGCCGGCTGCTCACCACCGCCGCCGTGGTCATGAGCGCGTTCCTCATCACGTCGAGCTTCGCCACGACGCTGCTGATCCCGCAGGCCGAGTTCGAGGCGGGCGGCAGCGCGAACGGGCGGGCGCTCGCCTACCTCGCGCACGAGTACCTCGGCGCCGGCTTCGGCACCGCGTACGACGTGGTGACGATCTGCATCCTCTGGTTCGCCGGCGCCTCCGCGATGGCGGGCCTGCTGAACCTGGTGCCGCGCTACCTGCCGAAGTACGGGATGGCGCCGCAGTGGGCCGCCGCGGTGCGGCCGCTCGTGCTGATCCTCACACTCGTCGCGGCGATCATCACGCTCGTGTTCCGCGCGGACGTCGACGCCCAGGGCGGCGCCTACGCGACCGGCGTGCTCGTGCTCATCACGTCCGCCAGCATCGCCGTGTTCCTCTCGGCGTTCGAGAAACGGCAGCGCGCCGCGGCGATCGCGTTCGGCGTCATCGCGGTCGTGTTCCTCTACACGACCGTCGTCAATGTGATCGAGCGCCCGGACGGCGTGCGCATCGCGGCGCTGTTCATCCTCGGGATCGTCGTCGTGTCGCTCGTCTCGCGCGTGCGGCGGTCGTTCGAGCTCCGTGCCCGGTCGGTCGAGTTCGACGAGCAGTCCGCCGCCTGGGTCGACTCGGACGCGGACTCGGTGCACGGCATCCGGCTCATCGCCCACGAGCCGGGCGAGGGCACCGCCGCGGAGTACACCGCCAAGCTGCGCGCGAAGCTCAGCGAGGAGCGTCACGACAGCGGCATCCCGCAGCGCGCGCGGGTCATGTTCGTCGAGGTGCACCCGCGCGACTCGTCCGACTTCGAGGAGGACCTCCGCGTCGAGGGCGTCGACGAGCACGGCTACCGTGTGCTGCGCGTGACGGCCGGCAACGTGCCGAACACGCTCGCGGCGCTGCTCATCGCGATCCGCGACCGCACCGGCGCCGTGCCCGACATCTACTTCGAGTGGACCGAGGGCAGCCCGGTGTCGAACATGTTCCGCTACCTGGTGACCGGCGTCGGCGAATCGGCGCCGATCACCCGCGAGGTGCTGCGGCGCATCGAGCCGGACCGGGCGCGCCGCCCCGAGGTGCACGTGAGCTGAGCCGGGCGAGGTGGCGGCCGGGTGAGTCTGGCGGGCCTCGCTCCCGGGGCGCGGCTCCGGTGATGGCGTCGGCACCGTACTTCCGGACCGCGGTCGCGCGGGTCGCCGACCCCGCGCCTTCACGCCGCGGCTCCGGCGGGTCACGCGGGCCGGAGCCTCCAGACCACGGCCCCGGGCCGGATCCGCCGGCGCTCAGACCTCCAGGCCGCGGTTGCGACGGCGGGACGATCGGGGCGCACGGCCGCCGATGTAGGAGCGGCCCGAGTCGACGATGAAGCCCTGGCGGAGCGCCTCGCGGCCGATCAGCATCCGGAACCCCATCGCGTCGCGATTCGTCAGCGTCACCTCGACGAGCACTTCGCGGGCGACGAGCAGGAGCCGCATCTCCACGACGTAGCGGGTCTGCACGTGGCCGGACGAGCTGCGCACCCGGCGGCGGTCGCGCACCGGGCACTCGACGACGACCTCGTCGTCGGCTGACTCCTGCCAGGGCCGCAGGCCGAAGCGCACCCAGTCCTCGCCGTCCTTCTCGAACGGCCGGATGTCGAACGCATGGATCGACGACGTACGCGCGCCGGTGTCGAGCTTCGCCTTGATCCACGGGATGCCGACATCCGGAAGCTGCACCCACTCGCGCCACCCGGCGAGGGTGTTTGAATGGAGAGGGGAATCGCCCACGGTCCCATCTTGTCAGCCTCGAGATCCAGGGCTCATCGATGAAGCTAGCCATCCTGTCGCGCGCACCGCGCGCCTACTCCACGCAGCGCCTCCGCGCGGCCGCCGATCAGCGCGGACACGAGGTGAAGGTGCTCAACACCCTGCGCTTCGCGATCGACCTGGCGGGCGAGGAGCCGGACCTCCAGTTCCGCGGACGCCGCCTCAGCGACTACGACGCGATCCTGCCCAGGATCGGCAACTCGATCACGTACTTCGGCACCGCCGTCGTGCGCCAGTTCGAGCAGATGGATGTCTACACGCCGAACACCGCGAACGGCATCTCGAACGCGCGCGACAAGCTCCGGGCGACGCAGATCCTGTCGCGCCACAACATCGGGATGCCGGCGACCACCTTCGTGCGGAACCGCGCGGACATGCGCCCCGCCATCGAGCGCGTCGGCGGCGCGCCAGTCGTGATCAAGCTGCTCGAGGGCACGCAGGGCATCGGCGTGATCCTCGCGCCGGAGGTGAAGGTCGCCGAGGCCATCATCGAGACCCTCCACTCCACCAATCAGAACGTGCTGATCCAGCGCTTCGTCACCGAGTCGCGCGGCCGGGACATCCGCGCGCTCGTCGTCGGCGACCGGGTGGTGGCCGCGATGCGCCGCACCGCGAACGGCGACGAGTTCCGGTCCAACGTGCACCGCGGCGGCTCGGTCGAGCGCGTCGAGCTCTCGCCCGAATACGAGCAGACGGCCGTCCGCTCCGCCCAGATCATGGGTCTGCGCGTCGCCGGCGTCGACATGCTCGAGGGCGCCGAGGGACCGCTCGTGATGGAGGTCAACTCCTCTCCGGGTCTGCAGGGCATCGAGACCGCGACCCAGCTCGACGTCGCCGGGGCGATCGTGGACTACATCGCCAACCAGGTGGCGTTCCCCGAGATCGACGTGCGGCAGCGCCTCAGCGTCTCGACCGGGTACGGCGTCGCCGAGCTGCTCGTGCACAACAACGGCGACTTCGTGGGCAAGCGGCTCGACGAGACCGACCTGGCCGAGCGCGACATCTCGGTGCTGACCGTCCACCGCGGCACGACCGTGATCCCGAACCCCCGCAAGGGCGTCGTGCTCGAGGCCGGCGACCGCCTGCTCTGCTTCGGCAAGCTCGAGGAGATGCGCTCGATGATCCCGGAGCGCCGCCGTCGCCGCGCGAAGGTGCGCAAGCTGCCTGCCGAGCCGCTCCCCGCCGCCGAGTAGGCGCGGCCCGGGCCCGACCGCGCGGGCGGCTCTTCTCGCCTCACGAGCTCCCGGCCTCGGGCGCCCGAGCGGCAGCCCCTCCCGTCATCCGCTCATGGCTGCCTCCCTTCTCATGGCGCGCTCGACGATCCGGCTCTTGGACGGGAGCGGGATCGCTCGGCGCAGCGGGTCGCGCTCGGCGGGTGGGATGAGCGCAAGGGAGTCCGCATCGCCCGTGCTCGCCCGGTCGATCCGCCAGCCGTTGTCGTGCAGCAGCAGGTGATGGTGCCGGCAGAGGAGCACGCCGTCGGCGACGTCGGTCCGGCCGCCGTGCGACCACGGCACGATGTGGTGCGCCTCGCACCAGGAGGGCGGGCGGTCGCACCCCGGGAAGCGGCAGCCGCCGTCTCGAACGGAGAGCGCGATGCGCTGCCGTGGAGTGAACAGCCGCTGCGCACGCCCGACATCGAGGACGCCGCCGGAGTCGTCGATGACGATCGGCACCGCGCCGTCGGCGCAGATCCGCCGTCCGGCGGTGCGCGCGGAGACAGCCACCGGCTGCCCGTCGATCCGGGCGAGACCGGATCCCGAACCTGCACCGGCACCGGCACGGGCACCGGTGACACCACCCACACCGAGACCGCCGAGGCCGAGACCGCCCGCACCGGCCCGGTCGCTCGCCGCACTCCGCTCAGCGCTCCGCTCAGCGCTCCGCAGCTCCCGTGCGGTGACGACGACCTGCACCGGTGCACCGCGTCGTCCGAGCATCCGGGACGGGTCGACGGCCGCGCCCGCGACCAGGAGCGCGACGACGGCGTCGAGTGCGAGCTGCGGCGTGGTGCGCGGGTCGTTCTCGATCGCCGCGGCGCGGGACCGCTCAGCAGGGTCGACGAAACGCGGGCCACCGCGTCGCGGCGAGGTCGCCGCGTCGACGACCGCCACGACCTGCGCGGCGGACTCCGGATCGAGGAGGCCGACCATGCGGGTCATGCCGTCGTCCTGCGGAACGAGGTGGAGGAACCGGCGATCGCGGAGCTCCCGTTCGCGGTCGAGCACACCGGCGCTGTCGAGATCGTCTCGGACCTCCCGGGCGCGAGCACGCAGCTGCTCGACGGTACGGCCGTCGGCCTCCGACGCCAGCGCGGCGGCGGCATCGTCGAGCGCCGGGGCGGGGACCGACTCCGTCGCCTCGCCCAGACCGCCGGTGATCGCCGAGGCGGCGGCGACCGTCAGGTCACCCTGCCGGACGGCGAGTCCGACCGGCGACTCGGTCGCGAGCATGCGCCCCACACCGACCAGCTGCCGCGCATCGGCGGACGAGCCGCCCATGATCCGCTGGACCAGGCGGTCCGGGGTTCGCGCGCCGAGCCGCTGAGCAAGGCCTGCGTAGCCGAGCTCCCGAGACGACCGCCGCGCGATCTCCGCGGCCAGCGCGGCCGTCAGGATGTCCAGGCGACGGCGCGCGCGGGCGGCATCCGCTGCCAGGGCGAGCAGGTCCGCATCCGAGAGGGGCTCGGCGCGATGGACCCCGGCGGTGCCGTCGACCCCGGCGGCGCCCGAGACGTCGGCGGCCCCGGCCGCCCTCGAGACGCCCGCCGCCCTGGCCGCCCCCGCGTCACGCGCGAGACCCGCTATCCCGGAGACGCGCGCGACCCTCGCCACACCGCAGACGTGCGCGACGTCGACGGCGTCGAGCGCCGCGAGCACCGGTTCCAGAAGGGTCATGGAGCCATGATCGCGAGACTTCTCGCACCTGTGTGCGAATCTGTGGAATCTGTGGATAACCGGCTATCGAACAGGAGGACGAGAAGCGGTCAGGGATGCGCGGGCAGGAACCCAGCACCGGACCCGCGCGCGGTACTCGCGGAACTCCGCACCGAACCGCGACTCGAGGTCCGCCTCCTCGTGCGGGCGGACCGCGTAGTTCCAGATCACGGAGCCGATCACGGCGTAGGCGACGACCAGCCACGAGCCGAGGATGAGCCCGACGGCCGCGCCCTGCACGATCCCGGCCACCGCCATCGGGTTGCGCACCCATCGGTACGGGCCCACGATGACGAGCCGCTGCGCGGTCGCGGACGGCAGCGGCGTCCCACGGCCGACGAGCGACATCGACACCGCCGACCACACGCCGAGCGCGCTCGCGAGCACCAGCAGCACCCCACCGGCGACGGCGACCGGCACGGGGACGCCGAACGGCATCCAGCCCGACCCGCCGACCCCGACCCCGCCGACCCCGACACCGCCGGCTCCGACCCCGCCTTCACCGACCAGCACGCCCCCGCCGGACCACACGATCCCCAGCCGCCACCGCCGCTCCACCCACGCCAGCACCAGCGGCACGACGACGAGGAACACGCCCCAGAAGACCGCCATCTGCACGAGCGTGACGGCGAGGTGCCCGCCCTGACGCCGCGGCCGCGCGACGCGGAACGCGAACGGCCCGGCGATGATCCAGCGGGTCGGCACGCCGCCGAGCAGCACGAGCGAGAGCGCGATGACGGATGCCGCGGCCGCGGCCGCCATGACGAGCGCGCCCCAGCCCGCCAGCGTGGTGACGGTCGCGGAGACGGCCATGCCGATCGCGACGAGCGCCGTCCATCCGGTCGCGATGATCGCGGCGATGCGGATGCCGGCGGCCGCGAGCGCGGATCCCACGACGAAGAGGGGGACGTCCGCGATCGCGACGGCGACCGGGTCCAGCCCGCCGAGAGTCAGCTCGCGGACGACGGGCGACAGCGCGACGGCCGCCCACCATCCGGCCCCGGCGACGGCCTGCACGGCGAAGTACGCGCGACCCCACGACGCGCCGCCTCGCGAGGCGCCGCCCCATGACGGACCCTCCCACGACGCCCCGCCCTGCGACGCCCCGCTCCGCGAGACCCGGCCCCCGAACACCCGGGCACCGTAGCAGGGCACGCCCTCAGCGCCGGGGAGCGCCCCCGCGACCGGAGCAGGCGACGTGCGTCCGCCGCGCCGGGCGCGCTCGCAGCTGCTCGACCGGGATGGCCTGCCCGCACCGCTCGCAGATCCCGTACTCGCCCGCGTCGATGCGGCGCTCCGCCGCCTCGAGCTCCGTGAGCTCGCCGCGCAGCTCCTGCCGCGTGCCCTCGGCCGACGACCACTCGTGCGTCAGCGCGAAGCCCTCGGGATCGTGCTCCTCGTCCGACCAGTCCGCCCGCGCCGCCCGCACGCTCGACAGGCGCGCGTCGATCGCGGCCAGGCGTCCGTCGATCACCGCGCGCCGCTCGGCGATCAGCTCGCGTGCGACCCCCGGCAGCACCGGCCCCGACGCTACCGACCCCGGCGCTACCGACCCCGGCGGCACCTGCCCCGGCACCATCGGCCCCGGCACCACCTCATCGGCCGGCACGGGCCTCACCCCTGGGTGGTGGTGCTCTCGACGCTCATCACGAGGATGACGCGGTCGGCGGAGTCGGCCGGCGCCTCCGGGCTCTCGTTGCCGTAGCGGGCGCTGAGCCGCTGGTAGAAGGCGCCGGTCGGATCGGCGATCGTCTCCACGAGGCGGCCGCGCACCTCCAGGTAGCGGTACTCGTCGTCGGGATCGACGATCGAGATCGCCATCGACGGGTTCGCCTGCAGGTTGCGCCACTTCGCGCGCGTCGTGGTGTGGGTGAACCGCACGTGCTCGCCGTCGAACTCGAACCACATCGGGTTCACCTGCACGGTGGCGTCGGGGCGCACGGTGCCGAGGTGCGCGAACACCGGCAGGTCGAGCAGTCGGCGGAAGGCGGAGGGGATGACGTCGCTCACCCCGCCATGCTGGCACGCGAGTCGGACAGCACGCCGGGCGCACGGGAGACGCCCCGGTCCAGTCGGACCGGGGCGCCGCGCGACGAGCGAGCCCGCCCTCACCCGACCCGCTTGCGGTACACCGCCATCGACACCGCGTACGCGACCACGAGGATGCCGACGCACCACGCCAGGGCGACCCAGATGTCCGCCCCGACGGGACGCTGCTCGAACAGCGCGCGGATCGTGTTCACGATCGACGTGACCGGCTGGTGCTCGGCGAACCAGCGCACCGGGCCGGGCATCGACGCCGTCGGCACGAAGGCCGAGCTGAGGAACGGCAGGAGGATCAGCGGGTACGAGAACGCGCTCGCGCCGTCGACCGACTTCGCCGTGAGTCCCGGGATGACCGCCAGCCAGGTCAGCGCCAGGGTGAACAGCACCATGATGCCGAGCACCGCGAGCCAGGCGAGCGGACCCGCGCCGGTGCGGAAGCCCATGAGCAGGGCGGCGCCGATCACGAGCACGAGCGACACGAGGTTCGCCACCACCGAGGTGAGCACGTGCGCCCACAGCACGGACGACCGCGCGATCGGCATGGACCGGAACCGCTCGACGATGCCGCCCTGCATGTCGAGGAACAGCCGGTAGGCCGTGTACGAGATGCCGGACGCCACGGTGATGAGCAGGATGCCGGGCAGCAGGTAGCTGACGTAGCTGCCCCGGCCGACGCCGGCTCCCGTGTCGATCGCGCCGCCGAAGACGAACACGAACAGGAGCAGGAACGCGATCGGCATGAGCGCGGTCGTGATGATGGTGTCGGGACTGCGCACGATGTGCGTCAGCGATCGGCGGGTGAGGGCCGTGGTGTCGGCCAGCACGTGGGTGCTCATGATCGGGCCTCCTTCTCGGCGTCGACGTCGTCGGCGCGCTCCTCGGTCTCCCCCGTGAGCGCGAAGAAGACCTCCTCGAGGCTCGGACGCCGCTCCACGTACTCGACGGTCGCCGCGGGCAGCAGCGCCGTCAGCTCGGCGAGCGTGCCGTCGACGAGGATGCGGCCGCGGTGCAGGATCGCGATGCGGTCCCCGAGCTGCTCGGCCTCCTCGAGGTACTGGGTGGTGAGCAGCACGGTCGTGCCGCCTGCGGCGAGCTCCTTCACGACGGCCCACACCTCGTTGCGCGCCTCCGGATCGAGTCCGGTGGTGGGCTCGTCGAGGAAGATCACCGACGGGCTGCCGATGAGGCTCATCGCGATGTCGAGCCGCCGCCGCATCCCGCCCGAGTACGTGCCGGCGAGCCGAGCACCGGCCTCCGTGAGCGCGAAGCGGCCGAGCAGCTCGTCGGCCGTGCGCGCGGGGTCGGCGACGTGCCGCAGCCGACCGACGAGCACGAGGTTCTCGCGGCCCGTGAGCTTCTCGTCGACGGCCGCGAACTGTCCGGTGAGGCTGATCGCCGCCCGGACTTCGGCGGCCTGCGACGCGACGTCGAAGCCCGCGACGCGGGCCGATCCGGCATCCGACGCGAGGAGCGTCGAGAGGATGCGGATCAGCGTCGTCTTGCCGGCGCCGTTCGATCCGAGGAGGGCGAGCACCGTGCCGGACTCGACCGCGAGGTCGACGCCGCGGAGCACCTCCAGCCTGCGGAAGGACTTCCTCAGGCCGGTCACCCGGATGGCCGGGACGGTGGCGGGAGCGGGGGCCGTGAGCGTCATGACCCGGCCCCCCGCTCCAGCGCCCGGTCGATGGTCGAGGCGAGCCGGTACCGCTCCGAGCGGATCCAGCTGCCGCCGGCGTAGTTCGCGAGGAACTCCTCCGCGAACTCGACCGGGTCGTCGCCGACGAGGTCGCGAACGGCGATGCCGTCCGCCTCGCTGCGCTCGAGCAGGTCGGCGAGGTCGACCAGCATCGACACCAGGCCCTTCCCGTCGTTGGATGGGCCGAAGTACATGAGGTACCGCTCGAGCGCGGCGCCCGTGGTGCGGTAGGGCTCCGGCAGCGCCTTCACGCGCGCCTTGTACTCGCGGTACCGCTTCTTGTCGCCGAGGTCGCCGACGAGCTTCTCGATGACGGACATGGTCATTCCCCTCCCTGTCGGAGCTGCTCCAGCCGCTCTGCGAGGAACGTCCAGTTCCCCCAGAACTCGTCGAGGTACTCGCGTCCGCTGGCGTTGACGGAGTACACCTTGCGCGGCGGGCCCTTCTCCGAGGGCACCTTCTCCACGTCGACGAGGCCGCGCTGCTCGACCCGCACGAGCAGGGCGTAGACCGTGCCCTCCGCGATGTCGGTGAAGCCCTGCTCGCGCAGCCACGCCGTGATCTCGTAGCCGTAGGCCGGCTTGCCGACCAGGACGGCGAGCACGATGCCCTCGAGCGTGCCCTTGAGCATCTCGGTGATCTGCTTCGGCATCGCGCCCCTCCGGTCGACATCCCGCTACTGAGCGTCACTGGTATTCAGTGACGTTGACTACCAGTACATAGTAACGCCGACTAGCGGATGCGCAAGGGGGAGTTGCGCGCGCACGGGCACCCCCGGAGGATGGCTCTGTGAGCGATAACATGCGGACCCTCGACGAGTTCTGGGTCCACGACCCGTTCATCCTGCCGAGGCCCGACGCGGGCGAGTACCTGCTCTACTCCGCGTCGAAGGAGGCGCCGGCCGTGCAGGTCTTCACGAGCACCGACCTGCGCCACTGGTCGGAGCCGCGCGAGGTCTTCCGCGTGCCCGAGGGGTCCTGGGCCGACCCGGACTCCGGACCGTGGGCGCCCGAGGTGCACGAGCACGGCGGCCGCTTCCACCTGCTCACCACGCTGCACGATCCGCGGCGGAAGCTGCCGGAGGCGCGATCCGGCGGCACCGCGATCCGCGCCGGCGCGCTCGACGGCCGCCACTCCTACGAGCCGGTGCCGCGCGGCACGGTCATCGCCGTGTCCGACAGCCCCTACGGGCCGTTCGAGCTCGTCGATCCGACCGCCCCCGTGCCCCCGGCCGAGTTCATGACGCTCGACGGCACGCTGTTCGTCGACGACGACGGCCGCCCCTGGATGGTCTACGCCCACGAGTGGGTGCAGGTCATGGACGGCACGATGGAGGCCGTCCCGCTGACTGCGGACCTCTCGCGCGCCGACGGCGATCCGATCCTGCTGTTCCGGGCGTCCGAGGCGGCGCACCTCAAGCGGCTCAAGCCCGGCACGGAGTCGTACGTGCCCTATGTCAGCGACGGCCCGCAGCTGCGCCGGCTGCCCGGAGGGGCCCTGCACATGCTGTGGGCGACCTACGACCACATCCCCGGCGGCACGGAGTACGTCGAGACCGCGGCGATCTCGCGCAGCGGCGCGCTCGCCGGGCCGTGGGAGCAGCTCGACCTCGTCGTCGGCGGCAATGCCGGCCACGGCATGAGCTTCGAGACGTTCGACGGCACGCTCATGCTCGTGCTGCATCGCGGCATGGGCACCCCGCACGTGCGCGCCGAGCTCCACGAGCTCGCCGAGGACGCGGGCGGCCTGCGGGTCGTCACCCGGCGGACGGATCTCGACCAGCGCTAGGCGCACGCCGCCCGGCGCGGCGCCGGGCGAGCCGGCGCCGGGCGAGCCCGGTCACGCCGCGGGTCCCCCGAGCGGCAGCAGCGGCACCGGCAGCTCCGCGTCCCGGTCGCAGACCAGCTCGCCGTCGACGACGCGCAGGATCGCGGCCTGCACCGACGAGCGGCGCTCCTCGAGCGTGATCCGGTCCGCGTCGAAGCGGCCGCCCGGGTGGGTGAAGTAGACGATCGCGGCCTCCGTGTCCGAGACCGGCACGACGTCGGCGTGGTTGCCGATCGCGCCGTCGTCCGCCCGGGTGCCGGGGGCGTCGAGCACGAGCCCGCGCTGCTCCCAGGTCTGCTGATCCTCGGATCGGAACACGACCTGTCCGCGCCAGGCGTCGACGATCATCCACCACAGCCCGGCGAGCCGGAACACGTTCGGCCCCTCGTGGCCGCCCGGCGTCGCGACCGCCGAGCCGCGCACCGTCCAGGCGTGCAGGTCGTCGCTCTCGGCGACCCACGTCTCCGACTCGTTCCCCTCGTCCTTGTACCAGAGCCGCCATCCGCCATCCGGACGGGCGGCGACGCAGGCGTCGATGACGCGGTCGGTGGAGAGCTCCAGCACGGCGACGTGCTCCCAGACGATCAGATCGTCGCTGACGTAGTGCCGGATGCGCCGGTCGTGACCGGCCCACTGATCCGGCACGCCCCGGATCACCGAGACGTACATGTGGTATCGCTCGCCGTCGTCGATGATCTCCGGCGCCCAGTACGTGGTGCGGCCCCACTCGGTGTCGAGCCCCTCGACGACGCCGCGGTAGGTCCAGGTCTCGCCGCCGTCCGCGCTCGAGGCGACGCCGAGGTCCGTGCCGTGCACCCATGCCACGCCGGGCATGGCCGGATCGTCGGCGCGGCGCTGCGTGTAGACCATCCACCAGGCCTGCTCGGCGCGGTTGAAGATGAGGGTCGGATCGGTCGCGCCGTCGTGGAGCGGATCGCGGTACAGCGGCGGCGCGGAGGCGGTCATGCGCGCCAGTCTGTCATCCGGCGCCGGATGTGGACGGCGTCTACATGTGCTGGATAGGCTCGCCCCATGCCGAAGCTGCGCGCCCACCACATCGCCGTCTCGCTCGACGGATTCGCCACGGGTGCGGAGCCCTCGCTCGAGGCGCCGTTCGGGCATGCGGGCAGCCGGCTGATGACCTGGTTCTTCCCGACGCGCACCTTCGTCTCCGGCAGCGGCCACGAGGACGAGTCGGTCGGGTCGGGCACGACCGGCGTCGACGACGCCCTCGCCGCGGCCACGAACCGCGGCATCGGCGCCGAGATCATGGGCCGCGGCAAGTTCGGCCCGCAGACCGGCCCATGGGAGGACGAGTCGTGGCAGGGCTGGTGGGGCGAGGAGCCGCCGTTCCACTCCCCGGTCGTCGTGCTGACGCACCACCCGCGGCCCGACCTGACGCTCGGGGAGACGACGTTCCACTTCCGCGACTCGTCGCCCGCCGACGCCCTCGCCGAGGCGTTCGAGCTCGCCGGCGGGCTCGACGTGCGGCTCGGCGGCGGGCCCACCGTCATCCGCGAGTTCCTCGACGCCGACCTCGTCGACCACCTGCACCTGGTCGTGTCGCCGATCGTGCTGGGCCGCGGCACCCGCATCTGGGACGGCCAGGAGGGGCTCGAGGAGCGCTTCGACATCGAGTCGATCTCCTCGCCGAGCGGCGTCGTGCACGTGCTCTTCAACCGGAAGCCGCGCTAGGCGTTCGTGCGGCGGTCGCCCGGCATCCGCTCAGCTTCCTCGCCGGGTCCGCCCACCCCGGCTCCCTAGATTCGAGGGAGTTCAAGGGGAGTACTCCGGCGGCAATCGCGGCCGGCCCGACATCCACGGATCCGGCGGCGTGCCGCGCGGATCCCGGGCCGACGGTCCCGCATCAGCGGGATGAGGAGACCTTGGCGGACCTGTCCGACCACCCCTCAGGAGACCCCCGGTGACCATCTCACCGCTCGTCTGGTTCATCACGATCGCGATCACGATCGGCTTCTTCGTCTACGAGTTCTTCGTGCACGTGCGCAAGCCGCACGCGCCGACCATCGGCGAGGCGGCCCGCTGGTCCGCCTTCTACATCGGCCTGGCCGTGCTGTTCGGCGTGGGCCTCGGCCTGATCTCCGGATGGGAGTCCGGCGGCGAGTACTTCGCCGGCTACCTCACCGAGAAGGCGCTCTCGGTCGACAACCTCTTCGTCTTCCTCCTCCTCATGACGGCCTTCGCCGTGCCGCGGGAGTTCCAGCAGAAGGCGCTGATGATCGGCATCGTCATCGCCCTGATCATGCGCGGCGCGTTCATCGCCGTCGGCGCGGCCCTCATCGAGAACTTCTCCTGGGTCTTCTACATCTTCGGCGCGTTCCTCGTCGTGCTCGCCGTGCAGCAGCTGCGCGGCGGCCATACCGGCGATCCGTCCGACAACGCGTTCGTGCGCTTCGCGCGCCGCATCCTGCCGATGACGGACGAGTTCCACGGCGACCGCCTCACCGTCAGGGAGGGCGGGCGGCGGCTCGCCACCCCGATGCTGCTCACGATCATCGCGATCGGCGCCATCGACCTCGTGTTCGCGCTCGACTCGATCCCGGTCATCTACGGCCTGACCGACGAGCCGTACATCGTGTTCACGGCGAACGCGTTCGCGCTCATGGGCCTGCGCCAGCTGTACTTCCTCATCGGCGGCCTGCTCGAGCGGCTCATCTACCTCGCCCAGGGCATGGGCGTCATCCTCGCGTTCATCGGCGTGAAGCTCGTGCTGCACGCGCTCCACGTGAACGAGCTGCCGTTCATCAACGGCGGCGAGCCGGTCACCTGGGTCCCGGAGATCCCGACCTGGCTGTCGCTCATCGTGATCGCCGGCATCGTCGCCATCGCGACCGTCGCGAGCCTGCTCCGCACGCGCGGCGGCCGGCACCTGGCCTCGCACGGGACGACGGACGCCGAGCCGGTCTCGAGCCGGCCCTCGCCCTAGGGTGGACCTCATCCGTCCCGAAGGAGCGCCCATGTCGTACGTCGTCGACTTCTCCGAGGTGTCGACCGTCGGGCTCGAGTCGTCACCGGTGGCGGACGCGCTGGCGGGCCTGCGGGCGAACGAGGCGCGCTACTTCAGGAACAAGTACGACCACGTGTTCACGACCCTGCCCGCCGCCGACGCCGCGCCGATCGTCGACTGGATCGCGGGCATCCTCGACGACGAGCGCGGCATCGTGATCGCGTCGCCGGTGCTCGAGGCGACCGAGTTCGAGGTCGACGGCATCCGCTGGGCGTACGCGTTCTACGAGAGCGGGCTCTCGATCAACGCGCTGTACACGCTCGCCGACGCGGGCAAGCGCGCGGTCGGGTTCAAGCTCTCCGACGGCATGGACGTGCCGGAGGAGCTCGCTGCCTTCAAGTTCGCGCGGCAGCGCTCGAAGCTCGCCGGCACCATCCGCGGCTCGTACTTCGTCATCAAGCACGAGCACTGAGAGCGCACCGCCACGGCGGCGCTCCCGGCTCAGACGGCGCCGTGCGCGAGCAGGCTCTCGGCGGTCTCCTGGATGCTGTCCTCGATCGGACGCGGACGCCATCCCAGCATCCGCTCGGCCTTCGCACCCGTCGCAGGGAAGTCCTTGCCGAGCTGCGGGCGGATGGCCTTCAGCGCGGGATTGACGGCTCCGAGCAGGCGGGCGACCGTCACCGGGATCTCGCGGGTCGGCACCTTCGCGGCGCGGTCGCCGAGGCGGTCGCGCAGGATGCGGGCGACCTCGACGACGCGGAGGCTCCGGCCGGAGATGGCGAGGAAGCGCTCGCCGGCCGCGGCGGGGTCGGTCATCGCACGGAGGTGGAGGTCGGCGACGTCGCGCACGTCGACCCAGCCGGTGCCGAACGGCGGGCAGACGGGCATCGCGCCGCTGAGCAGCCCGCGGATGGTGCGGAGCGACGGCGGGTCGTCCTGTCCGAGCAGCGGGCCGATCACGGCGGTGGGGTTGACGGCGGCCAGCTCGAGGCCGCCGCCCTCCTCGGCGATGAAGGCCCAGGCCGCGCGCTCCGCCAGCGTCTTCGACTTCTGGTACGGCGCGATGCCGGGCGCGTCGACGTCCGTCCAGTCCTCCTCGGTGAAGGGCACCGCCTCCGACGGGTGGCCGTAGACGATCGCCCCCGAGGCGCTGGTCAGCACCACGCGGCCGACCCCGGCGTCGCGGGAGGCGCGGAGCACCCGCAGCACGCCGTCGCGCGCCGCGGCGATCATCTCCGCCTCCTCCACCGGCCCGTTCCGGAGCGTCGGCGAGGCGACGTGGAGCACGAAGTCGCATCCCTCGACAGCCTCGGCCCAGCCGGCGTCGCGCTGCAGATCCGCCCGCACGACCGTGAGCCGCGCGTCGTCGAAGTCGGCGGCGGCGTGCAGCTGCGCGCGGAGCGCCTCGCCCTTCCGGACGTCGCGGACGGTGGTGCGCACCTCGTGCCCGGCCCGCAGCGCGGCGAGCGCGCACCAGCCGCCGATGAAGCCGGATCCGCCGGTCACGAGCACGCGGGCGGGGTTGCGATTCGACATGGGATCTCCTTGAATGGGCCAGACGGAGAACTCTCCGCTTGATATCGACGACGGTAACGGAGAGTTCTCCGTTTCGCAAGGACCCATCATGGACGACCCGATCCCGCCTGCCGGCCGGCGCTCCGACGCGCAGCGCAATCGAGCCCGCATCCTCGAGGTCGCGACGGAGGTCTTCACCGCGGATCCCGAGGCGTCGCTCAATGCGATCGCGAAGCGGTCGGGCATCGGCGCGGGCACGCTCTACCGCCACTTCCCAACACGCGAGGCGCTGCTGCTCGCGGTCTACAAGGAGGAGATCGACTCGCTCGGCGACGCGGTGGGGCGCTCGCTCGCGGAGCGCGATCCGCTCGACGCCTTCCGCGACTGGTCGCGCCGGCTCGCCGCGCTCGTCCGCACGAAGCACGGCCTCGGCGACGCGCTCTCGACGCCGGCGACGCAGGCCGTCATCGATTCGACCTACGGCCCGGTCATCACGGCGATCGGCCGGCTGCTCGATGCCGCCGCCGCGCGCGGCGAGGTGCGGACGGGCATCGACCCCGCGGACGTGCTGCTCCTCCTCAGCGGACTGTGGCGCGTGCCGCCGGGCGAGGACGGCCTGGCCCAGGCGGACCGGCTGCTCGAGCTGGTCGTCGACTCGCTGCGCGCCTGACCGGCGGCGCTCCCGCCTCCCGGGCCCGTCCCGGTCGATGATGAGGGCGTGAGCTCACCCCGCGCGACGTCGCCCATGAGCAGCGCCGTGCTGCGGCTGACCGTCATGGCGGCGGTCGGCGTGATCGTCGCGGTCGTCGTCGGCCTGCTCGGCGCGTCGTGGCTCTACTCGATCGTGGCGGGCTGGATCGCCGCGGCGCTGACCTTCGTGCTCGCCATCTGGATCGGCGTGGGCCGCTTCGACGCCGAGAGCACCCGGACGCACGCGACCCGCGAGGATCCGGGCATCTTCCCGAGCCAGGTGCTCGTGCTCGGCGCCTCGGTCGCGTCGGTCGTCGCTGTCATCCTGCTCATCCTCGACTCGCGGGTCAGCGGCGCGAAGCTCGGCGCGGCGGCGCTCGCCTTCGGCAGCGTCGCGATCTCGTGGACGCTCATCCATACGCTCTACATGCTCCGCTACGCCCGGATCTACTACACCGATCCGATCGGCGGCATCGACTTCAACGGCGACGAGCAGCCCCGCTACGTCGACTTCGCCTACATCTCGTTCGATCTCGGCATGACCTACCAGATCTCGGACACCTCGCTCCGCACGTCGCAGCTGCGCTCGGTCGTGCTGCGGCACACGCTGCTGTCGTACGGCTTCGGCACCCTCGTGCTCGCGTCGATGGTGAACCTGGTGCTCGGCCTGGCCTAGCGGATGCCGCGCCGCGGCGGCATCCGCTCGGCCGTGCCTGCTCGATACCTGCTCAGTACGCGGCGGACTGCCCGCCGTCGATCGGCACGACCGTCGCGTTGACGTAGCTCGCGTCGTCGGAGAGCAGGAACGCGACGACCGCCGCGATCTCGGGCGCCTCGCCGTAGCGCTTCGCCGGGTTCGCCTGGATGAACTGCTCGGCGGCCTTGCGCGGATTCTCCGGGTCGAGCTGCTTCATCGAGTTCTCGACCATCGGCGTCCAGATCGCACCGGGCGCGATCGCGTTGATGCCGATGCCGTAGCGGGCATACTCGACGGCCGAGTTGCGGGTCAGGCCGACGACGCCGTGCTTGGCGGCGGCGTAGCCGGACTGGTTGCCGATGCCGCGGATGCCGCCGACGCTCGCGGTGTTCACCACGCGGCCGGAGCCCTGCTCGCGCATGATCTTGAGCACCTGCTCGAGCCCGAGGAACACGCCGCGGAGGTTGATCGCGACGACCTTGTCGAACTCGGCGGCCGTGAAGTCCTCGGTCGGGTTCTGCTTGCCCTCGATGCCGGCGTTGTTGAAGAAGCCGTCGATGCGGCCGTACTTCTCCAGCGTCGCGGCGACGTAGCCCGCCACCTCGTCCTCCTTCGAGACGTCGGCCGTGAGCGTGAGCACCTCGGCCTGCGGTGCGGCCTCGGCGATGGCGGCGACGGAGGCGGCGAGGCCCTGCTCGGAGACGTCGACGAGCGCGAGTCGAGCGCCCTCAGCGGCGAGCCGGACGGCGGTGGCGCGGCCGAGGCCGGAGCCGCCTCCGGTGATAAGGACGACGCGGTCGGAGAAACGGTCCATGGTGGACGACCCTTCGTGAGGTGGTCGCACCCGGGGCGCCCGAGCGCGACGGCGGTGCACTCGGCTGGGCGGCTCGCGCGCCGGCGATGGCGGGGGCCGTGGTCGGGTGGTCGGACTCGTTATCCGACATTTGTCGTACTGACTCTACCGTCCGGCCAGCGGACGCGCACGGCGAGGCCGTCGGCCCGGGGCAGCAGGTCGACCGTCGCGGGAAGTGCGACGGCACCGCCCGCCCCCGTCAGCTCGAGCAGCGCACCCGCCCAGTTCCCGGCGCGCAGTGAGAACGTCAGCGTCGGCACCCGGCTCTCCGGCCCGAGGGGCGAGGCGTCGCCCCGGACGACGATGCCGGCGTCCGCGCGGCCGACCACCGCCGTCGCCGAGCTGCCGAGCCGCCCGGATCGCACGCGAGCGGACGACGGCGACCGCTCCGCGCGGAACCCGCCGCCCGAGACGGCCGCGCCGCCGATCCGGAGGTCGACGAGCTCGGACTCCGCCTCGTCGACCCGGACGAGCCGCACCTCCCACGGCCCGCGGACGAGCGAGTGCGCCGTCAGCCGCGCGACGTGCCGGGCGGCGCCGGCGAGCCCCGATCCGTGGCCCTCCTGCTCCGCCGCGGGCGCGACGGTGTGCGCGCTCCACGTCGAGCTCGCGACGCCCACCTCCGGCTCGCCGCCGGTCGGATCCCCGGTCGCGATGCGGGTCGCGAGCAGCCGCATCCCGGTCCGGTGGGTCGGCCCGTCGATGGTGAGGATCGCGATGCTCCCGTCGAGCGGCTCGGCCCAGGCCGCGGCGTCGAGCAGCGGGAAGGTCGCGGTGGAGTAGCCGAACCGGGCGTACAGCGGGGAATCGCCGGTCGCGTCGCCCTCGTGCGCGTGGTCGGCGCCGTGATTCACGACGCGGACGATGCCGTCCGAGCGCGTGCCGCTGACGATCCAGCCGGGCGCCGCGATCGCGACGAGCGCGTCGCCCTGCACCACCGGCGGCGGCACCGCCGGCGCCGACCAGACCGGATGCCCCGCCGGCAGCATCACGCCGAGCAGCCCGAGCACGTTCCAGTACGACGACGACGGGCCCGAGTAGGCCTGCACCATGCCGGGCCAGGGCGCCAGCCAGCCGAGCGGGAAGAGGCCGACGGCATCCGGCACGCCGCGGTCGGCGAAGAAGCGGACGACGGCCTCGGCCGCGCCGCGGAGCTCGCCCGCGGTGCTCGACGGCACGCCCTCGAGCACGCCGACCCAGAACGCCTTCGCCGCCGCGAACCGGTAGATCAGGCTCCGGCCCTGCGCGAGCGGCGCGCCGTCGCCCCCGATCAGCGCCCGCGCATCGAGCAGGAACCGGTCGAGCCGGGCGAGGTCCGCCGCGGTCCGGCCGGCCGCGAGGTCCTCGGCCCCGCGCATCCGGGCCCAGAGCAGCGGGTAGGTCTGCAGCACCCACGCGTTGTAGTGGTCGAAGCCGCGGCCGCCGCCGTCGGCGATCCAGCCGCCCTCGCGATCGAAGGCGTCGAGCGTCCGCAGGTCGGCCGCCACGTCCTCCGCCGACCACTCCGCGCCGACCGAGCGCAGGAAGGTCTGCACGACGATGCGGAACCACAGCCAGTTCGTCTGCGGGTACGTGCGATCGTGCACGGCGGGCGCGAGGTAGTCGACGACGCGCTGCCGCGTGAGGTCGTCGAGCCGATCCCAGATCCACGGCCGCGTCAGGTCGAGCGCGAGCGCCAGCGACCCGGCCTCGACCTTCGCCTGCCCGTGCTCGTCGAGCCGCACCCAGCGCTCCGCATGCGACGGGTCGACGCCGGCGGCGATCCCCGCCCGGTAGCGCTCGGCGAGCGCCGCCATCGCCGGGTCGCCGATGCCGCCCTCGCCGACGAGGCGGAACGCGGCGAGCAGGAACGTGCGCGCGAACCCCTCGAGCCCGTCGACCCGGCGTCCGTATCCGCCCTCCGGACCGGGCGGCACGATCTGCGCCCCGGACGGCGTCGCGTACGACCACGCGCCGTCGAGGATGCGGTCGGCCAGTCCCGTCCAGTCGGCGCGGGTCCAGGGCGCGTCCAGGCTGGTCACCCGGCCGCCGGATGCACGAGCGGCCAGACCTCGATGACGCCCTGGGCGACGGCGCAGGGCGACTTCGCGGCGAGCTCGATCGCCTCCTCGAGCGAATCCGCCTCGAGCACGCCGAAGCCGGCGATGGGCAGGTCGGCGCGGAGGTAGGCGCCCGCCGTCGTCGTCACCCCGGCGCCGTCGTGGTTGCGCACCTGTACCGGATCGCCCGCGATCCCGCCGACGAGCTGGTGACCGCTCTCATCGAGCCAGGCGTCGTGCGCGTGCGCGGCGTCGCGCACCGCGGCATCCGTCCGGTCGTAGCCCGCCCGGTCTCCGTAGGCGATGGTGACGAAGCGCATGCCGGACCTCCCTGTCCGTCGGCGACGCCGGCGGAGGCCGGCGCCTCCTCCGAGGCAACCACGTCCCGTCGCGGGACGCGAGGCCGGATCCGTCTAGGCCGCCCCCGATCCTGCGCTGCGGCTACGCCGCCAGGTGGAACGTGCTCGCGAAGCGGCCGAGCAGCTCGCCGCTCCCCCGGAGCACCTCGACCGCGCCCGTGGCGATGGCGCGGTCGGCGGCGAGCTCGCCGGAGATGAGGCGCCGCAGGTCCGGTCCGGTCGCGAAGGCGAGATCGGCCGCGCCGTCGCCGTGCGCCGGGTCGAGCCGGCGGACATCGAGCGCCGCGCCGTCGACCCGGACGAGCACCCCGGACGTCCCGAGGTGCGCCGCGTACGCCGTCGCCGGCAGGTCCGCCGCGATCCCCGGCAGGAAGGCGGTGCGCAGCGTCATCGCCATGGCATCCGCGGTGAGGATCTGCTCGTCCCGCGGATCGCCCATCGCCTTGAATCCCCAGGCGCCGAGGGCGAGCACCACCGGCTCGAGCTCGCGGCCGTAGGGCGTCAGCTCGTAGACGATGATGCGCGAGCGCGGCGCCCTGCGGATGATGCCCGCCTGCTGCAGCTCCTTGAGGCGAGACGCGAGGATGTTGGTCGGGATGCGCGGGAGGCCGGCCGCGAGCTCGCCATAGCGCCGCGGCCCCACCAGGAGGTCCCGGATGAGGAGCAGCGCCCAGCGCTCGCCCACGAGCTCGAGCGCGTGGGTGACGCCGTCGTACTGCCCGTAATCGCGTGCGGCCATGCGCCGCGTCCCGCGCCCGCGGCCTCAGGACTGCTGGGAGGCGTACGCCTCGGGGCCCTGCTCCGCCGCGACCGGGTCCATCCAGCCGAACTCGATCGAGTTGCCGTCCGGGTCGCTGAGGCCGCGCTGGTACATGAAGCCGTAGTCGGAGGCCGGGCGCGGCTCGGTGCCGCCGGCGGCGAGCCCCTTCGCGGCGATCGCGTCGACCTCGTCCTTCGTGTCGTAGAAGACCGACGTCGACGAGGTCGGGTTGACCGCCGGGTCGCCGATGGTCAGGTCGGTGAAGGTCTGGAAGAACTCGCGCACCGAGATCATGAGGAAGCTGTGGTCCGCCTCGACGACGAAGCAGGCGGCGTTGTGGTCGCTGAACGCGGGATTCAGCGTGAAGCCGATCGCGGTGTAGAACGCCTTCGCGCGCTCCAGATCGGTGACGGGCACGTTGACGAACATCGCGGTCATGGTGGGCTCCTTCGCTCGGGTCCGATGTGGACGGTGTCCACACTTGCAAAAAACAAGCACCGGGTCAAGAGCGGATCCTGTCTCACCGCCGGCGCCGGACCCGAACACGCCGAAGGCGGGCGGATCACCCGAACCGGATCCGCCCGCCTTCAGCAGGTGCCGCGCGGCGATGCCCCGCGGCGAGCTCAGCCCCCCGCGCTCAGCTGCGGCGCCGGAAGAACGCGTTCGCGCCGCCGACGTAGGCGAGCACGATCGCGAGCACGTAGAGGATCAGCGTCACCCACGACGTCCCCTGACCGTTCGAGCCGTTGTTGATCGCGCCGATGATGCCGAGCACGCCGAGGATCGTGAGGATGATGCGCGCCCAGTTGCGCCCCTGCGCGAACTTCACCAGGAGCACGATCTGCACGATCGCGATGACGAGGGCGATCACGGCGCCGACGACGAGCGCGGCACCGGCGGCGCCACCCGCGACCGCACCCGCGGTGCTGAGGCCGACGAATGCCAGGATCGCGCCGACGATGCCGAGGATCGAGGCGAGGATCCAGAGGACCAGGGAGGCGGTGACGGTACCGGGGCGGGACATGACGGGCTCCTTTCGGGGTGCGCGATGCACCGCCCCGACGGTAGCGACCACCCAGCTGACGCGGCATCCCCGCTCAGGCGGCACTCAGGAACCTGTGGGACCGGAACTCGTCGCTCAGTCCACCTCCCGCAAGAGGGCGTCGAGCTCGTCGGCGATGAGCCGGGGCTCCTCGAAGGCGAGGAAGTGCCCGCCGCTCGGCGCCGCCGAGTACCGCCGGATGTCGGTCGCGGCGCGTTCCGCGATGGAGCGCGGGAACAGCGGCATGTTCCACTCGCGGCTCTGGGTCACCGCCACCGGGACGGTGATCGTGGGCCGCTTCCCGCCCAGCACCGCGTCGAGGTCCTGCTGGAACGAGGTGCCGATCGAGCCCGTCGCCCAGAACAGCGTCAGGATCGTGCAGAGGTCGTCCCGGCTGAACCGCGACTCGAGGTCGCCGCCGCAGTCGCTCCACGCCCAGAGCTTGTCGATGACGAAGGCCGCGAGCCCGGCCGGCGAGTCCGTGACGGCCGTGGCCAGCGCGTCGGGGCGCCCGGCGAGGATGGCGCCGTACCCGCCGTCCTGCTCGTCGCGCGCGTCCTCCGAGTCGAGCCAGAGCTGCTCCTCGGGGGTGGGCGGCGTCGTCCACTCCGAGGGGAAGGGACCGTGGATGACGTGGAGGCCGGCCACCGCCTCCGGGTGGAGCGCCGCGGCCCAGCCGCACGCCGATCCGCCGATGTCGCCCCCGAACGCGACGTAGCGCTCGTAGCCGAGCGTCTCGGTCATGAGGCGGTGGAACGACTCGCCGATCGCGCGACGGGTCATCGGCACGTCGAGCAGCTCCGACCAGAGGTAGCCGGGCAGCGACGGGATCACGATGTCGACGTCGAGCAGGTCCGCGAGCGGGAGCAGCTCGACGAAGGTGCTCGGCCAGCCGTGGGTCAGGAGGACCGGAGGCCGCGTCGAGTCACGTCGGAGGTGCACGAAGTGGGCGCCGCCCTCGCGGAACTGCGGGTAGGCGTTGAGCCGGGCCTCGGCGGCTCTCCAGTCGAATCCGTCGGCCCAGTACGCGACGAGCTCGCGCAGGTAGTCGGGGTCGACGCCGGCCTCCCAGCCGGGCGCCGTCGGGTGCGGGAAGCGAGGATCGGTGCGCACGGCGAGCAGCTCGGGTGAGACACGGCTCCGGGCGGCGAACCGCGTGCGCCGGAGGCGGTCGCGGAGGTCGTCGAGCGCGTCGTCGGCGACGTGGATGGTGAAACGGGACATGGAAGGACTCCTTGCGAGAGGGTGACGCTGCGTCGCGTGCCGGCGGTGCGGCACGGGGGCTGCGATCAGCGGGCGGACCGCTGCCGCGCGACGGCGGACGCGGCAGTGCGCCGGTGGGCCGTGGCGGAGCTCCGGCACCCGGGAGCGGGCGCGGCGGAACTCAGCACGCCGGCGCGGAGCGCGTCCCGGCGTGCCGGAGCGGGATCACGGCCGTGCGAGGGAGGTCACGCGTCCATCGTGCGCCCGATGCTGGTCCGCGTCCACCCCCGCCGGAAGCGCTACTCTCCCGGCATGGCGGACGACCTCCCCGGTGCCGGCTCGGGTGCGGGCTCAGACCACGGCGCGAGCGAGGTCGCCGAGGACGGCGGCACCCGCTCCCGCCGCCGCTTCCTCCGCGCCACCGGGATCGGCGCGGCGGGCGTGGCGGCCGGTGCCCTCGCCGCCGTCGCGACCGGCCGCGCGCTCGGCTCCGGACCCGGCGATGACCCGGATGTCACCTACGGCTTCACCCCGCTGCCCGCGCGCGCCGAGCCGGGCTTCGATCACCTGGTCGTGCTCATGTTCGAGAACCGCAGCTTCGACCACATCCTCGGCCGGCTGTACACCGCCGACACGGTGCCGCCGGGGCAGCACTACGAGGGTCTCCAGTCCGGCGATCACGCCAACACCGCCCCCGACGGCACGGTCGTCCCGGCGCACGCCTACACGGGCACGACCGACTGGATCATGAGCCAGCCCGACCCGGACCCGGGCGAGTTCTACCCGCACGTCAACACCCAGCTCTTCGACCTGGTCGAGCCGGCGACGAACGCCGACCTCCGCGCGCACCAGCTGTCGGAGCCGTGGAACGCGCCGGAGGCCGAGGCGGCGCCGTCGATGTCGGGCTTCGTGCGCGACTACGTCACGAGCTTCCAGCTGGAGCGCGGCCGCGAGCCGACGCCCGAAGAGTACGCCGTGGTGATGGGCGGCTTCGCCCCGGAGATGCTGCCGGTCGTCTCGACGATCGCGCAGGGCTTCGGCGTCTACGACCACTGGCACGCGTCGGTGCCGTCGCAGACGTTCTGCAACCGCTCGTTCTTCCACGCGAGCACGTCGCACGGCTTCGTCACCAACGCGCACGACGGCGGACAGGCCAAGTGGCTCACCGCGCCCGCCGTGCCCACCATCTTCAACCGGCTCTCGGATGCCGGGAAGACCTGGCGCGTCTACTACGACGCCGACCAGGTCGTCTCGTTGACCGGGATGCTGCACGCACCGTCGATCGAGAAGTACTGGCTGACGAACTTCCGCAGCATGGCGCAGTTCCACCACGACGCGAAGACCGGCAACCTGCCCGACTACGCGTTCATCGAGCCGCGGATGGTGTTCGACCACAACGACATGCACCCGCCGGTGAGCCGGCCGAAGACGGTCGACGTGCCAGGCGAGGCACCGTACGACAGCGCCGTCTCGGACATGCGCGCCGGCGAGGCGCTGCTCGCGGAGGTCTACACCTCGATCCGAGGCGCCGCGAGCACGAGCGGATCGAACGCGATGAACACGGCGCTGCTCGTCACCTTCGACGAGCACGGCGGCATCTACGACCACGTGCCGCCGCCCTCGGCCGAGCATCCGGACGAGCAGGCCGAGCCCGGGGAGATGGGCTTCCGGTTCGACCGGCTCGGCGTGCGCGTGCCCGCCATCGTCGTTTCGGCCTACACGGATGCCGGCTCGGTGATCAACGAGGAGATGCAGCACACCTCGCTCATCAAGACGCTCTGCGAGCTGCACGGGCTCGCGCCGCTGACCCGTCGTGATCGCAGCGCGCCGAGCCTGCGGAACGCGGTGACGCGGAGGATCCCGCGCCAGCCCGCCCTCTGGCCGGATGTGCACCGGCCGTATGTGCCGACCAACCCGGAGTCCGGCAAGCCGCATCCGGCGACGGATGTCGACCGCGACCGCCCGCTCACCGCGCCGGCGCTCGGGCTGATCAGCCTCCTGCTGGCGAAGTACGAGCCGTCCGCGCCGACGCCGACCACCTACGGCGACGCGTACGACGTGCTGCACAGGCACGGCGACGGGCTGTTCGGCACGCGCGACTGACGGCGTCGCCGCGGGACAGCGGGACTGCGGCAGACTTCCGGCGTGAGCACCATCGTCGTGGCACCGGACGGGTTCAAGGGCTCGATCAGCGCCGCCGCTGCGGCCGAGGCGATCGCGTCCGGCTGGTCCGCGGGTCGCCCGGGCGACCGCATCGTCCTCCTGCCGATGGCGGACGGCGGCGAGGGCACCCTCGACGCGATCGCCGCGGCGAGCCCGAGATCCGCCCGGATGGCGCTGACGGTCCGCGGCCCGGCCGGAGCGCCCGTCGACGCGGTGTGGCTCCGCGTCGAGCACGACGGCACCGCGACGGCGGTGGTCGAGCTCGCGTCGGCGAGCGGCATCGAGCACCTGTTCGCCGGCGACGGACTCCGCCCGCTCGATGCGGACACGACCGGCGTCGGCGAGCTCATCGCGGACGCGGTGCATCAGGGCGTGGACGAGGTGGTCGTGACGCTCGGCAGCAGCGCGTCGACCGACGGCGGGGTCGGGCTCCTCCGGGCGCTCGGTGCGCGGTTCCTCGACGGCGCCGGTCACGACGTCGCGCCTGGCGCGCGCGGACTCGCGGGCATCCGGTCGGTCGAGCTGTCCGGGCTCGTACCGCTGCCGCCGGGCGGGGTCGTCGCGATGGTCGACGTCGACAATCCGCTCACCGGCACCGATGGCGCGGCCGCCGTCTTCGGACCCCAGAAGGGCCTGACCGGGGACGCGATCCTCGCCGCGGATGCCGCCCTCGCCGCGCTCGCCGCCCTCCTCGGCATCGACCCCGGCACGCCCGGACTCGGCGCGGCCGGCGGCACGCCGCTCGCCCTCACCGCCTGGGGCGCGACCACGCGCGGCGGCGCGGAGACCGTCGCCGAGCTCGTCGGGCTCGATGCCGCGATCGCCGACGCCGACCTCGTCATCACCGGCGAGGGGTCGTTCGACGAGCAGAGCCTGCGCGGCAAGACGCCGATCGCCGTGCTCGCCGCCGCGACGCGGCTCGGCGTGCCGACGGCGATCATCGCCGGGCGGATCGCGGCGGACGCGCGGGCCGCGGGCTTCGTCGACGCCGTCTCGCTCACCGAGCTCGCCGGCCACAGCGGTCCCGCGATGTCGCGCGCGGCGCACTGGCTCTCCGCGGCCGCCGAGCAGCTGGCCGACCGGTTCGCCGGCTGAAACCGGTCCGGTGCGCCCGGCGGCGCGGGCCACCCCCGTGACACGGCATGATTGGTGTCGACCTGAATCGTTGCAACTCGGAGCCGCTCGCCGTTGGCCACCTCGCTCACCGCCGGAACACCCTGGCGCGTCATCGCCGTCTTCTCACTCCCGCTGCTCATCGGCAACGTGGTGCAGCAGCTGTACCAGGTCGCGGATGCCGCGGTCGTCGGCCGCACGCTCGGCGTCGATGCGCTCGCAGCCGTCGGCGCCACCGGCAGCCTGATGTTCCTCGTGATCGGCTCGGCGTGGGGCCTCGGCAACGGGTTCGCGATCCCGACCGCGCACGCGTTCGGCGCGGGGGATCACGCCGGAGTCCGTCGCTCGTTCGCGACCGGTATCCTGCTCGTCGCCGTGGCGAGCGTGCTCGTCACGGTCGGCGGTCCGCTGCTCGTCGAGCCGGCGCTCATCGCGCTCCAGACACCACCCGAGCTGCTGGCACCGGCCACCGCGTTCGCGCAGGTCAGCCTGCTGGGCGGCAGCGCGCTGCTCTACTTCAACTACCTGGCCGCGGTCATCCGGGCCATCGGCGACTCGCGCACGCCGCTCGTGTTCCTGACGATCTCGTGCCTGATCAACGTGGTGCTCGTCATCGTCATGGTGGTCGGGCTCGGGTTCGGCATCGCCGGCGCGGCGCTCGCCACCGTCGTCGCCCAGGCGCTCTCCGCCGCGCTGTGCGTCATCCACATCGCCAGGCGCGTGCCCGTGCTGCACGTGCACCGCCCCGACTGGCGCATCACCCGCCACGACGTGGCCCGCCACCTCCGGCTCGGCATCCCGATGGGCTTCCAGATGTCGATCATCGCCATCAGCACCCTCGCCGTGCAGGTGCGCCTCAACGAGATCGGCGCGGATGCCGTGGCCGCCGCCACGACGGCGGCCCGCGTCGACGGGCTCGCGATCGCGCTCCTGCAGTCGCTCGGACTCGCAGCCTCCATGTACGTGGCGCAGAACCTCGGCGCGCGCAAGCTCGACCGCATCCGCCAGGGCGTCCGGCAGGCGCTCGTGCTCGCGGTCATCGCGTCGATCGTGCTCGGCGGCGTGGTCATCGCGATCGGACGCCCGCTGCTCGGCTTCTTCGTCGAGGGCGCCGACGACGTCGTCGACCTGGCGATGATCATGCTCATCGTCAGCGCCGCGTTCTACCTCGTGCTCAGCGTGCTGTTCGTGCTCCGCGGCGCCATCCAGGGACTCGGGCTGTCCGGCATCCCGACGATCACCGGGGTGGTCGAGCTCGTCATGCGCTTCACCGCCGCGCTGCTGCTCGGCGCGCTGTTCGGCTTCGTCGGCGTCGCGTGGAACGCGCCCCTGGCCTGGATCGGCGCGGTCGTCATCCTCATCCCGGCCTGGGTGCACGCGGTGCGCCGCCTGCCGGAGATCGCGGCCCGCGCCGGCCTCGAGCCGGTCGATCTGCCGACGGTCACCGCCCCGATCTCGATCATCGCCCCGACCACGGCGACGATCGACATCATCCCGACCCACGACCACGAGGACGAGCGGACCGGGCCCATCTCGACCGTGCGGTGAGCCCCCCGCATCCGGATGTCACCGGTCCGGGAGCAGAATGTCGTCGATCACGAGACGAGCGGAGGCGACATGGACGGCGTCCGAATCCTGGTGTCCGGAGCGAGCATCGCCGGACCGGCGCTCGCGCACTGGCTGCGCCGACGTGGCGCCGTGGTGACCGTCGTGGAGCAGGCGGCGGGCCTGCGCCCGGGCGGGCAGGCGGTCGACGCCCGCGGCGTGGCGAGGGAGGTCATCCGCCGGATGGGCCTCGACGACGCCGTGCGCGCCGTCCTCACCGACACGGCGGGCGCGTACACGGTCGATGCGGACGGTGGCGTGCTCGAGACGTTCCGCGCCGAGGACGACGGCGGCGACGGCTACATCTCCGAGATCGAGGTGCTGCGCGGCGACCTCTCCCAGGTGCTCTTCGACGACACCCGCGACGAGGTCGAGTACGTGTTCGGCGACCGGATCGCGGAGCTGACGCAGGATGCGGAGGGCGTCGACGTCGCGCTCGCGTCCGGCGGCCGACGGCGCTTCGACCTCGTGATCGGCGCCGACGGCCTGCACTCCGCGCTGCGCGGCATGGTGTTCGGACCCCGCGAGCGCTTCGTGCGCCACCTCGGCCTCGTGCTCGCGTTCTACACGGTGCCGAACGAGTTCGGGCTCGACCGGTGGCTGCTCGACTACCAGCACGAGGGCCGCTCGGCGGGCCTGCGTCCCATCCGCGACGCCTCGCGCGCGATCGCGATGCTGTCGTTCCCCACACCGGACTTCGCGATCGACCACCGCGACATCCCCGCCCAGAAGCGGCTGCTGCGCGAGCAGATGGCCGGGTTCGGCTGGGAGACGCCGCGCATCCTCGCCCACCTCGACGACGCGCCCGACTTCTACCTCGACCAGGTCGCGCAGGTCGTGCTCGAGCGCTGGTCGCGCGGACGCGTGGGCCTGATCGGCGATGCCGCGTACTGCGCCTCGCCGATGTCCGGCGCGGGCACCGGACTGGCGCTGGTCGGCGCGTACCTGCTGGCCGGCGAGCTCGCCGCCGCCGACTGGGATCCGGAGGTCGGCTTCGCCGGCTACCAGGCGCGCATGCAGGACTACGTCGACGCGAACCGGGAGATCGGCCGCATGCACGTGGAGATGCTCACCGCTCCGGCGCCGGATCCCTCCGAGCCCGCACCCGAGCCGGACATGGAGGCCTTCGGCGCGCTGATCGAGCGCGCGGTCGGCGGCCCGGAGCTGCCGGACTACGCGGGTCTGCCCGACCTCGCGGGCTGAGACCGCCGCAGTGCGCCTGGTCGTTGCCCGAGGATGACGGGCGTCCGGCCGGATCGTCAGGGTCCGGCGCGCATGCTGGGCCGAGTCCGGGTGGCGGTGCTCTGGTGCCGCCGAACCGCCCGGCACGGAGGCAGTCCATGTTCGAGCACTTCACCACCCCCGAAGAGATCTTCAGCTTCAAGCTGGGATCCGCACTGACCGGTGAGCGCGACAACCTCGCGCTGCTCGAGTCCCTCTCGGCGACGACCCAGCGCCCCGAGTTGAAGCAGCTGTTCGACGACCACGCGGCCGAGACCCGTCATCAGATCGAGAACATCGAGAGCGCGTTCGCGCTGCTCGGCGAGGCCGTGAACGACGCCCCGTCGCCGACCACGAAGGGCCTCGCGAAGGAGGGCGCGGCGACGATCAAGAAGACCGACCCGTCGATCGTCGACGCCGTCCTGCTCTCCGGCGGCCTCGAGGCCGAGCACTACGAGATCGCCGTCTACCAGGTGCTCGTCACGAACGCGAAGGCGCGCGGCGCCCATGACGTGGCGGCACTGCTCCAGGAGAACCTGGACCAGGAGCTGGCGGCTGCGGCGCGCATCGCGGAGGTCGCCGAGAAGATCTCCAACGAGGGCATCGCCTACCCGGCAGGTGCCGCCGCCTGATCGCCGTCGCCGCCGTCGGTCATCCGACGGAGCGGTCGAAACGGAAGCCCCGGAATCGTGATGACTCCGGGGCTTCTCGTGGCGGTACCGGTGGGATTTGAATCAGGAGCGCCGCTGCGCGGGGCGGCCGAGCGGAACGGAACGTCAACAACTGCGGCTCAGCGAGATCACTTCGAAACGACTGGACTCGCGCCAGTTGTTGCCGAAGCGTTGCCACGGCTCGCTCGAGTCCCGGCGACTCTGAGGATCGTCGGTTCGGACGTGGGTACCCACGTGACGAAGACCGACGGGTGCGGCCATGAGTGCCGGCCTACGATCGGCGCATGAACGTCGACTGGACACCGCTGATGCAGGTTATTGCGGCGGTCTTCACAGCGCTTGCGACGACGGTCGTGGTCGAGATGCTGGCCAAACCCCGCCTAGATGCACGCAAAGAGCGCATTGTTCGCGACCGCCGTCAGATCGACGAGGTCATCTTCGGTTTTCAGCGACTCGGCATGCAGTTCGGCTTGATCGTGACGGACGGGCCCGAGGGGTCGCTACAGCACGAGGTACGACAGCGACAGATCGCAAAGCTGAAGCCGCTCGCCCAAGAGCTGCTCGACGCGTTTGCTCGCCTCTCACCTCGATACGCGGACAGGCACGCCGAGCACATCGGCTGGACTTCCCGCTTCCTTGGATTCGTCGTCGCTCGAGGTGAGGTCGCGGAGGGCGGCTTCCCGGTGAGTGATGACAATCTCGCGAAGCTCGCCGATGACCTCCACGAGTTTGACGTCTATTTCCGCGTCTGGGTTGAGGTGCGCGACAGTCAGGAGCCGCTCATCAAGCGGCTTTTCTGGAGAGCCTTCAACGCGAAGAAGTACCGTGAACAAGCACAGCGCGTTAGCGCTCGCTACAGCGGGCTGGGCGCGCGGGATTCAACGGAGTCGGGCGGCTGAGCCCTGAGGGCGAGATCGGCGCGGCGGATGGCCTTGCTGACATCGTCCATGAACCGCCGCTCGCCGGTCGGATGGCGGAGATTAACGTAGCGGCGCCGTGACGGGCCACTCCGTACATCCGGATCGGCTCACCGTCGGTATGCGCGCGTCTCCCGCCTTCGCCGGGCCGGACGCGCCACTCTAAATGCCATGGCCACAGCTCAAGAGCGTCTCGGCGGCTCGTTCACCGCGCAGACCGCGCGGCTTCAGCACCGATTGGCCGAAGCCCGCTCGGCATTCGAGCACCACGGAAATCGGGGCGACGCCGTCGAGCGGGAGTGGCGGACGTTCCTGGGCGCCCACCTCCCGAGCCGGTTCCGGGTAGGTCACGGGGAGGTCATGGACTCCAACGGGCGCGGCGGCGGACAGCTCGACGTCATCATCTCCAACGACGACCAACCCCTGAACTACCCTGCAGAGGAACCCGGCCTATACCTCGCCGAGGGGGTCGCCGCGGTCGCCGAAGTCAAGAGCACTCTTCGGACCGCCGACCTGGATTCGATCTTCGCCAAGGGCAGAAAGCTCCGAGAGATCCATCGACCGCTGCTGGCCTCCGACATGACGACGGTGCCGGACGAAGACCGGTACCGGTTCGTCGAGTCGGTGCCGTACTTCGCGGTTGCAGTCGACTCGGACATCGCCGACGACACCATCCTCACCAGGCTCCAGGAACAGTCGGATGTCGAGGCGCCGTCGGGCGAGATGCTGCCGGTCCTCGACGCGCTGTTCGTCCTCGATCGTCCCGCGTTCATCCACGTCGGCCACGGGATGGGACGGCTCGGCATTGTCGGCGAGAACAGCACGGTGAGAGAGGACTGGGTGCGCCTCGACGGCCGTCAACCACTCGCGTCACTCTTCCTGTGGCTGAACATGATCATTCCCGCGGTGAGCCGCGACATCCCTGTGGCTGGCCGTTACCCGTTCTGAGGCTCGCCCACCCGCATCAGTGGAGCCGTGCAGGTGGAAGGCCCCTTGTGCCCGCCCCAGGTCATTCCGCAGCAGTTCGTCGAGGAGGCGAGGATCAACCCGGCGGCGAACTGGAAAACGCCCAGCGGCGCACAATGCGCACCATCTCGCACCCGCCAACGCAACAGCGCAGCATGGATGCCGGCATACATGAGTATCGTTCGTCGCGTCGCGCGTGGAACCGCCCCGCCGCCTGTCATTCTGGGCGTCCCTGCCCTGCCCGGCCCCGAACGGAGACGAATGCCGGACGCATCTAAGCCCGTCCTGCCGCTGTCGCTCGACGAGTCGATTCGCGACGAGTTCAACGCGCTCTTCTACGTGCCGACGTCCGTCGCGTTGCAGAAGAAGTCCAACCTCTATCTCCACGTATTACGCGTGATCAACGGCGACTTCAACCTGGCCGGGCTCTACGATGCGCTCCAGAACAACAGCGTGCCCTACGTGCTGTCACGACAGAAGTATCAGCAGGCAAAGAAGAACCCCGCCCACATGGGCACGATCGTCGCGAAGGTTCAGAAGCAGTTCCGCGCGCCGGATCCGAAGGCCGGCGAGGGCGGAGAGGTCATCCTCTACTCCCTGCTTGAGGGGCATCTCGGCGCACCCAAGATCCTGTCGAAGATGGAGCTCAAGACTGATCCAGAGCACTACGTCCACGGTTCGGACGGCGTGCACCTGCTTCACATCGGCGAGAACTCGTTCCAGCTGATTTTCGGTGAGTCGAAGATGTACGGTGACGCCGGGAAGCCGGGTCAGAGCGCCAAGCGCGGGATCAAGGCGGCCTTCAAGTCGATCGCCGACGTGCTGCAGGAGGGCTTCGAGTTCGACACCTGGCTGGTCGAATCTGAGTTGCTCAAGGAAGAGCTGGACGGCGAGGCGCTGTCGGTCCTGTCTGCCATTCTGCTGCCGGCCACAAGGGGTGGCGACGATGCGATCAGGAAGCACAACGCCTTCGGGATCTTCGTCGGGTACGAGGTCGATGTCTCGGACATGAAGCCTTCGGATATGGAGCTCGACGAGATCGAGGCCGAGCTCCGCAAGCGAGCGACGGATGCTATTGAAGGCGAGCACGAACTGATCAAGCAGGAAATCAACGACCGGAACCTGGGTGGCTATCCGATCCATGTGTACGCCGTGCCATTCGTCAAGCGTGGCTCGGGTGATGACGACCCCGGCATTGAAAAGGTGCGCATGGATCTGGCGGCGCTGCTCAGCAACAAGCCCAGCAAGAAGAAGGAAAAGAAGTAGATGGGGCGCATCGCGGCCGATGCGCTCGGCGACATCATCATCGCGCGCAACGACTACCAGTCAGACCTGGAGACGCTGCAGCTTGCGGTCTCCGAGGCCTTCCTCACCGGCAGCACCACGGCCGAGGTCGACGACGAGCTCGTCAAGCGGATGCTCCGCTACGCCGACATCCTTTCCCACTCGACAGTTCCGGAGTACCGCGAGGCCGCCTATAGCATTCTGGCGCTGGTGCGGGAGGTGGAAGACCTGATTGGCCTGGACGACGGCCTCAGACAGCGTGCCAATGCGGTAACGGAAGCGGCCCTCATCGAGCTCGGCAACTTTCCCGGGCTCCGGACGCTCACCGCTGGTTCGGATCTGCCGTTCCCGCTCCCCGTCTCGCGCGGGATTTTGCGCGCGGCCAAGGAGGTCGTGCAAGCGACCAAGCACGGGGACGCGACCCTGACCGACACGCAGTTCGAGATCGCCGAGCGACTACGGGGGCAGGACTACTTCAGCTTCTCCGGCCCCACCTCGCTTGGGAAGTCCTTCATCCTGAAGGGCGTCATTTACGACATCGTGCGCAGCTCGGAACTCGACCAGCACTGCGTCGTCGTGCTCGTGCCGACGAAGGCGCTAATCGGTCAGACCGCCGCGGACCTTCGCGACCTACTGCGCGATGTGCCCGAGGTCAACGTTGGGACCTTCCCGTCGCTCCCGCTCTTTCTGCGCAAGACCTACCCCCGCACGATCTTCGTGCTGACCCCCGAGCGGCTTCTTCGCTACCTGTCCAATCCGGAGCGGGACATTGACTACTTGATCGTCGACGAGGCGCAGAAGGTCATCGCCAAGAACGACGCCCGCTCGTCGATCTACTACCACGCCATCGTCGAGACGACCCGGCGGTTCGCGACCAAGCTCATCTTCGCGTCCCCAAGCATCGAGAACCCCGAGCTATTCTTGGAACTCTTCGGCAAGGCGAAGAACGGCGCGCTGGCGGTGAAGGAGCGCACCGTCGCGCAGCAGCGCTACTTCGTGGACCTCGTCGACCGCCAGCAGTCTTATCTGTCGGGCGAAAGCGAACAGATCACGAACCTCGAGTCGCCACCGACGGCGAAGAATCTCGTCGAGCTAGTCACTTCGTTGAGCCGCCGCCGGCAGTCCATCGTCTACATCAACAGCTCCGCCAAGTCAGCAGAGTTCGCGCTCGAATTGGCCGCTACCCTCCCCCTCGTTGAGGATCCGGAGATCGACGCCCTCATCAAGTTCGTCAAGGAGCACGTCCACAGGGCCTACTATCTCGTAACCACGCTCGCGCATGGCGTCGCGTTTCATCACGGCAAGATGCCGCAGGAAGTGCGGGAGAAGATCGAGGCTTGCTTCTCAGAGCGCGGATCGAGGCTGCAGTACGTCGTCTGCACGTCAACCCTCCTCGAGGGCGTGAACATGCCGGCGAAGAACATCTTCGTGCTCAATGACACGCACGGATCGGCCGGTTTCGGGAAGATCGATTTCGAGAATCTCGTCGGCCGGGCGGGCCGACTGACCTACGACTTTTCGGGCAACGTCATATGCGTGCGGCACGAGGACAACATCTGGACGGAGACCAAGCGGGAGCTCATCCCACGCGGACGGCCGATCGTCGCGCGGAGCTTCCTCGTCGATCCGGGGCGCACCCGAAAAGACTTCACCGACATCAGCGCGGTGCTCAAGAACGGCACCATTCCAGGTAGCCCCTCAGAAACGGCCAAGCGGGCGATCGAGCAGTACTCCGCGATCCTGCTTCTGCACGTCCTCGGCAATCAACAAACGCCGCTTCGCTCGTTCTTCCTCGAGAAGGTGAAAGACGGCGCCAAGGTCCTCGAGCGGGCCGTCGAGCGATTCGCAGGCTCCGAAGACGTGCTGCGCGCGACTCCCGGTATTCAGCCCAAGTACCAGTCCCGAGTGTGGGAATCGCTGACCGACGGCAGCGCAGCGGCGCTCGTTCCGTCAGACACTGACACTGACGCGCTCGACTACGACCTCTTCCTGAGCGTGCTACAACGCCTCGGTGGGCTCTACAACTGGATCGCCGAGGAATCGCTCGGCAAGGAGCCGTTGGTCCCGAAGCAGGAGCCCGGTTACAGCGATCGCCTGAAGTACTGGGCGGTGCTGATGGAGTACTGGGTCGACGGTGAGCCCCTGGTCCTCGTGATCAGCAAGGTCATCCGTTATCACGTCCGGCAGGGCTTCATTCGGTATCAGGATTTCACGCAGTCCCCGTATCCGATCCGGGAGAGCTTCGACGGCCGAGACTCGCGGCAGATCAACCGGGTCATCGAACAGACCCTGCGCGATCTCGAGACCGGCCTGCGCTTCAAGATCATCAGCTACCTCGAGAACTACTACGACCTGTCGGTGCAGGTGCTCGGCCGCGCCGCCGCCGGCTTCAATGTGGCAAAGCTTGTCGAGTACGGGTCAAGCGATCCGCGAATGATCAACCTGCAAGAGATCGGCTTCTCGCGTTCCGTAGCGCTAGAGCTGCTGGCAAAGCATCTGGACCACCTGAGCTTCAACGACGAACACGAGCTCGACGCCGTCGACGTCAGTGCCCTGCTCCGAATACCGCAGCTCGATAATGACGTTCGCGAGGAGGTCGAGAGCATCCTTCGTAAGACTCCAGCGCGAGAGATTACGCTCAACCTCCTCGTCGACTGACGCTCGCGCTACCTCGACTGGGCACAACGCGTCGCGGGTTCAACGCTTCGAGTACATCGGGGCTCCTCTTCGTGTCGGACCATCAGGCACCGAGCAGAGCGAAGACGAGGGGATTTGAACCCGGATCGTCGCGCCTCAGCGGTGGCCGAGGGCCTCGAGAACCCTGATTTCCCGGGCCTCTTCGATCACGTGGAGCACGCTTGATCTCCCTCGGTTGTGGGCACGATGTGGGCACGGCATAGAGCTAGCCCTCCAAACACGTAGGTCTGGACGGCGTGAGGCGCCATCGCTGCCAGATTCAGAGTGTGCTTACCTCAGATCTGACGACGGGGCATTCCGAAGCCCGCAAGACCGGAGCTAGGTCCAAGGGGACTGCTGAAGGTTTCGGTGACTCTTCTTGTTAGGCCGCGGATGCGGCTGGTGTGGTCATGATGGCTTCGTATTCGATCGGGGTCAATCGGCCGAGTGCTCGTTGCCGTCGGCGGCGGTGGTAGACGGCTTCGATCCAGGTCACGATCGCGAGGCGGAGCTCGAGCCGGGTGGTCCAGGTGCGGGTGTTGAGGATGTTCTTCTGCAGCAGGGCGACCACAAGACCTCCTATTCGGCGACGGCCTGACACACGTCAAGCTGCCCCACTCGCAACGCGGATGGTTCGCTTCGGCAGTTCGTCAGTTGCAGATTGAGGACCCGGACTTCCCACGCCTCACGGTGCATGACCTGCGGCACACGGCTGCGAGCCTGGCGGTGTCGAGCGGAGCGAATGTGAAGGCCGTGCAGCGAATGCTGGGGCACGCCTCCGCTGCAATGACCCTCGACGTATACGCCGACCTCTTCGACGACGATTTGGATGCAGTCGGATCGGCGCTGGACGTCGCGCGGAACGTCGCGCGGAACGTCGCGCTGCGCGCCTCCCGCAAACCCGATCTGGATCACTAGGAACCGCTCCGATCACGTCGGACGTTGCCAAGGTGTTGCCGATCGGGCCACAGCACGATGGCGAAAGCCCCGGAATCGCGATGATTCCGGGGCTTCAGCTTGGCGGTACCGGTGGGATTTGAACCCACGGATGGCTTGCACCATCACATGTTTTCGAGACATGCTCCTTCGGCCGCTCGGACACGGTACCGCCGAAGAGTCTAGCCCAGGCCGCGCGGGGGTCCGTCCACCCCGTTCGCGGGCGGGGTCGGGCGGGGTCTCGTGGCTCAGGGTCGGTGAAGCGCGGCTTCGAGACGGCGCTGGCGCGCCTCCTCAGCCATCGGCGTTGTGGCGGGGCTTCGACAGGCTCAGCCATCCGGGTTGGTGCTCAGCCATCCGGGTTGGTGCTCAGCCATCCGAAGCCCGTCCGGTCTTCCCCCCGAACGGGGGCCAGGTTTAGTGTGCACTCGGTAACGATCCCTCGCCGCATCCTTCCCCGAACGAAAGCCGGTCACCCATGCCGTCTCGTCCCGTCAGCCCTGCTCGTGCGACACGGCGGCTCGCCGCCGTCGCCGCCACCACGGCGCTCGTCGCCGGATCCCTTCTGATCGGCGGCGCCGCCTCGGCGCACGGCGGCTGGGGCGGCGGCGGGCATCCCGGATCGCCGGGGCACGGATCCGGCAGCGGCGCCGGCGACGCGCTCCTCACCCCTCGCACGGCCTTCACGATGGCCCCGGACGGATCGAGCGGGTCGACGCAGGGCGGCGAGGGCATCCCGAACATCGACTCCGTGAAGAAGACCATCGCGACCTACTACGGCGACCCGGGCACCGGCATCGCGAACAAGACCACCTCGCCCTACATCACCGAGATGGACGGCATCACCGCCGACCTCACGGCGAAGCTGCCGGCGCTGTACGCCGCCTCGGCCGCGACCGGCAAGACGCCCGCCATCGTCCTCGACACCGACGACACGATGCTCATGACCTACGACCAGGAGGTCGGGGAGATGAAGTTCGTGTTCGACCCGGCCGAGAACAACGCCGACGTGCTGAACGAGGTGTTCCCGGCGACACCCGGGATGGTCGCCTTCGAGCACGCCGCCATCGACGCCGGATTCCAGGTGTTCGGCATCACCGGACGCAGCGACGCCCAGAAGGCGGCCTCGATCGAGAACGTGACGAAGGCCGGCTATGCGGGCTTCACGGCCGAGAACTACTTCACGAAGTGGGCGACGGGCGCGCAGCCGGACTACATCGCCTGCGCCACCGCGAGCTGCACCACGGTCGAGTACAAGGCCCTGACGCGCAAGCACCTCGAGGACACCGGCTACGACATCGCGCTCAACGTCGGCGACCAGTGGAGCGACCTGCAGGGCGGGTTCGCCGACAGCACGCAGAAGCTGCCGAACCCGACCTACTACCTGCCCTCGGCCGACCTCCCCGGCGTCAGCGAGCCGCAGCTCGCGCCGCGCACGCAGTTCACGATGAAGCCGGACGGCACCAGCGGATCCACCCAGGGCGGCGAGGGCATCCCGAACATCGACTCCGTGAAGAAGACCATCGCGACCTACTACGGCGATTCCGGCACCGGCATCGCGAACAAGGTCAGCTCCCCCTACATCAGCGAGATGTCGCGGATCACGCGGTCCGTCATCCCGAAGCTCGCCCTGCAGTGCGCGATCGCGAAGTTCAAGCACCAGAAGCCCGCCATCGTGCTGGATGCGGACGACACCACGCTCTGGACCTACGACATGGAGGTCGCGGACATGCACTTCGTGTTCGACCCGGCGGAGCAGGACGTCTGGGTGCAGGAGCAGCGCTTCCCGGCGACCCCCTCGATGGTGACCACCGCCACGCTGCTGCAGCGGTCCGGATGCACCCTGATCGGGCTGACCGGACGCAACGACGACCAGAAGGCCGCCACCGTCGCCAACCTCCAGAAGGTCGGCTACACCGGCCTCACCGCCGACCACTACTTCACGAAGTGGACCGGCGTCGGCGCCTCGCAGCAGCCGTCGTACATCACCTGCGCGGCCGCGAAGTGCACGACGGTCGAGTACAAGTCGGGCACGCGCGCGTACCTCGAGACGAAGGCCGGCGGGAAGTACTCGATCGTCGGGAATTTCGGCGACCAGTACAGCGACCTGCTCGGCGGCCACGGCGGCACGACGGTGAAGCTGCCCAACCCGACGTACTACCTGCCGTAGGTCCTTCTCCGGATCCCTGAGCCTGTCGGAGGGCGGCTTCGACAGGCTCAGCCATCCGAGGGCCGTTGCCCGAGGAGGCCGCCCGCGGCCGTCTCGACGACTCCTGTCTGCCGGCGTGAGGCTTCGAGACGGCGCTGGCGCGCCTCCTCGGCCATCCGGTGCGCATCCATAGGGAACGCATAGCGCGCTCCGGGCATCCGCCGGGCAGCCCGATGCGTCCGCCATATCCGCCGTCCCTAGCGTGCCCAGCATGCGTGCAAGACGGACCGCCCTCATCAACACGGGCCTCATCGTGGTCATCGCGGCCGCCCTCATCGGGGGCGGCCTCTGGCTGTGGCAGCCATGGCGGACGACGGCCGCGAGCGCCGCCTCGGGAACCCGGCTGACCACCACCGTGAAGCAGGGCGCCGTCTCCTCGACGATCAGCGCGAGCGGCTCGGTCGCGGCCGTGCGGGAGGTCGCGCAGAGCTTCGCGGTGTCCGGCACGCTCGCCTCCGTCGACGTCGCGGTCGGCCAGACCGTCACGGCCGGCCAGCAGCTCGGCACCCTCGACACGACCGACCTCTCCGCGGCCGTCAGCGACGCGAGCACCGCCTACACCCGCGCGAAGCAGAACCTGGCCGCGGCGGAGGCCGAGCCGAACGCGCAGGTCTCCTCCGTGAACAACGCGGAGGACTCGGTGAGCCAGGCCGCCGAGACGCTCGCCTCCGCCCGCGCCGACCTCGCCTCCGCGACCCTGACCTCCTCGATCGCCGGCCTCGTCATCGCCGTCGACGGCGAGGTGGGCGGCAGCACCGGATCCGGCTCGTCGTCGTCCTCGAGCGGATCATCCGCCACCGGATCGACCGGCGGCACCGGCGCGAGCAGCACGACCTCCAGCGCGTCCGGATCGTCGTTCGCCACGATCGCCGACACCTCCTCGTACACGGTGAGCGCGAGCATCGCCGAGGCCGACATCGCGAAGGTCACCGTCGGCCAGGCCGCGACCGTCTCCTTCCCGGCGCTGGGCGACGACGTCACCGCGACCGCGACGGTCAGCGCGATCTCGCCGACCGCGACCTCGTCGAACTCGGTCGTCACCTACGCGACCACGATCACGCTCACCTCGGTGCCGGAGGGGATGCGGCTCGGTCAGACCGCCGACGTCTCCATCACCACCGAGGCGAGCGCGGAGGACGCCCTCTACGTGCCCGCCGCGGCGATCACGACGGCGGACGGCCAGTCCACCGTCACCGTCATCGACACCGCGACCGAGAAGGAGACGGTCACCGACGTGACGACCGGCGTGGTCGGCGACGACGGCACCGAGATCACGAAGGGCCTGAAATCGGGCGAGACGATCCTGCTCGGCATCGCCTCCGCATCGACGTCGACGACGGGCACGACCGGCACCGGGACCACCGGCCGCAACGGCAACGGCACCGGCACCGGCACGGGCGGCTTCGGCGGCACCGGAGGCACGGGCGGCGGCTTCCCGGGCGGCGGCGCACCCGGGGGCAACGGATGACCGCCCCCGTCCTCGAGCTGCGCGCCGTGCACCAGAGCTACGGCGCCGGCGACGCGGTGGTCCACGCGCTCCGCGGCATCGACCTCCGGGTCCACGCGGGCGAGTACCTCGCGATCATGGGACCCTCCGGCTCCGGCAAGTCGACGCTGATGAACCTGCTCGGCTGCCTCGACATCCCGACCAGCGGGCAGTACCTGCTCGACGGCGAGGATGTCGGCGAGCTCGACGAGCGCGCCCTCGCCCGGGTGCGCAACCGGCGGATCGGCTTCGTGTTCCAGTCGTTCAACCTGGTGCCGCGGATGTCGGCGATCGCGAACGTCGAGCTGCCGCTGATCTACGGCCGGGTCGCCCGCGCCGAGCGCCGCCGCCGCGCGACCGAGGCGCTCGACGCCGTCGGACTCTCCGACCGCGCCGACCACCGGCCCCAGCAGCTCTCCGGCGGCCAGCAGCAGCGCGTCGCCGTCGCCCGCGCGCTCGTCACCGACCCGACGATCGTGCTGGCCGACGAGCCCACCGGCAACCTCGACAGCGCCGCGACCGACGACGTGCTCACCCTGTTCGACGGGCTCGCCCACCAGGGCCGCACGATCGTGGTCATCACCCACGAGCAGCCGGTCGGCGACCGGGCCGATCGCGTCGTCACCCTGCGCGACGGCGTCATCACGACCGACACCGGATCCCGCTCGGGCCGGGCGCCGGCCGCGGTGCTCGCGGGCTCCGGCGCGCACGCGGGCCCGGCCGCCGCGCTCCCGACAGGGACCGGCGCATGAGCCCGCTCGAGCTGATCCGCTCGGCCGTGCTCGGCCTGACCGCGAACAAGCTCCGCAGCATCCTGACCATGCTGGGCGTGATGATCGGCGTCGCCGCCGTCATCCTGCTGCTCGCCGTCGGCAACGGGTCGTCGCAGCAGATCCAGAGCGCCATCGCCGACCTCGGCACCAAGACCATCACCGTCCGCGCCTCGGGCGGCGCCGGCTTCGGCGGCTCGACGACGGGGACGAGCTCGCAGAAGCAGCTCACCCTCGCCGTGGCCGACAAGCTCGCCGATGCCGGCCTGGGGCATGTCGCGGAGGTCGTGCCCCAGGTCTCCACCTCGCTCACCGTCTCCACGGCGAGCGCCAGCGAGGACTCCGCCTCGGTGATCGGCACCTCGCCGGGCTACTTCACCGCGACGACCGCCTCCGTCGGATCCGGCTCCGCCTTCACCGCGGACGACGTCGCCGCCGCCGCGAAGGTCGCGGTGATCGGATCGACGCTCGCGAGCGAGCTGTTCCCGACCGGCAGCGCCCTCGGGCAGACGATCGACGTCGACGGCACGCCCTTCACCGTGGTCGGCGTGCTCGCGACCCAGACGTCGACCGGGTTCGACGACCCGAACTCCGTGGTCATCGCCCCGATCAGCCGCGTGCAGCGCAGCTACACCGGCTTCGGCGCGATCAGCACGCTCACGGTCGAGGCCACGAGCTCCGACGACGTGCAGGCCGCGATGGACGAGACGCAGATCATGCTCGACCAGTACCTCGGCGTCGGCGCGGACGACACCGCCCCGTACTCGATCACCGACGCGTCGTCGCTGCTCGCGACCCGGGCCGCCAGCGCGGAGAGCTTCACCGTGCTGCTCGGCGCGGTGGCCGCGATCTCGCTGCTCGTCGGCGGCATCGGCGTCACCAACGTCATGCTCGTGACCGTCACGGAGCGCACCCGCGAGATCGGCATCCGCAAGGCGCTCGGCGCGTCACGTCGTGCGATCCTCGGCCAGTTCCTCGTCGAGGCGGCCGCGCTCACGCTGCTCGGCGGACTGGCGGGCGTCATCGCGGCGCTCATCGGCTCGCGGTTCGAGATCAACGGCACCCAGCCCGTCGTCCTCGACTGGTCCATCCCGCTCGCGCTCGGCGTCTCCGTCGCGATCGGCGTCTTCTTCGGCGTGTACCCGGCCGCCCGCGCGGCCGCGATGCGCCCAATCCAGGCGCTCCGCGCCATCTGACGGAGGCATCCCGCCTCCGCCTTCCACCTCCGCACCCCGAGAAGGACCGCATCATGACCGATACCCCCAGCACCCCGTCCCCGTCCGACGACGAGGCGCACTCCCCACGCACGGCTGAGCCCGCCCCTCGGATGGCTGAGCCCGCACCTCGGATGGCTGAGCCTGTCGAAGCCCCGAAGCCCAGAGCGCGACGCTGGCTCACCCCCGTGCTCGCCCTGGTGGCCGCGCTCGTCGTCGGCGGGATCGCCGGCGTCGTCATCGGGCAGTCGACCGCGTCGTCAGCGCAGACCCGTACCGGATTCGCGCAGGGCCAGGGCGGACCCGGCGGCGAGGGCTTCCCGGGCGGCACCGGCACCGGCACCGGCGGCACCGGCACGGCCGGCGGCGCGGGCGGGTTCACGTCCGGCACCATCACGAAGGTCGACGGCGACACGATCACCATCGAGACGCAGGACGGCTCGACCGTGACCATCACGACCGACGGCGACACCACGGTGACGAAGGCCGAGGAGGGATCCGTCTCCGACCTGGCGAAGGGCGACGAGATCACGGTGCGCGGCTCCGGCAGCGGCGACTCGCTCGACGCCGACTCGATCACCGAGGGCTCGCTCGGCTTCGGCGGTCGCGGCGGCGCCCCGTCCGGCACGGGAGCCGACTCCGGCAGCTGAGCCGGCAACCGGACCGGTGACCGACCGTCTGCGGCGGCGGGCCGGGCGCGGTCGCGCGCTCCGCAGGTCCACCGACCGGTCGACCCACCCGATCCGCCCTCGGCTCCGAACACCTTCTTGAGGAACCATCTGCAGGACCGGGGGATCAGGCGGAGGCGCTCTCTCCGACACGCCGTGTGCGGCGTCCACCGCGCGGAATGTCGGAGAGAGCGCCTCCGCCTGACTGGTCTCCGGGCATCTCCGGGTCGCGCGGCGCAGGTCTGCGGGAGGGGCATCCGACGACGCGCCGCAGCCGGACCGGCGGGACACGGCGTGTCATCCGAGCCCCCTCCCCCAGGCGGCGGCCGGCGCCGGTCATAGCGGACGCAGTGGGATGACCCGGCGTCGTCGCGGCGTCCCGCGAGGTGCCGGCGAGCGCGGCTTCGTAGCGTCGACGCATCTCCTCCGCGAAAGGACCGCAGACATGGACGACCAGACCACGCCCGGCTCGACGCCCCGCGACCCCGACGACCACGGCACCGACGCCGCGGCGACTCCCGACGGCGCGCAGACGACGCCGTACGCCGCGACGCCGCCGGCACCGGATGCCGCAGACCCCGCTCCGGCGGATGCGGCACCGGCGGATCCGACGCCGACCGCCTCCCCGGCGCCGGACGCCCCGTATCCCACCGCCGCGATCCCACCCATGCCGGCTCCCCCGGCGCCCGGCGCCGCGCACCCCGGGCCCGCCGCTCCGATCGCGCCGACCACGCGCACGCTCGGCGAGCGGCTGCGCCCCGCACGCATCCCGGCCATCGCGGCGGCGGTCGCGCTGCTCGTCGGCGGCCTCGGCGGCTATGCGATCGCCGAGGCCCGTTCCCCGCAGCTCGCGTCCAGCGTGCAGCAGGGCACCGGCCAGGGGTTCGGCGGGTACGGATCGACGGGCGGGCAGGGCGGCCCGGGCCAGTCCGACGGCTCGACCGGCGACGGCTCCACCGGCGACGGCTCATCCGGCACGGACGGCTCCACCGGCTCCGGCCCGTCCGGCGGATTCGGCGGCGGGCCCGGCGGCGGCCAGCCCCCGACCGGCACCGCGCCGGACGGCTCGACACCGGGCGGCGGCACCGGCGGGAGCAGCTCGGACGGGCCCGACGGCTCCTCCACCGACGGGTCGTCGTCGGGCTCGTCCAGCGGCACGGACAGCTGACCTCCGCCGTCGGACCCACCGCCTACGCTGACGGGATGGCCCGAGTCACGACCCCCGGATTCACCTGCGCCGAGTGCGGGTGGACCGGTGCGAAGTGGTTCGGTCGCTGCCCCGAGTGCCAGGCGTGGGGATCGATCGTGGAGCGCGGCGCACCCACGACGTCGGTCGCCCCGGCCCGGGTGCCCGACTCGCGCGCCGCCCGCCCGATCACCGAGCTCGGCGCGGGCTCGGTCGAGCGCCGGGCGAGCGGCATCGGCGAGTTCGACCGGGTGCTCGGCGGCGGCATCGTGCCGGGCGCCGCGATCCTGCTCAGCGGCGAGCCCGGCGTCGGCAAGTCGACGCTGCTGCTCGAGGTCGCGCGCCGCGCCGCCGCGTCCGGCACGCGCGTGCTCTACGCGAGCGGCGAGGAGTCCGTCGGCCAGATCCGGATGCGCGCCGAGCGCACCGGCGTGCTGCGGGGCGCGTCCGCCGACGAGCTGTACCTCGCCTCGGAGACCGACCTGGCGACGATCCTCGGACACGTCGACGCCGTGCGCCCGGGCCTGCTCATCGTCGACTCGGTGCAGACGATCGCCTCGGCGCTGACGGATGGCGCCCCCGGCCAGCCGGCGCAGGTGCGCGAGGTCGCCGGCACGCTCATCCGCGTCGCGAAGGAGCGCTCGCTGCCGGTGCTGCTCGTCGGCCACGTCACGAAGGACGGCTCGATCGCCGGTCCGCGGCTGCTCGAGCACCTCGTCGACGTCGTCTGCAGCTTCGAGGGCGACCGGCAGACGGCGCTCCGCTTCATCCGGGCGCTGAAGAACCGCTTCGGCCCGACCGACGAGGTCGGCTGCTTCGAGATGACCGGCGAGGGCATCGCCGAGGTGCCGGACCCGTCCGGCCTCTTCCTCAGCCGCACCGGCGCGCCGGTCAGCGGCACGTGCGTCACGATCGCCGTGGAGGGCAGACGTGCGCTGCCGGTCGAGGTGCAGGCGCTCATCGTGAACACGTCGGCGCCGCAGCCGCGCCGGGTGGTGAACGGCGTGGACGCGTCCCGGGTCGCGATGCTGCTGGCGGTGCTCGAGCGCCGCTGCGGACTCAAGCTCTCGACCTCCGACGTGTACGTGTCGACGGTGGGCGGCATCCGGCTCTCCGAACCGGGCGCCGACCTCGCCATCGCGCTCGCCATCGCCAGCGCGTTCCGCGAGAAGGCCCTGCCGCACACGCTCGCCGCCGTCGGCGAGATCAGCCTCGCCGGCGAGATCCGTCCGGTCACCGCCGCGAAGCAGCGGGCGTCCGAGGGACGACGGCTCGGCTACACGACGATCGTCGACTCGGAGGCGGGACCGCTGCGCGAGGCGCTGCGCCGGGCCTTCGCCGGAGCGCAGGACGAGCCCCGCGACATCCCGGAGTTCTGAACGGCGCCTCCGCTCGCCGCCGCCGTCGGGCTCACGGCCCCGCGACGCTGACCGTCCCGTCGGCCGCGACCGTCACCTCCGCCGTCATCGCGCGCAGCAGGTCGATCCGCTGCCAGCTCGCGCCGCCGTCCGCCGTCAGATCCAGCGGCGCGCCGGACGTCGACGCCGTCTGCTGCAGCACCTGCACCCGCTGGGCGTCCGTCAGCTTCGGGAACGCCGTCGCGAGCAGTGCCGCCGCCTCCGCCGGCACGATCTCCTCCGCGCCGGGCGGTCCGACCTCGGGCAGGCCGTAGTCGAGGCGCTGGGTGTAGAGCGCGGCCGCATGGGCGGTGTCGAGTCCGTCGTACGGCGTGCCCGAGCACGCCGCGAGGTCGTCGCCCGCCTGCCGCTTCACGCAGTCCGCCGCGAGCACCGTGGTCAGCTCGGTGCGCGCCGCGTCGAGCAGGCCGGCGAACTCCGGATCCGCCCAGCGGTGCGCGATCGTCGCCTGTGCCGCCATCCGCCCGCCCATCACGTCGAGCGGGTAGTGGAAGCCGAGCACGATGCGGTTGTCGCCGTACTCCGACGCCCGCGCGAGCAGCTGCGGTGCGAACTCCGGCAGCAGCGTCGCGAGGAGCGTACCGACCAGGTAGCCGCGGTAGGTGTGGCCGCTCGGGTACGACCCGTTCGCGGCCAGGTCGTCGTACGAGCCGTTCGTCGAGCGGTCGATGCGCCCGCCGGAGCCCGCGAATCCGAGCCGCACGTACGGACGCGGGTAGCCGAAGCCCTCCTTCGCCGCGGCCGTCCCGTCGATGCCCTGGGTGACGCGGTCGAGCAGCGCCGCCGTGATCGGCAGGCGCCCCTGGCCGAGCGCGGCGACGTAGAGCGGGCCCAGCCGCGACCCGAGTCCCTCGGCGACGCGCACGGAGGCCGCGGTCACCGCATCCTGCTCCGCTCGCGCGATCTGGTCGGGCGCCGCCTCGGTGTTGATCCGCACGGCGAGCTCGTCGTTCGCCGACGTCAGGGCGTCCGATGCCGGCACCGACGCCGGACTTCCGAGCACCTCCGGCCCGAGGTCGCGGAAGCCGCCGAGGAGGCGGCCGGTGGCGTCCGTGCCTCCGGCCGAGGCCGGCCAGACGTCGGAGTCGTAGTGGCGGGCGAGTGCGGCCCGGAGATCGATCGACGACGAGCTCGGTGCTGGAGCCCCGGCAGGCGAGCAGCCGGTGAGCAGCGCCGCGGCGGCGATCGCGGTCGCGACGACCGCCCCGAGGCTCCGGTGGATGCGGGCTCGACGGACGCGGACCTTCGACAGCGGCACGTCCCCAGCATCCGCCGGGCGGGTGACGCGCCGGTGACGCGCCGGAGAACGCACGGGTCGGGGGGTCGCGGGGCGGCCGCGGTCGTCCACCGCGATCCGCCGGTCTCGAGCTAGGAGGCCCGTGCCGGCCCGAATCGCATGACGGTCTGCGCGATCGTCGTGCCGGTGCCGACCTGCCAGGTGCCGCCGCCCTGCGCCAGCAGCCAGGATCGCGCGGACGTCACCGCATCCGAGTAGCGGGCCGGCTGCGCCACGACGGCGCCGTCGCCGGTCGCGAGCCAGCCGTCGAACACCGACGTCACATGCGCAGTCGCCACGGTGGAGCCTCTCGGGTGAGGGATGGGCGCCGGATGGCGCGTGAACGCGATGCTAAGCCGACCGGGGCGCGGCCGTCTACGCCGGCATGCCCGTCGTCACGAGCAACCGGCTCAGTTGAGGATGAACTGCTTCGAGTCCTTGGCCTTCACGGTGCCGAGCTCCACGGTGAGGTGGTAGCTCGCGCCGCCGGCCACGACCGCGGCCCGCTGGCTGTCGCAGGTGGTGGTCGAGGAGCGGGTGCGGTCCCAGGCGAAGGGCTGGGTCGTCAGGGTCTTGCCGGGCTCGAGCGTCTGCACCGAGCTCGCCGGATCGGTCTGGCAGTCCTTGCTGCTCCAGATCGGATCGGCCCCGCTCGTGATCGTGTAGAGCTGGGCCGCGGTGCCCACATCGAAGGTGCACGCGGTCGATCCGGTGTTCGTGATCGACATGGAGAGCTGGGGCTGCACGCCCGCCGCGTAGCTGCCGGCATCCGTGATCGCGGCGAGGGAGACGGCACTCGCCGCGCAGGCGCCGCCCGACGCGGAGCCGGACGGGCTGCCGCTCGCGTCGCCGGTGGCGGAGGAGCGCCGGTCGTCCTTGCTGCCGGTGTTCTTCGCGTCGTCGCCGGACGCGGCGCCGGGCCGCACCACGATGAGCACGATGACCACCACGACGGCGACCAGCCCGAGCAGCAGCACGAGCCGGCGACGCCAGTACACCGAGGGCGACTGCGGGCCCACCGGGTTCTTGATCGTCGACATGGCCGAATGGTAAGCCCGCGATTCCCGGCATCCCGGCCGCCCGCGCGGCGTGGTGCGGGACGGTGCGGCAGAGATCCAGCCGGCGGTCAGGTGGCCGGCGGCTCGGCTGGGCTGCGGTGGCGGGCCGGGTCGCGCGTGGGGGTGCCCGTCAGGCGGACGGGTGCGGCGACCAGAGCAGCTGCTTCAGCATCCGGGAGTTGCCGAGCGTGTTCGGCTTCACGCGCGCGAGGTCGAGGAACTCGGCGACGCCCTCGTCCTTCGAGCGCACCAGCTCGGCGTAGACCTCGGGCGGCACGACCCCCTCGCCGATCTCCGCGTAGCCGTGCGCCTGGAAGAACGCCGTCTCGAAGGTGAGGCAGAACAGGCGGCTCAGCCCGAGCTCCACGGCATCCGACTCCAGCCGCTCCAGCAGCGCATGACCGACCCGGTGCGAGCGCCAGTCGCGCGCGACCGCGAGCGTGCGCACCTCGCCGAGGTCGTGCCAGAACACGTGCAGCGCGCCGCAGCCGATCACCCGGCCGTCCGTCGTCTCCGCGATGCGGAACTCCTGCGTCGCGGCGTACAGCTCGACGAGCTCCTTGCCGAGCAGGATGCGCTCCTGCACGAGCGGCTCGACCAGCACCTGGATCGCGGGGATGTCGTCCACCCGGGCGCGGCGCACGGTGAACGGGACGGGGTCGGACACGCTCCCACGGTAGCGCGGCGGGCGGTGGGCGAGCAGGCAGCCGACCGGAGGGCATCCGCGAGGGAAGACTGCCCTCGCCGACGCGCGTGGGTCGGCGTCGTGTCCGCTGCGCCCCGGCTAGGCTCGTGCGCCGTGGGCACGCCGGGCGCGGAGGTCGAGGTCGACGCCGCGCTGATCGCGCGGCTCGTCGGCGAGCAGCATCCGGACCTCGTCGGCCCGGTCGAGGTCGTCGCCGAGGGCTGGGACAACGTGGTCGCCCGGCTCGGCTCCGATCACGTGGTGCGGCTGCCGCGACGCGTGATCGCCGCCCCGCTCGTCGAGCACGAGGCGCGCTGGCTGCCGGAGCTCGCACCGCTGCTGCCCGTCGCCGTCCCGGCGCCGATCCGCGTCGGGGGGCCGGCATCCGGCTACCCGTGGATCTGGGTGATCTCCCGCTGGCTGCCGGGCACGCCGGTGTCCCTGCTGCCGGCGGAGCGACGCCGACGGATCGCGGCCGAGCTCGGCGCCGTGCACGCGGCCCTGCACCGGCCGGCCCCCGAGGACGCGCCGATGAATCCGGTGCGCGGGGTCCCGCTCGCGGACCGCGCCGAGGCCATCCGCGCCCGGATGCGCGAGCCGGGACTCCACCGTGCGGCCGAGCTCGCCGCGGTCGCCGAGTCCGCGATCGCCGCGCCCGCCTGGACCGGGCCCGCGCTGTGGCTGCACGGCGATCCGCATCCGGCGAACCTGCTGGCGACCAGGCCGGGTGTCGGCGAGCCGGGTCTGGCGGCCGTCCTCGACTGGGGCGACCTCACCGCCGGCGACCCGGCGACGGATCTCGCGGTCGCGTGGACCGCGTTCGATGCGGAGGGCAGCGCCGCGTACCGGGAGTCGTACGCGGCGGCGGCCGCGCATCCGCTCGACGACGCGACCTGGGTCCGAGCCCGCGGCTGGGCGGCCTCGCTCGCCGCGGTCTTCGCGCTGCACGCCGACGCGCCGCTCATGGCGGGGATCGGCGATGCCGCGATCGAGCAGGTGCTGCAGGGCTGAGCGCCCGGACCCGGGTGGACCGGAGACGGGACCGCGTCCCGACCGGACCACGACCGGGCGACGACCGCCGCGTCGTCTCCGGAGCGCCGCGCGATATCCGGCACGAGTTGCGAGACCGCGCGGCAATCACCCCAGGAGAGCCCGACGCCCCCCGCACGCACGAGCGCCCCGGACCCGTCCGGGTCCGGGGCGCTCGTGCACTCCAGGTGGGCCGAGGCCTAGGCCTCGATCGCTCCGGCCGCGGCCTCGAGCTCGCGACCCGGCTGGCGCCCGGTCTCGAACAGGAAGTCGGTGCCGTCCCAGTCGACCTTCACGTGGTCGCCGGCGACCAGGCGGCCGTGGAGGATCTCCTCCGACAGCCGGTCCTCGACCTCGTGCTGCACCGCGCGGCGCAGCGGTCGGGCGCCGAGGGTCGGCTCCCAGCCGAGCTCGATGAGGCGGATCTGGGCCGCCTCCGAGACCTCGATCGTCATGTCGCGGTCCATCAGGCGGTTCGAGAGCCGCTTGATGAAGAGCTGCACGACCTGCTTGAGCTCCTCCTGCGACAGCTGCGGGAACACGATGGTCTCGTCCACGCGGTTGAGGAACTCCGGCTTGAAGTTCTTCTTCAGCTCCTCGATCACCTTGGCGCGCATGGCGCGGTAGGAGTTCTCGGTGCTGCCCTCGAGGGTGAAGCCGACGGGGCCGCCGGTGATGTCCTTCGTGCCGAGGTTCGTGGTCATGATGATCACGGTGTTCTTGAAGTCGATGACGCGGCCCTGGCCATCCGTCAGACGTCCCTCCTCCAGGATCTGGAGGAGCGAGTTGAAGATGTCCGGGTGCGCCTTCTCGATCTCGTCGAAGAGCACCACACTGAACGGCTTGCGGCGCACCTTCTCGGTGAGCTGGCCACCCTCCTCGAAGCCGACGAACCCGGGAGGGGCTCCGAACAGCCGCGAGACGGTGTGCTTCTCGCCGTACTCCGACATGTCGAGCGAGATCAGCGCGTCCTCGTCGTCGAACAGGAACTCGGCGAGCGCCTTGGCGAGCTCCGTCTTCCCGACGCCGGTGGGGCCGGCGAAGATGAACGAGCCCGACGGGCGCTTCGGGTCCTTGAGCCCGGCGCGGGTGCGGCGGATCGTCTTCGACAGGACGGAGATGGCCTCCTCCTGGCCGATGACGCGCTGGTGCAGCGCCTTCTCCATGAAGATGAGCCGACTCGACTCCTCCTCGGTGAGCTTGAACACCGGGATGCCGGTCGCGTTCGCGAGCACCTCGGCGATCACGCCCTCGTCGACGGTGCCGGAGGCGGCCACGTCACCCGAGCGCCACTGCTTCTCGAGCTTCAGCCGCTCGCCGAGCAGCTTCTTCTCCTCGTCGCGCAGGCTGGCGGCCTTCTCGAAGTCCTGGTCCTCGATCGCGGCCTCCTTGGAGGCGCGGACCCCGGCGATCTTGTCGTCGAACTCGCGCAGCTCCGGCGGCGCCGACAGGATCGACAGGCGCAGGCGGGCGCCGGCCTCGTCGATCAGGTCGATGGCCTTGTCCGGCAGGAAGCGGTCGCTGACGTAGCGGTCGGCGAGGTTCGCGGCGGCGACGATCGCGCCGTCCGTGATCGACACCTTGTGGAACGCCTCGTACTTGTCGCGGAGCCCCTTGAGGATGTTGATCGTGTGCGGCAGCGACGGCTCGTGCACGTGCACCGGCTGGAAGCGGCGCTCGAGCGCGGCGTCCTTCTCGAAGTGCTTGCGGTACTCGTCGAGCGTCGTGGCGCCGATGGTCTGCAGCTCGCCGCGGGCGAGCATCGGCTTGAGGATGCTGGCCGCGTCGATCGCGCCCTCGGCGGCACCCGCGCCGACGAGCGTGTGGATCTCGTCGATGAAGGTGATGATGTCGCCGCGGGTGCGGATCTCCTTGGTGACCTTCTTCAGGCGCTCCTCGAAGTCGCCGCGGTAGCGGGATCCGGCGATGAGCGAGCCGAGGTCGAGCGTGTAGAGCTGCTTGTCCTTCAGCGTCTCGGGCACGTCGCCACGCACGATCGCCTGGGCGAGGCCCTCGACGACGGCGGTCTTGCCGACGCCGGGCTCGCCGATCAGCACGGGGTTGTTCTTGGAGCGGCGGGAGAGGATCTGCATGACCCGCTCCATCTCCTTCTCGCGCCCGATGACCGGGTCGAGCTTGCCCTCGCGCGCGGCCTGCGTGTAGTTGCGGCCGAACTGGTCGAGGATCTGGCTGCCCTTGTCGGCCACCTGCTCGTTGCCGCCGACGGCGACCTGCTCCTTGCCCTGGTAGCCGGAGAGCAGCTGGATGACCTGCTGGCGCACGCGGTTGAGGTCGGCGCCGAGCTTCACCAGCACCTGGGCGGCGACGCCCTCGCCCTCCCGGATGAGGCCGAGCAGGATGTGCTCGGTGCCGATGTAGCTGTGGCCGAGCTGCAGCGCCTCGCGCAGGCTCAGCTCGAGCACCTTCTTGGCGCGCGGCGTGAACGGGATGTGCCCGGTCGGCTGCTGCTGCCCCTGGCCGATGATGTCCTGCACCTGCTCGCGCACGGCGTCGAGCGAGATGCCGAGGGACTCGAGGGCCTTCGCGGCCACACCCTCGCCCTCGTGGATGAGACCGAGGAGGATGTGCTCCGTGCCGATGTAGTTGTGGTTGAGCATCTTCGCCTCTTCCTGGGCGAGGACGACCACCCGGCGGGCTCGGTCGGTGAAACGCTCGAACATGAACTCTCTCCTCCGCCTTGGCGACGGGATGCCGCGGCGATACACCGAGGGTAACCAGCGCCGGCGGCGCGGTCTGCCCGTGTTCGCCGTGGGCGTGAGGGGTGTCCCGCGGGGGTGCGCGCAGCTGCCCGCGCGGCGGCGTCAGACGCGCGGCGGCAGCTCGGTCTTCACGCGCGGCGGCAGTCCGGCCTTGGCGCGCTCCTCGGCCTCGAGCTTCGCGTAGCCCTCGCGCTCGGTGCGGTCGGAGCGGATGATCGACCGCATCACGAACCAGAAGATCAGACCGACGACGATGGTGGGGGTCACCGAGAAGACGATCGGGCCCCAGACATCCATGCGGTCAGGATACGCGGCGCAGCCGGGTGCCGTCTGCGCGATGCGGGGGGACCGCATCCGGCGCGGGGCGGCTAGCGGCCCTGCAGCCACCAGACGACCGCGACGACGACGATCGTGACGACGAGCCCGGCGAGCATGACCAGCCGCGAGGTGCGGCGGTCCATCAGCCGCCCTTCGCGACGATGCCGGAGATCCCGGTGATGATCAGGTAGATCGCGATGCCGCCGACGCCCACCCAGACCGCGATGCGCTGCGGGCTCGGGCCCTTGCGTCCGTCCTGGTCGTCCATCTGCCCAGGGTATCCGGACCGGGCACGTCGTCGGGCCCGGTCCGGGCCCGGTCAGGAGTCCGTGCGGCGGCGGTGCGCGACGAGGCGGGCGATGACCAGCGCGACCATCACGGCGCCGAGCGTGCCGCTGAGGGCGAGCGGGATGGCGGCCGAGTCGTCGAGCACCGAGGTGCGTGCCGAGGCCGGACGGGCTGCGGGCTCCGAGGCGGCGGCCGAGCCGGCGGCGGACTCGGTCGGGGCGGATGACGCCGTCGCCTCCGACGAGGCGGTCGCCGACGGCGAGGGCGCCGCGACCGGCGCCGGGGCGGCCGAGGCGGTGGCCTTCGCCGCGGGAGCGGACGACGCCGGGGCCGCGGGCGCGGCGGGAGCGGGCGTCGCGGTCACCGAGCCGACGCCGGCATCCGGAGCCTGGTTCTGGAAGACGACCTGGCGCGGGGCGGCCCAGGTGACGGTCGCGCCGTCGCTGATGCCGACGTGCCAGTAGCGGGTCTGCTCGACGCCCGTCGCCGGGATCGTCAGCGTCGTGCCGAACAGCACCTGCTGCCCGCCGTCCGCAGCGGCGAAGGAGCCGTCCGCGTTCAGGGCGGCCGTGGAGGCGTCCTCGAAGACGTACTGCGCGCCGTCCGGACCGGTCCAGGTGAAGTCGACGGGGCTGTACGGGGCGACGCTCGCACCGGCGGACGGCGAGACCAGCGCGGGGGCGGTGGTGTCGGCGGCCAGGGCGGGGGCGGCGAGGGCGAGGGAGCCGGCGACGAGCGCCGCGGCGGCGGCGATCATCATCGGCACCCGCCGGGGGAGGGCGGGGAGCACGGGAGTCCTTCGGGTTCGGGGGAAGACGCGCGGGCGACAGCGAGGGGGACGACGCCCGTCGTCTGGTGCCGACGCTATCCGTCTGTCCCCCTAATGGGCGACCCCCCTTTGGGGGGCAGACGTACCCTTCCGCGGGTTCGGCGTGCGACCGCTACTTGACGAGCGGGAAGAGGATCGTCTCGCGGATGCCGAGGCCGGTGAGCGCCATGAGCAGGCGGTCGATGCCCATCCCCATCCCGCCCATCGGCGGCATGCCGTGCTCCATCGCGGTGAGGAAGTCCTCGTCGAGGCGCATCGCCTCGTCGTCGCCGCGCGCGCCCTGGCGCGCCTGCTCGACGAACCGCTCCCGCTGGATGACCGGGTCGACGAGCTCCGAGTAGCCGGTGGCCAGCTCGAAGCCGCGGGTGTAGAGGTCCCACTTCTCGACGACGCCGGGGATCGTGCGGTGCTGGCGCGTGAGCGGCGAGGTGTCGACGGGGAAGTCCATGACGAACGTCGGCTGCTGCAGGTCGTCCTTCGCGAAGTGCTCCCAGAGCTCCTCGACCAGCTTGCCGTGGGTGGGCAGCTTCACCTCGACCCCGAGCCGCTCGGCGAGCGCCGTCAGCTCGGCGACGGAGGTCTCCGGCGTGATCTCGACGCCCGCGTTCTCGCTCAGCGAGTCGTACATCCGGATGCGCCGCCACTCGCCGCCGAGGTCGTACTCGGTGCCGTCGTGCCAGGTCACGGTCGTCGACCCGAACACCGCGACCGCCGCGTTCTGGATGAGCGCCTGCGTGAGCTCGGCGATCGACTCGTAGTCGCCGTACGCCTCGTACGCCTCGAGCATCGCGAACTCGGGGCTGTGCGTGGAGTCGGCGCCCTCGTTGCGGAAGTTGCGGTTGATCTCGAACACCCGGTCGATGCCGCCGACCGCGGCCCGCTTGAGGTAGAGCTCCGGCGCGATGCGGAGGAACAGCTCCGTGTCGAACGCGTTCGAGTGCGTGGAGAACGGCCGCGCGGAGGCCCCGCCGTGCATCACCTGCAGCATCGGCGTCTCGATCTCGAGGAACGCGCGGTCGTCGAAGGTCTTCCGCATGCTCTGCATGACCTTCGCGCGCGTGCGCACGGTATGCCGCGCCGACTCCCGGGCGATGAGGTCGAGGTAGCGCTGGCGCACCCGCGTCTCCTCGCCGAGCTCGGAGTGCAGGTTCGGCAGGGGCAGGATCGCCTTCGACGCGATGCGCCAGCCGTCGGCCATGATGCTGAGCTCGCCGCGCCGGCTGGAGATGACCTCGCCGTGCACGAAGAGGTGGTCGCCGAGGTCGACGAGCTCCTTCCAGCGCTGCAGCGATTCCTCGCCCACCTCGGCCAGCGACACCATGGCCTGGATGCGGCTGCCGTCGCCCGCCTGGAGCGCCGCGAAGCAGAGCTTGCCCGTGTTGCGCAGGTGCACGACGCGGCCGGCGAGGCCGACCCGCTCGCCGGTGGCGGCATCCGGCTCGAGGTCGCCGAACCGGGCGCGCACGTCGGCGATCGTCGCCGTGATGTCGACGGCCACCGGGTACGCCTCGTCGCCGTCGGCGATCAGCCGGGCGCGCTTCTCGAGACGGACCGCCTTCTGCTCGGCGATGTCCTCGACGTCGGTCGCCCCTTCGACAGGCTCAGGGATCCGGGGGGTGTCGCTCATGTCGCCCTGTTCAGGTAGAGAGGTCGGTTGTCGATCAGCCGGGCCGCGCCCACCCGGGCCGCGATCAGCGCGAGCGCGGGACCGCGGAAGTCGTCGGAGACCGGGAGGAACGTGCGCGGATCGACCACCCCAAGGTAGTCGAGCTCCACCGACTGCTCCCCCATGAGCACCGACTGCGCGGCCGCGATCACCGCGTCGATGCCGCGGTCGCCGGCCGACTCCGCGGCGTCGAGCGCGAGCGGCAGGGCGCGGGCGGCGAGGCGGTGCTCGGCGTCGAGGTAGCGGTTGCGGCTCGAGAGCGCGACGCCGTCGTCGGCGCGCACGGTCTCCACGCCCTCGATGCGGGTGTCGATCGCGAGGTCGCGCACCATCCGGCGCACGAGGAACAGCTGCTGCGCGTCCTTCTCCCCGAAGAGCGCGGCCGACGGCCGCGCGATGCCGAGCAGCTTCGCGACGACGGTGAGCATCCCGTCGAAGTGGCCGGGGCGGGAGCGGCCCTCGAAGGCGCGGCCGACGTCCCCGGCCGTGACGAGGGTCTGCTGCGGCGTGCCGTCGGGGTACATCTCCTCGACGGCCGGCGCGAACACGGTGACGCCGTAGGGCTCGAGCAGTGCCAGGTCGCCCTCGAGATCGCGCGGGTAGCGCGCGAGGTCCTCGGCCGGGCCGAACTGCAGCGGGTTCACGAACACGGAGACGAGCACGTCGTCGGAGAGCTCCCGCGCCCGCTCGACGAGCGCGAGGTGGCCCTCGTGGAGCGCCCCCATCGTCGGCACGAGCGCGGCGCGGCCCGGAGCGAACCGCTCCCGGACGCCGGCCACGGTCTCGATCACCGCCGGTCTGGTCACGGGGATCGATCGTATCCACTCCGCCGCCCGGGTCGCCGACGGGCCGGCGCTGTCGGAGCGCTGTGCCAGCATGACCGGGTGACCGACCGCGACGACTGGCGCAGCCGGCTCCAGGGCGCCGAGGCCGCACCGCCCGCGCCGATCGGCTCGGAGGGGCGCCCCGCCGAGCTCGCCCTCCTCGTGCAGCTGCGTGCCCTCGTGCGGCGCGGCGGCACCTGGACGCGCCCCACGGCCGAGCCGGCGAAGCGGCTCGTGCCCGGCGCCGAGCATCGGCTCGCCGTCCGTCCCGCGCGCCGCAGCCCGGCCGGCACCTGGGTCACCGGCGGCATCGGCTGGTCGTCGCTCGGCTTCACGGTCGAGCGGATGCGCCTCGACCGCGACCAGGTGCGCTGGTTCGCGCAGTTCGCGGGCCTCCACCGGGCCGGATCCGACGGCTACCGCGCCCACGAGTCGGACTGGCTCTACCTCGACGAGTTCCGCGGTCCGCTGCTCTGGCCGATGCTGACCGAGGCGGCCGGCCTCGGCATCCGGATGGTCACCGGCCCGCGCGGCGGCGCCGTGACCGTCACCGATCGCGCCGAGGTGCGCGTCGAGGTCTCGCCGGACGGCGAGGGCGGCCTGCGCCTCAGCGCGATCGCCGAGCTCCACGGCGAGCGCGCCGCGGTCGCCGGCGTGCTCGGCGACTCCGGCTTCTACACCTGGAGCCCGGATGGGCCGGACGCCGTACTCACCCCCGTCGAGCCCGGCGAGGCCGCCGCGCTCGCCTGGGGCGTCGGCGCGGAGCCCGGCGGCCCCGGCCTCCACGTGCCGGCCGACGACGTGCCCGAGTTCTGGCGCGGCTTCCATCCCCGGCTCGCGCGGTCCGTGCGGGTCGAGGGCCGCGGCGTCGATCTGCCCGAGCTCGTCGAGGAGCCGGTGCTCGTCGTCGAGTTCGGCGCGCGCGACACGATCACGACCCGGTGGGAGCGCAGCCTCGGCGCGCTGCGCGAGCCGCTCGGGGAGCCGCCGCTCGATGTGCCGGACCGGCTCACCGGCGCGGATGCGGCCGCGTTCGCCGCCGAGGACCTCCCCGCCATCGAGGACCGCGGCATCCGGGTGGAGCGGATCGGCCGCGCGCCCGGCTACCGACCCCGCACGGAGGCGCCGGAGCTGCAGCTCACGGCCGTGCCGAGCGCCGACCACGACTGGCTCGAGCTCGGGTTCGTGGTGACCGTCGGCGACTACCAGGTGCCGCTCGCGAAGCTGTTCGCCGCCCTGAGCCGCGGACGCACGCGGCTGCTGCTCGTCGACAAGACCTACCTCGATCTGCGCAAGCCGGTGTTCGACGCGCTGCGGGAGCTCATCGAGGAGAGCTCCGACCTCGACGAGTGGGAGACGGGGCCCCGCATCCCCCGCACCCGCGCTGCCCTGCTCGAGCCGTTCGAGGACCTCGCCGACCAGCAGCCGGAGGCCGTGGCGTGGCGCGCCGCCGCGGCCGCCCTCCGCGCGGTGCCCGAGGAGCTCGAGCCGCCCGCCGGCCTCTCGGCGGAGCTGCGGCCGTACCAGCTCGACGGGTTCCGCCGGCTGGCGCACCTGCATCGCCACCGCCTCGGCGGGGTGCTCGCCGACGACATGGGGCTCGGCAAGACCGTGCAGACGATCGCACTGCTGGTGCACGCGCGCGAGCGCGAGCCGGAGGCGCCGCCAGCCCTCGTGATCGCGCCGTCGTCGGTGGTCGGCGGCTGGCGCGACGAGCTCGCCCGCTTCGCGCCCGGCCTGCGCGTCGCCGTGCTCGCGACGACCCGCGGCCGGATCCCGGCGGACGTCGACGTGGTCGTCACCTCCGCCGCCGTGCTGCGCCTCGACGAGCTGCGGCTCACACGACGGCGCTGGTCGATCGTCGTACTCGACGAGGCGCAGACCGCGAAGAACCCCGCCTCACGGCTGCACGAGGCCGTCGCCGCGCTCGAGTGCGACGCCGTGTACGCGCTGACCGGCACGCCGCTCGAGAACAGCCTCACCGACCTGTGGGCGATCCTGAAGCTCGCTGCCCCGGGGCTGCTGCCGTCGCGCATCCGCTTCGCCGACCGCTACGTGAAGGTCGCGACGCCCGAGCGGATCGCGGAGCTGCGGCGGCGCATCCGCCCGTTCCTGCTGCGCCGCACGAAGGAGGCCGTGGCCGCCGAGCTGCCGGAGCGGCAGGAGCACGTGCTCGCCGTCGACCTCGAGCCGGAGCACCGCGCGCTCTACGACCGCTACCTGCAGCGCGAGCGGCAGAAGCTGCTCGGGCTCGTCGACGATCTCGACCGGCAGCGGTTCATCGTGTTCCGCTCGCTGACGCTGCTGCGCCTGCTCGCGCTCGACGCCCGCCTGCTCGACGAGGGCTTCGACGACGTGCCGTCCTCGAAGCTCGAGTTGGTGCTCGAGAAGCTGCGCGAGGCCGCCGCCGAGGGGCACCGGGTGCTCGTGTTCAGCCAGTTCACCTCCTACCTCGCGCTCGTGCGCGAGCGGCTCGACGCGGAGGGGGTCGCGAGCGAGTACCTCGACGGCTCGACCGTGCGGCGCGACGAGGTGATCGCGCGGTTCCGCGGCGGATCGGCCCCGGTCTTCCTGCTCAGCCTCAAGGCGGGCGGCGTGGGGCTGAACCTGCCCGAGGCGGACTACGTGGTGCTGCTCGACCCGTGGTGGAACCCGGCCGTCGAGGCGCAGGCCGTCGACCGCGCCCACCGGATCGGGCAGACCCGGCCGGTGATGGTCTACCGGGCGGTCGCCCGCGACACGATCGAGGAGAAGGTGCTCGCGCTCAGCGCCGGCAAGCGGCGACTGTTCGACCAGGTGGTGGACGAGGGCGCGCTGTTCTCGAGCCCGCTGACGGCGGACGACCTGCGCGGCCTGCTCGACTGAGCCCCGGCCGGATATCCGCGCGGGCACCCACACCGGACACGGCGGCGGAGGCTTCGACGAGCTCAGCCGTCCGAGGCGTACCGCGCCGCTACCCGTCGAGGTCGGCGAGCGTCGGACGACCCAGCGCGTCGTCCACCGCGGAGCGCACGAGCGGGGCGAGCAGCGCGCCCGGCTCCTCCACCCCGATGCCGTCGAGCAGCCCGATCGCCTGCTCGACGATCGCGGCCGAGAAGCTCCGGGCCGTCGCGATCGCCTCCGCGTAGGCCGGGCGGTCCGCCTCCGCGACGACGACGGGCTCCGCGCCCATCTCGATCACGAGCGCCTGGGCGATGGGCAGCACGGGCGTGGGAGCGGTCACGGCGCAGCGCGCCCGCCGCAGCCGGGCCAGGTCGAGCGTCGTGCCGGTGAACGCGATCGCCGGATGCACGGCGAGCGGGATGGCCCCGGACGCGAGCGCCGGCCGCAGCACCCCCGTGCCGAGGCCCGCCGCGGTGTGGAGCACGAGCTGGCCGGGCTGCCAGGCGGAGGTCGCGGCGAGCCCGGCGACGAGGTCGGGCAGCTGGTCCTCCGGCACGGCGAGCACGACGAGCTCGGAGCGCTCGATCACGCTCGGCACGTCGAGCACCGGCACGCCCGGCAGCATCGCGCCGGCACGGTCGCGGCTCTGCTGCGACACGGCGCTGATGCCGACGACCGCGTGCCCGGCGCCGCCGAGCGCCGCGCCGATCACGGGTCCGACCCGGCCGGCGCCGATGATGCCGACCCCGAGCCGCCCGTCCCGCCCGCTCACGTCCTGCCCCAGCGGTGCGTGCCGTCGACGGCGGCCGCGGCCACCCCCGCCGCGGAGGCGTCGCGGAGGAAGCGGGTCGCGTCCTCCGCGTCGAGCGCGCCGAGCTGTCCGGAGATCGGCCCCGACACGGTGTGCACCGTGACGGCGGCGAGCCGCAGCGCGCGCAGCAGCGGGCCCTGCTCGAGCGCGACGCTCTGCATCCGCGCGAACGGCACGATCGCGAGCTCCCGCCAGATCGCGCCACGGCGCAGCAGCACCACGCCGTCGAGCATCGCGAACCCGTTGCGCCGCCAGGAGAACCACCGCAGCACGGCGGCGCGCCGCGGCGACACCGTGTAGACGCCGCCGGCGCGGTCGCGCGAGAACCCCGACGCGAGCACCGGCCGCAGCTCGTCGGCGCTGAGCTCGGGCAGCAGCAGGCCGAGCACGCGGAGCGTCTCCTCGGCCGTGCCGACCGGCAGCACGATCGAGTCCTGCTGGTTCTGGTTGTCGTTGCGCGAGCGCACCGCGCGGTTGACCTTGATCGTCCACCAGCCGAACGGCCGCCAGGGCAGCGGCTGACTGACCGAGATGGCGTGGAGGCGTCCGGGCGGCAGCGTCTCGTTGCTCGTCGACAGCAGCCCGTATCCGACGCGGATGCCGTCGGGCGTGGCGGCGATCGAGTAGCGCAGGAACTTCGAGACGCGGCGGATCAGCACGGAGCCGAGGCCGAGGATGCCGGGGATGAACGAGAACAGCGCCCACTCGATGCGGAAGCCGACGCTGAGCACGATGACGACGGCGAGCGCGACGACGAACCAGCCGGTCGTGGGGCTCAGCACGGTCGAGCCGATCAGCCGGCCCGGGTTCATCTTCAGCACCGCCTCGGGCGCGGCGAGCGCGGGGTCGAGCTCCGGCGAGAGGAACTCGTTCATCCGCGACTCGATCATCCGGCTCGCGGCGCTGCGCGGGTCCGCGCCCGCACCGCCGACCGCACCCCCACCGCCGACCGCACCCGGCCCGCCGACCGCACCGGGATCCGCCGGCAGCGCGCCCGCCGCCTCCGCCGCCCGCACGCCGGACGCGAGGCGAAGGATCTCCGCCCGCAGCTCGTCGGCCGCGCTGCTGCCGAGATACTCCAGGCGGACGGTGCCGTCCTGTCCCGCGACCTGCACGTCGAGCCGGGCCGCGCCGAACAGGCGCGCGAACAGCGGCCGGCGGATGTCGATGGACTGGATGCGGTCGAGGCGCGCCTTGCGGTGGGTGCGGAACAGCACGCCGCTGCGCACCTCGACGAGCTCGGGCGTGATGCGGAACGTGTGCATCCGCCACGACACGAAGAACAGCGCAACGACGACCGCGATCACGCCGACCGCGATGAGCAGCGCGAGCGGCAGCCAGCCCTGGTCGATGATCCAGTCGACCGGGTCGCCGCTGTAGCCCGGCGCGTGGATGAAGAAGTCGATGATCCGCTCGCGCAGGTTCGCGATGAGCACGCCGAGCACCGCGACGAGCGCGAAGCCGCCCTTGAGCAGCGGCGTGACCCGGAGGGGCCGGTGCCAGTCGCCATCCGCGAGGTCGGTCACAGCACCCCGCCCGTCACAGCCCGGCCCGGCGGGTCTCGGCGAGGTCGACGAGGTGGTCGCGGAGCGACTCCGCATCGGCCTCGGCCAGGCCCGGGATGGTCACGTTGCTCGCGGCCGCGGCGGTGACGAGCTTGAGCTGCGAGAGCCCGAGCACCCGCTCGAGCGGCCCGCGCGTCACGTCCACGAGCTGCATGCGGCCGTACGGCACGGCGACGAAGCGCTGGAACAGGATGCCGCGCCGCACCACGAGGTCGTCGTCGCGCAGCCGGTAGCCGATCGAGCGCACCCGGCGCGGGGTCAGGATCGCGACGACGAGCCAGACGACCCCGACGACGATCGGCAGGGCGATGAGCCAGCCCAGCCCGGCGCGCGTCCACGGGGCGCCGGCGAAGAACCACGGCAGGCCCGACGCGGCGGTCATGAAGAGTCCGCCGATCACGGTGCCGACGAGGTCGACCCAGACGTAGCGGACGGAGACCCGTCGCCAGGGACCGGACACGGGATCGAGCCCGCCCCGGGGGATTCGAGGGGCGTCGTCGGCGGAGCTCACGGGTCCGATCCTTCCACGGGCCGATCGGGGGGATGCCCCGTTCCGAGCGACCCCGAGGGTCAGGAGGCGACGGCGCCCGGACCGCCGCGGCGGTCGGGGTCGTCCTGGTCCTCCGGCGGCACGGTGCAGAGGTGCTCGGCCACGAGGCCCGCGGCGAGCAGCAGGATCGACGCCACCGTCATCGCGACCGCCATGAGGATCGAGGAGGCCGCGATCGCCGAGGGCAGGAACCACAGGTACGACAGCAGCCCGACGCCGGCGCCGGTGAGCAGCCCGCCCGCGAGCGCGCACGCCTTCGCGAGCAGCACGACCCGGGTCGCGTGGAACGGGTCGATGCGCCGCGGCGAGTGACCGCGGGTGGCGCGCCAGACCGGCACCGCGAGCAGCACGACGATCACCGCGATCGCGACGAGCGCGACCGGCAGCGACAGCTGCGGCTCGTAGCGGGGCATGCCGGCGGCGACCACGGCGGTCTCGAGCAGGAACATGGCGACGGCGCCGATGACGCCGAGCAGCACGAGGCTGAGCGGAGCGGTGCGCTTCACGAGAGGGCCTCCAGCAGGTCGGCGACGCGGCGGCCCTCGAGCTCCGCATCGGGGTCGATGTCGAGCCACGGGCGCAGCACGAAGTCGCGCTCGGCGGCGCGCGGATGCGGCAGCGTGAGCCGCTCCGTGGCCATCCGGACGCCCTCGTACTCGACGATGTCGAGGTCCAGCGTGCGGTCGCCCCAGCGCGGCGCGGAGGCCGAGCGGTCGCGTCCCTGCTCGCGCTCGACGACGCCGAGCGTGTCGAGCAGCTCGACCGGGTCGAGCGCCGTCTCGACGAGCGCGACGCCGTTGAGGTAGGCCGGGCGGCCGGCATCCGGTCCGTCGAGGGTGAGCGCGACGGTCTCGTAGAGCGGCGAGACGGCGAGCACGTCGACGTGCGCGGTCGCCTCGAGCCGCGCGAGCGCGGTGCGGATCGTGGCCTCCCGGTCGCCGAGGTTGGCGCCGAGGGCGATGACGGCGCGGGTCACCCGGCGCTCCGCTCTCGCGTCACGGTGACGCTGACGTCGTCGAACGGCACGGTGATCGGCGCGTGCGGCTTGTGGACGGTGACCTCGACCGAGTCGACGAGCACGTTCGAGAGCACCAGCGCGGCGAGGCGCTCGGCGACGGTCTCGAGCAGGTCCACCGGGTCGCGCTCGACGTCGGCGACCACCGCGGCCGCGAGCTCGCCGTAGTGCACGGTCGACGCGAGGTCGCCGGTGCGGGCGGCCTCCACGAGCGGCAGGCGCAGCTCGAGGTCGACCACGAACACCTGGCCCTGCTCGCGCTCCTCGGGGAAGACGCCGTGGTGCCCGAACGCGCGGAGGCCGGTCAGCCGGATGCGGTCGCCGCTCACGCGCGGCGCCCGCCGTCGCCGGCGCCGACGGTCCCGTCGTCCTGCTCGGCCGGGTCGCCGACGATGCCGTGCTCCCAGGCCGACCAGACGTCCAGGGCGACGCGGGTCGAGGGCACGTCGTGCACGCGCACGGCCCACACCCCGGATCGCGCTGCGAGGGCGCTGATGACGGCCGTCGGCGCGTCGCGGTCGATCACGTTCGCGCCGTCCGGCAGCACGCCGCCGAGGAACCGCTTGCGCGAGGCGCCGATCAGCACGCCGTGGCCGAGCGAGACGAGCTCGGGCAGGCGGCCGAGCAGCTGCCAGTTGTGCTCGGCGGTCTTCGCGAAGCCGAGGCCGGGATCGACGATCAGGTGCTCGGGCGGGATGCCGGCGGCGACGAGCTCGTCGAGGCGGCGGCGCAGCTCGTCGCGCACGTCGAGCACGACGTCGTCGTAGCGGGGCTCGGCATCCGTGCCGCCGCGCCAGTGCTGTACGACGAGGTGCACGCCGGCGTCCGCCACGACCCGGGCCATGCCGGGGTCGGCGAGCCCGCCGGAGATGTCGTTGACGATCGCGGCGCCGGCGCCGATGGCCGCGGCGGCGGTCTCGGCGTTGACGGTGTCGACGCTGACCGGGATGCGGCGCTCGACGAGCGCGGCGATGACCGGGATCACCCGGCGGCGCTCCTCGCCCGGGTCGACCGACGCGGCGCCCGGACGGGTGGACTCGCCGCCGACGTCGACGATGCGCGCGCCCTGCTCGAACAGCAGCGCGCCGTGCTCGACGGCCTGCGAGGCGGTCGAGAACCGGCCGCCGTCGCTGAACGAGTCGGGCGTGACGTTGAGCACGCCCATGATGTGCGGCGTGCTCATGCCCCGCCCTCGGACTCGGGCTGATCGACGCCGCGGGCGATGAGGGCGAGCGTCGAGGCGCGCTGCGCCGGCTCGGCGAGCACGCCGCGGGTCGCGAGCGTGACCGTGGTCGACTCGGCCTGGTGCACGCCGCGGGAGGTGACGCAGCCGTGGCGGGCGTCGAGCACGACGAGCACGCCGAGCGGATCGAGCCCCTCCTGCAGCGCGTCGGCGATCTGCTCCGTGAGCCGCTCCTGCAGCTGCGGCCGCGAGCTCAGCGTCTCGACCACGCGCGGGATGCGGCCCAGTCCGACGATCCGCCGCCGCGGCACGTAGGCCACGTGCGCGACACCGGTGAAGGGCAGCAGGTGGTGCTCGCACATCGACCGGAACCCGATGTCGCGCAGCAGCACGAACTCGCCGAGCTCCCCGGCGCCCGCGTCGATCTCCCCCGCGTCGCGGAGGTGGTCGAGCGGATCCGCGCCGATCCCGGAGAAGTACTCGCCGTACGCCTCCGCGATGCGCCGCGGGGTCGTCTCGAGACCGGCCCGGGCGGGATCCTCCCCGATCGCGAGGAGCATCTCCGTCACGGCCGCCTCGATGCGCCCGGAGTCGATCGTCATCCGATCAGGCGGGAGAGAGGCCGGGGTTGTTCCGCGGGCGCGGCGCGCGCTTCGGCTTGGCCTGGCTGTCGTCCGAGTCGATCCCGCCGTCGGCGGCACCCGGGTCGATCGGCAGCTTCGACGGGATCTCGATCGGCGGCACGTCGCTCAGCGGCCGGTTCGAGCTCGACAGCCACAGCGGACGCTCCGGCAGCTTGCGCACGTCGGTGAAGATCTCCGCCAGCTGGTCGTGGTCGAGCGTCTCCTTCTCGAGCAGCTCGCGCGCCAGCTTGTCGAGGATGTCGCGGTTGTCGTTGAGCACCTTCCAGGCCTCGTCGTGCGCCTGCTCGATGATCTTGCGCACCTCGAGGTCGACCTTCTCGGCGATCTCCTCGGAGTAGTCGCGCTGGTGGCCCATGTCGCGGCCGAGGAAGACCTCGCCCTGGGACTGCCCCAGCTTCACGGCGCCGATGTCTGCGGACATGCCGTACTCGGTCACCATCTTGCGCGCGATGCCGGTGGCCTTCTCGATGTCGTTCGAGGCGCCGGTGGTCGGGTCGTGGAAGACGATCTCCTCCGCGACGCGGCCGCCCATGGCGTAGGCCAGCTGGTCGAGCAGCTCGTTGCGGGTCACCGAGTACTTGTCCTCGAGCGGCAGCACCATCGTGTAGCCGAGGGCGCGGCCGCGCGGCAGGATCGTGACCTTCGTGACCGGGTCGGTGTGGCGCATCGACGCGGCGGCGAGGGCGTGGCCGCCCTCGTGGTACGCGGTGATGAGCTTCTCCTTGTCGTTCATCACGCGGGTACGGCGCTGCGGGCCGGCCATGACGCGGTCCACGGCCTCGTCGAGGGCGCGGTTGTCGATGAGCTGCGCGGAGCTGCGCGCGGTGAGCAGCGCGGCCTCGTTGAGCACGTTCGCGAGGTCGGCGCCGGTGAAGCCCGGCGTCTTCCGCGCGAGCACCTCGAGGTTCACGCCCTTCGCCATCGGCTTGCCCTTGGCGTGGACGGACAGGATCTTCTCGCGGCCCTTGAGGTCCGGGGCGTCGACGCCGATCTGGCGGTCGAAGCGGCCCGGGCGCAGCAGGGCGGGGTCGAGGATGTCCGGGCGGTTCGTCGCGGCGATGAGGATGACGTTCGTCTTCACGTCGAAGCCGTCCATCTCGACGAGCAGCTGGTTCAGCGTCTGCTCGCGCTCGTCGTGCCCGCCGCCGAGGCCCGCGCCGCGGTGGCGGCCGACCGCGTCGATCTCGTCGACGAAGATGATGGCCGGCGAGTTCTGCTTCGCCTGCTCGAAGAGGTCGCGGACGCGGCTCGCGCCGACGCCGACGAACATCTCCACGAAGTCCGATCCGGAGATCGAGTAGAACGGCACGCCCGCCTCGCCGGCGACGGCGCGCGCGAGCAGGGTCTTGCCCGTGCCGGGAGGGCCGTACAGCAGCACGCCCTTCGGGATGCGGGCGCCGACGGCCTGGAACCGGGCCGGGTCCTTGAGGAAGTCCTTGATCTCGTGGAGCTCCTCGACCGCCTCATCCGAACCGGCGACGTCGTCGAAGGTGACCTTCGGGCTCTCCTTGCTCACGAGCTTCGCGCGCGACTTGCCGAACTGCATGACGCGGTTGCCGCCGCCCTGCATCGAGGAGAGCAGGAACCAGAAGATGCCGCCGATCAGGAGGAAGGGGATGAGGATCTGCAGCATGCTGAGGAACCAGTTGGTCTGGGGCACCTCGTCGTTGAAGGTCGCCTTGCTGTCGGAGATCGCGGTGACGACCTCCTCGCCGCGCGGCTGCACGTAGTAGAACTGCACCTGCGTGCCGAAGGTCTTGTAGTCCTTCGAGAGCGTCATGTCGACGCGCTGCTCGCCGTCGGTGACCTTGACCGACTTGACGATGCGGTCGGCCTTGGCGATCGATTCCCCGTCCTTCGTCGCGTTCTGCTGGAGCAGCTGGATGCCGGCCTGGGTGTCGATCTGGCGGTATCCGGAGCTGTTGATGAAGCTGAACGCGATGATGAGGATGAGCACCGCGATCGCGACCCAGATGATCGGGCCGCGGAAGATGCGCTTGAAGTCCATGTCGTGCGGGCCGGGCCCGCTCCCCTTCCCAGAGATGTGGTGTCAGGGTACCCCGGGGGATTCGGGCGCCCCCTGCGTGTTCGCCGGAGGCTGACCGGGTGCCGCCTCGGGCTCCGCTTCGAGCGCGCGGCCCGTGCGGCGCCGCGGTCTCCCTAGGAGTAGACGTGCGGCGCGAGCACCGCGATGTCGCGCAGGTTGCGGTACTTCTCCGCGTAGTCGAGGCCGTAGCCGACGACGAACGCGTTCGGGATCTCGAAGCCGACGTAGCGCACGTCGACCTCGACCCTCGCCGCCTCCGGCTTGCGCAGCAGCGCGCAGATCTCGACGGAGGCCGCGCCGCGGCTCTCGAGGTTGGCGCGGAGCCAGGACAGCGTGAGGCCGGAGTCGATGATGTCCTCGACGATGAGCACGTGCCGGCCGTCGAGGTCGGAGTCGAGGTCCTTGAGGATGCGGACGACGCCGGAGGACTGCGTGCCGGCGCCGTACGACGACACCGCCATCCAGTCCATCTCCACGCGGGGGGTGCGCAGCTCGCGGGCGAGGTCGGCCATCACCATGACCGCGCCGCGCAGCACGCCGACGAGCAGCACGTCGCGGTCGGCGTAGTCCGACTCGATCCGGCGCGCGAGCTCAGCGAGCTTGTCGCGGATCTGCTGCTCCGTGAGGAGGATGCGCTCGAGATCGCCGGCCACGTCGGAGCTGTCCATGGGTCGAGCCTATTCGGATGGCCGAGCCGGTCGAAGCCCCGGCCTCAGTGGTCGTGCGGCGGCTTCTCGCCGGTGAGCTCGCCGGCCTGCGTCGAGATGAGGTGGATGCGGCCGCCGGTGCGCGACGCGCGGAACCCGGGGAGGTCGATCGGCCCCTGCCCGTGCCAGTCGGTGACGAGCCGCGCGAGCTCGAGGGTCTGCGCCCGGCTCAGCGACGTGTGGAACTCGTGCCGCACCGCCGCCCGGATGATGCGCTGCCGCAGCGCCGCCGGGTTGGCGGCGAGGGCGGCGGCGCTGAGCGAGAGCCCGGCCTCCTCGAGCTCGACGAGGTCCTCGAGGTTCTCCTCCGCCATCGCGTCGAGCGCCTCCGCGTCCTCCCGCAGCTGCTCGGCCGTGCGGGCGAGCGCCTCCGCGACGCCCGGTCCGAGCTCCCGCTCGAGCACCGGCAGCACCTCGGTGCGCACCCGGACGCGGGTGAACGCGGGGTCGGCGTTCTGCGGATCCGTCCAGGGCGCGAGCCCGGCATCCGCGCAGGCCGCGACCGTGGTGGCGCGCGGGACGTCGAGCAGCGGCCGCACCCAGAGCCCGGCGCGCCCGGCCATGCCCTGCAGGCTGGCGGCGCCGCTGCCGCGGGCGAGGCCGAGCAGCACGGTCTCCGCCTGGTCGTCGCGGGTGTGGCCGAGCAGCACCGCCGCGGCGCCGGTGTCGACGGCGGCGTCCTGCAGCGCCGCAGAGCGGGCGTCGCGGGCCGCGGCCTCCGGGCCGCCCGCCGTGCCGACGGAGACCCGGCGGAGCAGCACCGGTTGGAGCCCGAGCGCGCGGGCCTGCTCCACCGCGGCGGCGGCCGCCTCGGCCGATCCGGCCTGGAGCCCGTGGTCGATCACGACGGCGCCGGCGTCCACGCCGGCGCGGGGCGCCTCGAACGCGACGGCGGCGGCGAGGGCGAGCGAATCCGGGCCGCCGCTCAGCGCCACGAGCACGAGCCCGCGCTCCGATTCGGCGCCGCCGGGACCGGACAGCGGCTCGAGCACGGCGCGCACCGCACGACGCACGTCGGCGATCGGAGGGGTCAGCCGGGGACGATGGGGCACCGGATAACGTTAGATCAGCATCCGAACCACGCGAGAGAGAGTGCCGCCATGGCCGCATACGACGCCGTCATCGAGATCCCCAAGGGCAGCCGCAACAAGTACGAGGTGGACCACGAGACCGGTCGCGTGTACCTCGACCGCGTGCTGTTCACGGGCTTCGTCTACCCCACCGACTACGGCTTCATCGAGAAGACGCTCGCCGGCGACGGCGACCCGGTCGACGTGCTCGTGCTGCTCGACTACCCGCTGTTCCCCGGCGTCGGCGTGAAGGTGCGCCCCGTCGGCGTCTTCAAGATGAACGACGACGGCGGCCGCGACGAGAAGATCATCGTCGTGCCGGCGAAGGACCCGCGCTGGGCGCACATCCAGGACGTCGACGACATCCCGGAGTTCCAGCGCAAGGAGATCGAGCACTTCTTCGAGCACTACAAGGACCTCGAGCCCGGCAAGTGGGTCAAGACCGAGGGCTGGGGCGACGCGGCGGAGGCCGAGCAGCTCATCCAGGACGGCATGGCCGCCTACCCGGGGCACTGACCCCGCGGGCTTCGGGAGTCCTGCAGCACGGCGGCCGAGGCCCCGTTCTGCAGGACTTCTCCGTTCTGCAGGAGCCGTCGGCCCGGCATCGTGCGAACCGAGGTCGGAAGTCCTGCGGAACGGATGCGGCGCGCCGGGTCAGCCCGTGGGGCGCGCGGCGGAGGGGACCCTGCCCGACGCGTAGACCGAGATGAGCCGCACGGGCACGCCGGCGTACGGCGCCTCGATCATCTTGCCGCCGCCGATGTACAGCGCCACGTGGTCCTTCGACGCGGAGGCCGATCCGGTCGCGTTGTAGAAGATGAGGTCGCCCGCCTGCACCTGGCCGACCGGGACGAGCCTCCCGCGTGCGGCGAGGTAGTTGTACTGGATGCTCGCGCCGTGCCCGCCGAGGTACACCCCGGCCGCGCCGTACGCCTTCATCGTCAGGCCGGAGCAGTCCCAGGCGTCGGGGCCCTCGCCGTTGAACGCGTACGCGTCGCCGAGCTGGGCGCGGGCGAACGCGATCGCCGTCGCGACGGCCGCGGCGTCGGGGGCGTCGACGTCCGAGCCGGATGAACCCGAGCCGGATGAACCCGAGCCCGAGCCCGATGAGCCCGAACCGGATGAACGCGAGCCCGAGCCCGATGAGCCCGAGCCGGATGAGCCCGAACCGGACGACCCGGAACCGCTCCCCGGCTGCGCGGGCGTGCTCGGGTGCGACGGCGTCGAGGGCTGCGACGGCGTCGAGGGCTGCGCGGGAGTGCTCGGCTGGGCCGGCGTCGCCGGGACGGCGGGCGCGGACGGCAGCACCGGGACGCTCGGCGTCGTCGGCGCGGTCGATCCCGACCCCGACCCGGATCCGGCCCCCGACCCCGCCCCGGTCTGCGCCTCCTGCATCGCGAGACCGGCGAGGTCGGCGCGGAGGTCGTCGGCGCTCTGGCCGGTGAGCTGCGCCAGCTGCGCGTACGCGGTCTCCGACCGCTCGCGGGTCGCGTCGGCGTTCGCCTGCGCCGCGCTCGCCGCGGCGGCCGCGGCGTCGTAGGCGGAGGCAGCGGCCGTCGTCCGGCGCTGCAGCTCCGCCGTCGCGGCGGAGGCCTCGGCGGCCAGCGCGGCGGCGGTGCCCCGGTCGTACTGCGCGCGCTCGACGATCTGCCGCGAGGTCTCGGTCAGCCGGCTGGCGATGCCGAGCCGGTACAGCGTCGCGTCCGCGTCGCCGCCGACGAGCAGCGCGACGGTGACGTTGCCGCCGCCGACCCGGCTGAGCTGGGCGACGAGCGCGCCGGCGGTCGCGCCGGAGCGGTCCGCGGCGCCCTGGGCGGCATCCGCCTTCGCGGTGAGGTCGTCGACGCGGGCCGTCTCCTCGTCGAGCGCCGCGGCGGCGGTCTGGTACTGGTCGGCCTTCCGCGAGGCGGTCATGCCGAGGGCGGCCGCGGTAGTCTCGGCCGCGGTGAGCAGCGACGTGAGCCGCTCGGCCTCGGCCTTCGTGGCGGAGGCGCTGGCCATCGCCGCCTGCACCTCGGCCCAGGTCGGGTAGTCGGGTGCCGCGAGCGCGCTCGCCGGCACCACGAGCGACGCGAGCGTCGTCATGGCGATCAGCGCAGCCGCCGCCCCCCAGGGACGTCTGCGTGTCGTCATCAGCGGTGCGGACCGCCCATCTCGGCTCCCCCCAGAACCTTCGCGTGCTTCGAGCGCGCTGCTTAGAGCGGCATGCCCTTGCCGCGCATGAACGGCACCGGATCGGTCAGGCTGCCGTTGATGCGCACCATGTAGTGCAGGTGGCAGCCGGTCGCGCCGCCGGTGGCGCCGACCTTCGCGATCTGGCTGCCGACGGCCACGGCCTGACCCGCGCGGACCAGCAGTCCGCCGTTCATGATGTGGCCATAGCCGGTGACGGTGCCGTCGCCGTTCGCGATCTCGATGAAGTTGCCGAGGTCGCTGTAGACGCCGGAGAAGATCACGGTGCCGTTGTGCGCCGCGTAGATCGGAGCACCGCAGCCGGCGGCGATGTCGGTGCCGGTGTGCAGCTTGTAGACGCCGGAGACCGGGTTGGTGCGCATGCCGAAGCCGGAGGTGATCGGGCCGGATGCCGGGCGTCCCCACCCGGTGTTCGGGTTGACCTCGCCGGCGGCGCCGCCGGATCCGCCCCCGGCTGCCGCCGCTGCGGCGGCAGCGGCACGCGCGGCGGCGACGCCGGCCTCGTAGCCGGCCTGCACGTCGGTGCGCTTCTGCTGGAGGGCGGTGAGCTGGGCCTCGAGCTCGGCCTTGTGCTGAGCCTCGGCGTCGACGGCGGCCTGCGCGGCGGCCGCGGCGGCCTGGGCCTCCTCGAACGCCGTCTGCGCCGCCTGCTGACGGCGGTCGCGCTCCTCCTTGGCCAGCTGGTTCTGGTCGGTGAGCTTCTGGATCGTCTGCTGCTGCTGGATCGCGGTCGAGTAGAGCGACTTCGTCTGCTCCGCGAGCTTCGACGAGGTGCCGAGGCGGTACAGCAGGTCGTCGGCGTCGCCGCCGTGCGTGACGAGCGTGGAGGTCAGGTCGGTGCTGCCGCGCTTGGCGATGTCGGCCAGGAGTCCGTCGACCTGGGCCTTGGCGGCATCCGCCTTGCCCTTCGCGGCGTCGACCTGCCCCTGCAGGTCCTTCACGATCTGGTCCTGCTCGTCGTAGCGGTCCTGGGCGTCGCCGTAGGCGATGCCCTTCTGCTCGGCGTCGGCCTGCGCGGCGGCGGAGGCGGCGGCGAGCGCGTCGATCTGGGCCTGCACCTGCTTCTGCAGGGCGACGTTCGCGTTGACGTTCGCGATGGCGGCCTGCACCTCGGGCCAGGTGGGATACGTCGCGGCGTCCGCGCGATCCGGCTGCCCGGTGAGGCCGACGGCGGGCAGCAGGGAGAGCATGGCGATGGCGGCCGCGATGGCCACGCCGCGTCGGCGCATGCCGACGCGCGCCCCCCGGCCGGTGATCCCCTGCATGTTTCCCCTGGTCGTCGTCAGCGCCCTCTTCGCGCTATTCACATTGACAACATCAACCACACTAATCACACACCTGCGGATTACCTAGCGGGTGTGAACGATCGGGATCGGTCGATGCCGCGGGCCCGAACCCTCGACGTCGGGTTGAACCTAGACCCTCGATGGTAGGCAGGCCGGTTCATCCGCGGCACGCCCCCGAACCCGGGTCACGGCGCCGATTGGCGTTTTGATCGGGCCGCACCTATGCTTGACCCTCGGTTGCTCGTGCTGTGCCCGCTGTGGCGCGGCGCTGCGGCCCCATCGTTTAGTGGCCTAGGACACCGCCCTTTCACGGCGGCAGCACGGGTTCGAATCCCGTTGGGGTCACGATGAGGCCGCGATGGCGAGCGATCCACAATTGAAGATGCAAGGCCCTGTAGCGCAGTTGGTTAGCGTGCCGCCCTGTCACGGCGGAGGTCGCGGGTTCAAGTCCCGTCAGGGTCGCGGATGTCGGCCCCTTTTCTCGGAAAGGGGCCGTTCTCCATCCGGATGCCGCGAGGCGTCCGAGGCTCTGTAGCTCAGTTGGTAGAGCGCACGACTGAAAATCGTGAGGTCACGGGATCGACGCCCGTCGGAGCCACGGTCCGAGCCCCCGCCGCGCGCGGGGGTTCCGCTGTCTCCGGCCTCATGACGCTCCCGGCCTCACGGCCGGTCGTCGATGCCGACCCACTCCGTCGCGCCGTCGACGAAGTGCTGCCGCTTCCAGATCGGCACCTCAGCCTTCACCGCGTCGATGAGCGCCGCGCAGGCGGCGAAGGCCTCCGCCCGATGCGGGGCGGCGACCGCGGCGACGAGCGCCAGGTCGCCCACGATCAGGCTGCCGACGCGGTGGACGACCGCGATGCGGACGCCGGGATGCCGCGCGGCGACGCCCGCGGCGACCGCGAGCAGCGTCGCCGCCGCATCCGGATGCGCCTCGTACTCGAGTGCCGTCACCCGTCGTCCGCCGTCGTGGTCCCGCACGATCCCGCGGAACTCGACGACGGCGCCGTCGGCGTCGCTCCGGACCGCGGTCGCGAGCGCCTCGGGATCGATGGGGTCGTCGACGACCGCCGCGGTCGGCGCCGGCTCCGTGGGCACCGGCTCCGTCGGCGCCGCGTCGGGCACGCTCGCGTGCTCCGCGTCAGCCATGCCCGCCGCCGGCGAGCTGGTCGAGCGCGTGGTCGAGCACGCCCGCGAGCACGTCGAGTCCGTCGCGCACGCCGCCCGGCGAGCCCGGGAGGTTGACCACGAGCGTGCGCCCGGCGATGCCCGCGCGACCGCGGCTCAGCACGGCGGTCGGGGTGGCGGCGACGCCGCGGCGGCGCAGCTCCTCCTCGATGCCGGGGAGGGCGATGTCGAGGAGCGGCGCGGTCTGCTCGGGGGTGGCGTCCGCCGGTCCGATGCCGGTGCCGCCCGTCGTGACGACGAGATCCGGCCGGCCCGCCAGCGCTGTGCGCAGCGCCTCGCCGACCGCCGGGCCGTCGGCGACCACGACCGGAGCCCCGGCCTCCAGCCCGCGCTCCCGCGCCCAGTCGACGATGCGCGGTCCGGTCGTGTCCTCGGCCTCCCCGGCGGCGGCGCGGGTCGACGCGACGATGACGACGGCGCGCCGGGTCACGGGCGCGTCCAGTCGCCGGACCGGCCGCCGGACTTCGCCAGCACCTGCACATCGGTGACGCGGGCCTCCCGGTCGACGGCCTTGATCATGTCGTAGACGGTGAGCGCCGCGACGGCGACGGCGGTCAGCGCCTCCATCTCGACGCCGGTGCTCGCCGTCGTGGCGACCGTCCCGGTCACGACGAGCTCGGCGCCGCGGGGCGCGACGTCGATCTCCACCGACGAGAGCGGCAGCGGATGGCAGAGCGGGATGAGGTCGGCCGTGCGCTTCGCGGCCATGATCCCGGCGATCCGCGCGGTGCCGACCGTCTCGCCCTTCGGCACGCTCCCCTCCATCACGGCGGCGACGACGTCGGGCCGGGTCACGACCACTGCCTGCGCGGTGGCGCGGCGGTCCGTGCTCGGCTTCGCGCCGACGTCGACCATGCGGGCGCTCCCGTCGTCGCGCAGGTGGCTGAACTCAGACATCGATCCTCCAGGTCTCGAGCTCCGCGCCCGCGGGCAGCTCGGCGACGCCGAGCGGCACGAACACGAGATGGGTCGACAGCGCGTAGCTGTGCAGCAGGTGCGAGCTCGGCCCGCCGACGAGCACGATCCGCCCGTCCGCGTCGAGCCGGCCGCGGCGCACCTGCGTCTTGTCGGGCGGCGAGACGAGCGGCGCCGCGAGCCGGGCGGTCGCGCGCGGGCGTTCGGCGGGCAGGCCGAGCAGCCGCCGGATCACCGGCCGGAGGAAGAGCTCGAACGAGACGAGGGCGCTGACCGGGTTGCCGGGGAAGGCCACGACCGGCAGCCGCCGGCCGTCGAGCTCGAGCAGCCCGGCGCCCTGCGGCCCGCCGGGCTGCATCGCGATCGAGACGAACTCGACGCCGCGGGGCTCGAGCACGTCGCGCACGACCTCGCGCACGCCCTTGCTCACGCCGCCGGTGCTCACCACGACATCCGTCGAGGGTCCGAACCGCTCCAGCACGTCGAGCAGCGCGGCGGGGTCGTCGGCGACCGCGACCGACGCGGCGACCTCGCCGCCGGCCTCCCGCACCGCCGCCGCCAGGCTCACGGAGTTGGCGTCGTGCACGGCGCCGGGACGCAGGTCGGACCCGGTCGGGGCGAGCTCGTCGCCCGTCGACAGCACGAGCACGCGGATGCGCGGCCGCACGTCGACGCCGGTCACCCCGGCCGCGGCGAGCGCACCGAGCTGCGCTGCGCGCAGCACCGTCCCGGCGGGGAGGAGGAGGTCGCCGGCCGCGATGTCGGAGCCCCGCGCCCGCACGTACTCGCCGACGGGCGCCGAGGCCGGCAGCCGCACGGAGGCCGCGGCGCCCTCGGCGGGGAAGCGGTCGGGCACGGCCCGCTCGATCGGGACGACGGCGTCGGCGCCCCTCGGCACCGGCGCGCCCGTCATGATCGGCGAAGCCGTCCCCCGGCGGTGGTCGCCGGGCGCCGAGCCCGCCGTGATCCGCGGGGCGACCACGAGGTCCGCGTCCGCCGCGAGGTCGCGCGTGTCGACGGCGTAGCCGTCCATCTGCGAGTTGGCGAACGGGGGCAGGTCGATCGGCGACGCGACGTCCGCGGCGAGCACGCGCGCGGCGCCGCCGTCGGCGTCCGGCACGGCGAGCCGCTCGGGGCGGCGGTCGGCGAGGGGAGCCAGCAGCGCCTCCACGAGGGCGGCGTGCTGCTCGGCGGTGCGCATCCCCCCATCATGCCGCCCGTCCGGCGGAGGCCCGTCTGACAGAATCGGCCCATGGCTCCAGATCCGATCCGAGTCGGCGTGATCGGAGGATCGGGTCTGTACCGCCTGTTCCCCGAGCGGGACTCCGAGCAGCTCGACGTCGCGACCCCCTACGGGCGGGTGGCGGTGACCGTCGGCTCGCTGAGCGGCCGCCGGGTCGCCTTCATCACGCGGCACGGCGCCGAGCACTCCGTGCCGCCGCACCTCATCGGCTACCGGGCGAACATCTGGGCGCTCGCCAGCCTCGGGGTCCGCGTCATCCTGTCGAGCTCCGCGGTGGGCGGCATCTCGCCGGACTACCCGCCGGGCACCCTGCTGCTCACCGACCAGTTCATCGACCGGACCACCGGGCGGGCCGACACCTTCTTCGATCAGGGCTCGGTGCAGCACCTCACGGCGGCGGATCCGTTCGACCCCGCGACGCGCGCGATCGCCGTCGCCGCGCTCGAGGCGGCCGGCGAGACGGTGGCGCCGCACGGCACCGTCGTCGTCATCCAGGGCCCGCGGTTCTCGACGCGGGCCGAGTCGCGGTGGTTCGCGTCGATGGGCGCCGACACCGTGAACATGACCATGTACCCCGAGGTGCCGCTCGCCGGCGAGCTCGGCATCGCGACCGTCAACCTCTCGTTCGTGACCGACACCGACGCGGGCGCGGCCGACGCGGTCTCCGGCGACGAGGTGAGCCACGAGCTCGTGCTGGCCCGTCTCCGCGACGCGCAGCCCCGCATCGTCGCGGCGATCGCCGCCATCGTCGCGGCGCTGCCCGACGAGCCCGAGCCGCTGCCGACGATCCCCGCCGAGGCGGTCGCCGAGGTGCTCGCGCGTCCGGTGCTCGCGTGAGGCTGCTCGTCACCGGCGGGCTCGGCTTCATCGGGTCCGCCATCACCTCGGCCGCGATCGCGCGCGGCGACGAGGTCGTGGTGCTCGACTCGGTGCGCGACGACGTCCACGGCGACGCGCCCGCGGTGCCGGCCGGCGTCGAGCTCGTCGAGGCGGACGTGCGCGACCGGGATGCCGTGCTCGGCGCGCTCGCCGGCGTCGACGGCGTGCTGCACCAGGCCGCCAAGGTCGGCCTCGGCGTCGACATGACGGATGCGCCCGACTACGTCTCGAGCAACGACCTCGGCACCGCCGTGGTGCTCGACGCGATGGCGGCGACCGGGGTGCGGCGGCTCGTGCTCGCCAGCTCGATGGTCGTCTACGGCGAGGGCGCGTACATCGGCCCGTCGGGCCCCGCCCGACCCGAGCCGCGGACGGTCGCCGATCTCGACGCGGGACGGTTCGACCCCCTCGACGCGGAGGGCCGCACGCTCGAGCCCGGCCTGATCGACGAGGACGCGCGGCTCGACCCGCGCAACGTCTACGCCGCCACGAAGCTCGCGCAGGAGCACCTCGCCGCGGCCTGGGCGCTCAGCGCCGGGGGCGTCGTCGCCCAGCTGCGGTACCACAACGTCTACGGGCCCGGCATGCCGCAGAACACCCCGTACGCCGGCGTCGCGTCGCTCTTCCGGTCGGCGGTGGCGCGCGGCGAGGCGCCGGAGGTCTTCGAGGACGGCCGGCAGCGACGCGACTTCGTCAACGTCGCCGACGTGGCCGGCGCCAACCTCGCGGCGCTGGACTGGACCGCGGAGCAGCCCGAGCGCCGCGTCCGCGCCTTCAATGTCGGCAGCGGCATCGTCCACACGATCGGCGAGGTCGCCGCGGTGCTCGCCCGGGTGGGCGGCGTCGGCGAGCCGGTCGTGAGCGGGCGCTACCGGCTCGGCGACGTGCGCCACATCACCGCATCGTCGGAGCGCGCCCGCCACGAGCTGGGCTGGTCGGCGGCGGTCGGATTCGAGGATGGGATGCGCGAGTTCGCCGCCGCCCCCTTGAGGTCGCCCGTGAGCCCGGAGGGCGGATCGCGGCGGATGCGATCCTGACCCGATCGGGACCCGCCGCACCGGCGTCGTGCTCCGAATGACCTTCATCAGGGGTAAGGAGGTGGTGGCCGTGCGAGTCGATGTGGTGATCCCGTGTCTGAACGAGGCCGCGGCCCTGCCGTGGATCCTCTCCCGCATGCCGGAGGGCTACCGCGCGATCGTGGTCGACAACGGCTCCACCGACGGCAGCGCCGAGGTGGCGGCCGCCCACGGCGCCCTCGTCGTGACGGAGCACCGCCGCGGCTTCGGCGCCGCCGCGCACGCCGGTCTGCTCGCCGCCGGGGCACCGATCGTGGCGTTCTGCGACGGCGACGCGTCGATGGATCCCCGCGACCTGCCCGCCATCGTCGCCCCGGTCGAGGCCGGCGACACGGACCTCGTGCTCGGGCGCCGGCGTCCGACCTCCCGCGGTGCCTGGCCGTTCCACGCGCGCGTGGCCAACCTCGTGCTCGCGATCCTGATGCGGCGCGCCACCGGCTACCGGGTGCACGACCTCGGGCCGATGCGGGCCGCGCGGCGCGAGGGGCTGCTCGCGCTCGACCTGCAGGACCGCCGGAGCGGCTACCCGCTCGAGATGGTGCTCCGCGCATCCGCGGCCGGCTGGCGCCTGACCGAGCTCGACGCCCCGTACTCGCCGCGGATCGGCCGGTCGAAGGTCACCGGCACCGTCCGCGGCACCGTGACCGCCGTGCGCGACATGTCCGCCCTCCTCGCGGCCGTGCGGAGCGACGCCCGACGGCTCGACCTCGAGCCGGCCGTCGGCGGTGAGACCGCATGACCACGCTCATCCTGCTCGCGAAGCAGCCGCTCCCCGGCCGCGCCAAGACCCGGCTGCACCCGCCGCTGAGCCTCGAGCAGGCCGCCGATCTCGCGGCCGCCTGCATCGCGGACACGCTGACGGCGCTCGAGGAGGTGCCCGCGACGCGGCGCATCCTCGCGTGGGAGGGCACCGACGCCCCGGCGCGGGCGCGCGACTACGAGGTCATCGCCCAGGCCGACGGCGGCCTCGACGAGCGGATCGCCGCCGTCTTCGACGCGTGCGACGGACCGGCGGTGCTCGTCGGCATGGACACCCCGCAGCTGCGGGCCCACGACCTCGCACCGGTGTTCCGCGACTGGCCCGACGGCGTCGACGCCTGGATCGGCCTCGCCTCGGACGGCGGATGGTGGACGCTCGCGCTGCGCGAGCCGGACGGCGACGTCGTGCGCGGCGTGCCCATGTCGCAGTCGGACACCGGCCTGCGCCAGCTGGAGCGGCTCCGCGGCTTCGGCCTCGGCGTCGGCACCCTGGGCACGCTCACCGACATCGACACGATCGACGACGCGCTCGAGGTCGCCGCCATCGCCCCGAACGGCGTGCTGGCCGCGGCCATGCGCGGCATGGGACTGCTCGAGAGGCGGACGGCGTGACGATCGCAGGCGGCCTGGTGCCGTGGCCCGCGGACTTCGGCGCGGGCGGCGGCGAGCCGTACGCCCGCGCCCTCCGCTCGACCCGACGACCGCGGCTGTTCCTCCACGAGGTGCTCGGCGGGGGGCGCGCCGACTCCCGCGAGCTGGACCTCCAGCGCTGGAGCGCCGCCGCCGACGACATCGACCTCGCGCTGCTGGCGGAGGCGTCGGGCCCGGTGCTCGACGTCGGCTGCGGGCCGGGCCGGATGGTGCGCGCCGCCCTCGATCTCGGCCTGCAGGCCTGGGGCATCGACGTGTCCGCCGCGGCCGTGGAGGGCGCCCGGAATCTCGGGCTGCCGGTGCTGCGCCGCTCGGTCTTCGATCCGCTGCCCTCCGAGGGCGCCTGGCGCACCGTGCTGCTCGTCGACGGCAACATCGGCATCGGCGGCGACGTGCGCGGGCTGCTGCGCCGCTGCGCCGAGCTCATCGACCCGGCCGGCGAGATCGTGGTCGAGGCGCATGCCGACGACGACATGGACCGGCACTACACCGGCTGCCTCACCGACCGCGAGGGCCGGCGCAGCGCCGAGTTCCCGTGGGCGGACGCGGGCACGGCGACGATCTCCCGCTACGCCGCCGACAGCGGCCTCGAGACCGCTCAGGCCTGGTCGGCCGGCGGCAGGGCGTTCTGCCGCCTCGTGAGCAGCACCCGGTAGAACCCGGCCGCGAGCGCCGTGAGCACGGCGATGACGACGAGGAACACGATCAGGTGCAGGCGGTAGTCCTGCGGCAGGATCGACGAGCTCAGCGTGCCGATGCGCTGCTTGAGGACCTCCGGCACGACGAGCAGCACCACGATGCCCGCGACGACGAGCGCGCCCTGCACGAGCGCGAGGACGACCGCCGGCACTCGGGTGCTCAGCCGCCGGCTCAGCACCGTCACGCCGAACGCGACCGGCGCGATGATGCCGTCGTGGATGACGAGGGCGCCGACGAACCAGGTGAGGATGCCGACGTAGCGGCGCGGATTGACCTCCTGCAGCAGCACGACGCCGCCGAGGACGAGGAGCCCGAGCCCTAGGACGAGCAGCGCGATGCGCCAGCGCCGGACAGCCATCAGACGGCCTCGATCCTGCTGAGCCACTTGGTCTGGAGCACGCCGGGTCGCGCGGGCGCGATCAGCCGGGCCGGGTAGCCGTGGTCGATGTCGAGCACGGCGCCGTCGAGCTCGAGCGCGACGAGGGTGAGGTCGTCGCGCACGAACTCCGGCTCCATCTCGGAGCGGGCGTAGGTGCTGCCCTCCTCCAGGCTGATGGCCCGCGCGATCGCGCCGGCATCCGCCCCGACCGAGTCCATGAGGTCCTTGAGGCGCGGCCCCTTCCAGTGCGCCGTCTGGCTCCAGCCCTCCACGCACGCGATGGGCAGGTCGACCTCGTACTGCGGCAGCGCCTCCAGCTCGGCGCGGGTGAACGAGCGGACGAGGCTCGGCGAGCTGACGGTGAGCTTCCAGTCCGCCGCCATGGCCTTCTCGATCACCTTCGCCGCATGGGCGGTGCGGTTCACCGGCAGCGCGTTCGGGCCGATGCCCGCCTTGCGGGGCGCGAAGACGTTGAGCGCGTCGAGCGGCCGGAACGACTGCCCGACGTTGAGCCCGACCACGGCGACGGCAGCAGCCCCGATCGCCGTGAAGAAGCCGCGCCGGCTGACGCGGCGGTCCGGCGGCGGCGCGGCGTCGATCCACGCGAGCACGCGTCCGGTGAGCCCGCGGATCGGGGTCTCGAGCGGCGTCGGGTCGTGCTCGTCGTCCTCGAGCGGACGCGGCTCGCCATCCGGCAGGTAGGCGTCGCGACGGCGCCAGTAGCGCGTGATGATCGGCAGCTTGACGGCGATGTGGATCGCGAGCGACCCGACCACGACGAAGGCGAGCGCGAAGTGGGTCTGCCGGAACGGGAACGGGAAGAGCGCGTACCACTGGTACGTGTTGAGCTGGCCGATCGTGATCTCGACGAGCGCCGACGCGACGAACAGCGCGATCGAGGCCCGCTCGAGCAGGTGCAGCACGCCGCGCACCGGCGGGGTCTGGAACAGCAGCGGGTAGACGCTGTAGAGCTTCGCGAAGATGAGCGGGAAGCAGGCGATGCCCGCCGTGATGTGGATGCCCTGGGTCAGCTGGTAGAGCCACGTCGGCCGGACGAGGAAGCGCATCCCCGGGATCGGATCCTGGATGAAGTGGCTGTACAGGCCCGTCGCGAAGCAGAGCACGAAGGCCGCGCCGAGGAGGCGCCCGATCACGACGGCGGTCCGCGGATTGCGCGACGGCGAGATCAGCGTCGTGCGCAGTGCGTGCAGAAGCCGCTGCATGGGACTCGTTTCGATCTCGCGGTCGGTTCCGAACTCCTGTCGAGTATGGACCCCGCACAGGAGTTCGGAGCCGGACTGCCGAACGGGCGGGTCGGAGAGGATGAGCGCATGCGCACGACACTGACGGCCGCCCTGGTGGTCGCGATCGCCCTCGTCACGGGGACGGCCGTCGTCGCGCTGCCGTACTACGAGGCCTCCGCCCATCGGCCCGAGCTGCCGCTGCTCGTCGCCCTCGCCTGGGTGCTGTTCGCGGCCGCGTTCCTGGCGCTCCGGCGCGTGCCGACCCGTGCCGCGATCGCGCTCGTCATCGGCGGATCGGTGCTCATCGGGGGCGCGGCGATGGCCGGTCCGCCGAATACGAGCACCGACTCGGCGCGCTATGCCTGGGACGGCATCGTGCAGAACGCGGGCATCTCGCCGTACCGCGACGTGCCGACCTCGCCGGCGCTCGAATCGCTGCGGCCGGACTGGCTGTTCCCGGCGCCGGTGACGAGCGCCGACGGCACCGTGAGCTGCCCCGGCGAGCGGATCCAGCGCTCGCACGAGCCCGGTGACGGGGGCGCCGTCGTCTGCACCGCCCTGAACCGTGGCACCGTGCACACCATCTACCCCCCGGCGGCCGAGCTGGTCTTCGCCGCCGTCCGCTTCGTCGTCGGACCGGAAGCGGAGTACTGGCCGCTGCAGCTGCTCGGGCTCCTCGTGGTCGTGGGCACGACCGTCGCCCTCGTGCGCGCGCTGACCCGGCGCGGGCGCGACCCCCGGTGGGCGGCCCTCTGGGCCTGGTGCCCGCTCGTCGCGAGCGAGGCGATCACCAACTCGCACGTCGACGCGATCGGCGCCGCGGCTCTCCTCGGCGCGACGCTGCTCGCGGCCTCCGGGCGGGCGGGCCGCGGCGGCGCGCTGCTCGGCCTGGCGATGTCGGCCAAGCTCATCCCGGTCATCGGCGCGCCCGCGCTGCTCGCCCGGCGGCCGGTGCGCACGGTGCTCGTCGCGGTCGGCGTGTTCCTGCTGCTCTACGTGCCGTACGTGCTGGCCAGCGGGATCGGCGTGCTCGGCTACCTCCCCGGCTACCTCACCGAGGAGGGCTACGACGACGGCTCGAGGTTCGCCCTCATCAGCCCGCTCGCCCCCGGACGCGCCGCCTTCGTCGTCGCGGCGGTGCTGCTCGCGATCTGCGCGGTCCTGGTCTGGCGCAAGGTCGATCCCGACGATCCGTGGGTCGCGCAGACCGTCATGATCGGCGCGACGCTGCTCATCGTCTCGCCGCGCTACCCCTGGTACGCCCTGCTGCTCGTGCCGATGATCGCGATGTCCGGCCGCTGGGAGTGGCTCGCGGTCGGCCTCGCGCTGAGCGCGCGGCAGCTCGTGCCGCGGCCCGGCGTGCTGCTCGTGGCCGAGCTGCTGGCGATCCTGCTCATCGTCGTCGTGTCCCTCCGCCGCTCCGGTCCGGGGGCGGCCGGACGGGCCGCGGCGGAGCTCCGGCGCCCCTGGCGGCGCCCCAGCGCCGTCCGGGAGACGTCGCCTACCCTCGGATCATGAGCGCGGCACTCCTCGACGCGCACGGGCGCGTCGCCGACGACCTCCGGGTCTCGCTCACCGACCGCTGCAACCTGCGCTGCCGCTACTGCATGCCGGCGGAGGGCCTCGACGTGCTCCCGCGCGACGAGGTGCTCGACGCGGACGAGGTCGCGCGGCTCGTCGGGATCGCGGTGCGCGAGCTCGGCGTCCGCTCGGTGCGGTTCACCGGCGGCGAGCCGCTGCTCCGGTCCGACCTGGTCGACATCGTCGCGCGCTGCGCCGCACTGGAGCCCCGACCCGAGCTCGCGCTGACCACGAACGCGATCGGCCTCGCGTCGCGGGCGGAGGCGCTCCGCCGGGCCGGACTCGACCGCGTCAACGTCTCGCTGGACTCGCTCCACGCGGCCACCTTCCTCGAGGTCACCCGCCGCCCCTTCCTGCAGCGCGCGCTCGACGGGATCGACGCCGCGGCGCGCGCCGGCCTCGGACCGGTCAAGATCAACGCCGTGCTCCTCCGCGGGGTCAACGACGACGAGGCCGCCGATCTGCTCCGCTGGGCGCTCGCGGGCGGGCACCGGCTCCGCTTCATCGAGCAGATGCCGCTCGACCCGGATCACGCCTGGGATCGCGACGAGATGGTGACGGCCGCGGAGATCCGCGCGTCGCTCGACGAGGAGTTCGAGCTGACGCCCGACGACGAGCCGCGGGCCGGCGCGCCCGCCCAGCTGTTCCGGGTGCGGTCCCGCCGCGACGGCGCCGAGGGCACGGTCGGCGTCATCGCCTCGATCACCGAGCCGTTCTGCGCCGACTGCCGCCGCACCCGGGTCACCGCCGACGGCGCCGTGCGCAGCTGCCTCTTCTCGACGACCGAGACCGACCTGCGCGCGGCGCTCCGCGGCGGCGCGGACGACGCGGAGATCGCCCGGCTCTGGCGCGGCGCGATGTGGGCCAAGCCGGCCGGCCACGGGCTCGACGGCGACGGGATCGCGCTCGCATCCCGTCCCATGAGCGCGATCGGCGGCTGAGGTGCCCACTGTCGAGGTCCGGCTGTTCGCGGCCGCCCGTGAGGCCGTCGGCGCGCGCGCGACGACGGTCGAGCTCGGTGGGGGGTCGACGCTCGCCGACCTCCTCGATCGCCTCGCCCCGGATGCCGCGGGCCGCCGGGTGCTCGGCGCCTGCACGTTCCTCGTCGACGGGGTCGCCGTCGCCGATGCCGCGACGTCAGTTCCGGACGGCGCCGTGCGCGTCGACGTCCTGCCGCCGTTCGCCGGCGGCTGACGCGCCCCAGCCGCCGCGCAGCGACACCGCGTCGATCCCCGCGTCGCGCAGCGCCGCGGCGGCCCGCGCCGACCGGACCCCGGACGCGCAGTAGACGAGCAGCGGGCCCTTGCCGGCGGCGGCCGGGTCGGCGAGCAGCTCCTCGAGCGGGACCCAGCGGTCGTCCGGCAGGTGTCCGGCGTCGCGCTCGGCGCGGGTCCGCACGTCGACCGGCGTGCGGCCGCGCGCCTCGGCGAGGGAGGCCGCCTCGTCGGGCGCCGCGTCGGACGGCACCGCGTCGGACGGCACCGCGTCGGACGGCACCGGGATGCCGCAGAACGCGGCGTAGTCGGCGAGCGCGGTCACCGGCCGGCGCGACGGCGCGCGCCGGATCGGGATCTCCTCCCAGGTGCCGGCGAGCGCGTCATGGTGCAGCACCCGCCCGAGCAGGGGTGCGCCGACGCCGGTCAGCAGCTTGACGACCTCCGTGGCCATCGCCGCGCCGATCGTGCCGCACAGCGGCCCCAGCACGCCGGCCTCGCTGCAGTCGAGCACCTCGCGCGGGTCCGGCGCCGCGGGGTGGAGGTCGCGGTAGTCGATGCCGCCGCCGGGCGCCGCGCTCCAGAAGACGCTGACCTGCCCCTCGTATCGCAGCACCGATCCCCAGACGACCGGCAGCCCGAGCAGCGCGGCCGCGTCGCTGACGAGGTAGCGGGTGGGGAGGTTGTCGCTCGCGTCGACGACGACGTCCCAGCCGGCGAGGGTCTCGAGCGCGTCCGCCGGCTCCAGGCGCCGGGCGAGCGCCTCGATGGCGACGTCCGGGTCCAGCCGGCGGATGGCGCGGGCCGCGCTCTCGACCTTCGGCTCCCCGATCTCCGCGACGCCGTGGATGACCTGCCGCTGGAGGTTGGAGGCGTCGACCACGTCGTCGTCGACGATGCCGATGGCGCCGATCCCGGTGGCCGCGAGGTACTGGAGCACGGGCGAGCCGAGCCCGCCGGCGCCGACCACGAGCACCCGTGCTCGACGGAGCCCCGCGAGCGCCGGCTCCGTCATCCCGGGCAGCGCCGCGGTGCGGGCGGATCGCGCGCGGCGTGCGGCCTCGGCGTCCATCGCGCTCCTCTCGCATCCCTCGACCGGAATGTCACGGAATGATCACGGCCCCGTCGACAGCGGAGACGGGTGCGAACTCCCTGATGTCACCTCGCGAGCGACCGATCGTGTTGCTCTCGAAAGCCAATGGAACCATGAAGACGATCGCGGGGTCGCTGACGGGACGCCGGGAATCGGACCCCGTGCGCGCACCGGGGCGGGCCCGGCCTCGCACGTGAGCGAGACTGAGGACGACAGGGAGTGATCGAGATCAGCACCACAGCCGTCGACTCCGCCTCCGCCGCAGCCGCCGCCGACTCCATGCCCGTCATCGAGCGACCTGCCGCCGAGCGCCGCCCGATCGAGCGACCGCGCTCCGCCCGGCCGCCGCGCGCGCCGTTCCGTCTCGGCACCCGCGGCGCCGCCACGGCGACCGGGGTCGCCGCGTTCCTGCTCGTCGTCGGCGGCAGCTGGATCCCGTCCGTCTGGTTCGACGAGGCGGCGACGATCGTCTCCGCTCGCCGATCCGTGGCGGCGCTCGCCGCCGAGGTGCAGCACATCGACGCGGTGCACGCGCTCTACTACCTCGCCATGCACGGCTGGTTCTCGGTCGTCGGCTATTCCCCCTTCGCGCTCCGGTTCCCGAGCGCGGTCGCGGTCGGCGTCACGGCGGCGCTGCTGGTCCGCCTGGTGGCCCGCGTCCGCGGTCTCCCGACCGGGGTCGTCGCGGGCGTCGTCTTCGCGCTCCTGCCCCGCGTGCAGTGGATGGGCGGCGAGGGCCGGTCGTTCGCGATCTCTGCGCTGCTCGCCGTCGTGCTGACCATGGTGCTGCTGCGGGCCGTCGCGGATCCGGGGCGTCGCTGGTGGATCGTCCATTCGGCCGTCGTGCTCCTCGCCGCGCTGGTCTTCGCGTACCTGCTGCTCGTGGTGGCGGCGCAGCTGCTCGGGCTGCTCATCGGCGTCGCGCGCGGCACGGTGCGCCGACGCGTGCTGCTGCGGTGGTCGATCGCGACCGGCGCGGCGGGTGCGGCGATCCTCCCGTTCTTCCTCGAGGTCGTCAGCCAGAGCGGCCAGGTCAGCTGGATCCACGAGCTCGGCAGCGGCACGGTCAAGGGGGTCCTGTCGACGCAGTGGTTCGGCGGCTCCGCGCCGTTCGCGGTCGTCGCCTGGATCCTCATCGCGGTCGGCGTCGTCCGGCTGCTCGTCCGCCGCGACGTCGCCGGCCCGCTCGTCGTGAGCACCGTGGTGGTGCCGACCGCGGCGCTGCTGCTCGCGACCGCCGTGTACCTGCCGCTCTACTCGCCGCGGTACCTGGCGATGTGCACGCCGTTCGCCGCCGCGGCCATCGCGGTGGCCCTGAGCGGGCGCATCACCCGCCCGATCCGCATCGTCGCGCTCGCGGCGCTCGTCGCGCTGAGCGCCCCGCAGCTGCTGGAGGAGCGCCGGCCCGCCGCGAAGCAGGGCTCCACATGGTCGACCGTGGCCGACGTCGTCGCCGACGAGGTCGCGGAGCACCCGGAGGGCGTCGCCGTCATCTACGGCCCGCTCCGCTACCACCGGGTCGCCACCACGCGGACCATCGCCTACGCGTACCCGGAGGCGTTCGCGGGCACGCTCGACGTCACCCTGCTGAAGCCCCCCGCCGAGACCGACGGGCTCTGGGAGACGCACGCCCCGCTCGCCGACAGCCTGCCCCGGATCATCGACGACCGCCCCGGCACCGTGCTCCTCATCACGAGCATCAAGCGCGACCGCACCGGCTCGACGGCCCGGTCGATGGCCTCGATCGGCTGGGTCGCCGGCCCCACGCGCCAGTACGGCGACGTCAACGTCGTGGAGTACTCGCGCGGCCCGAACGCGCTCGGCTGACCCGGCCGCTCCCAGCCGACCCGTCCGCGCGCTGACCTCGCCGCTAGCGGCGCCCGAGCCGCACCGACGACGCCGCCACCCGGAGCCGCACGGGCGCGCCCGGCCGGAGGCCGGTGTCCGCGGCGCGATCGAGCGGCACGTCCGCCGACAGCACGGTCGTGCGCACGCGCAGCATCGACCCGCGCGACTCGAGCTCGGTGACGACCGCGGGCAGGTCGCCCGGCTCGCCGGCGCCGACGACCTCGACGAGTCCGGGCGCCACGGTCGCGGTGGCCGGCTCGCCGGGGCGCGGCGCATCCGCCGGACGATCGACCGGCAGCAGTCCTCCGCCGGGCAGTCGGAGCCCGCCCGACTCGAGGACCCCCTCGACCCGGTTCAGGTCCATGAGCTCGGCCCCGAAGCGGCTCCGGGGCCGCCCGAGCACCTCGCGGGTCGGCCCCTCCTCGGCCACGCGGCCGCCCTCGAGCACGACCACCCGATCCGCCAGCGCGGCGACGTCGACGGGGTCGTGCGACACGAGGAGCGCGGTGCGCCCGTCGAGCACCCGGCGCAGCATCGACCGGATCTCGGACGCCGCGCGCGCGTCGAGCGCCGCAAGCGGCTCGTCGAGCAGCAGCAGCCGCGGATCCGCCGCGAGGGAGCGCGCCAGGGCGACCCGCTGCGCCTGCCCGCCCGACAGCGCGGTCGCCGGTCGAAGCGCGAGGTCCGCGGCGTCGACCTCGGCCAGCCAGTGCCGGGCGATCTCGGCCGCCTCGGCCCGGCGCACCCCGCGGCTCCGCGGCGCGAAGGCGACGTTGTCGATCACCCGCAGATGCGGGAACAGCCCGGGACGCTGCGTCAGCATCGCGACGCCGCGCCGGTGCGCCGGCACCCAGACCCCGTCGCCGAACACGGCGCGGCCGTCGACGCTCGCCCGCCCGGAGTCGGCGCGGAGCAGCCCCGCGATGAGGGCCAGCACGCTCGACTTGCCGGCGCCGTTCGCGCCGACCACCGCGGTCGTCGACGCGTCGGCGGCCTCGATGACGACGTCGAGGTGCCGATCGGCGAGCCGTGCGTCGAGCCGCAGCATCAGCCGCCTCCGGGATCCGCGGCGGAGCGGCGGTACGCGACCGCCACGATGACGAGCGACACGGCGACGAGCAGCAGCGACAGCGACACGGCCGCGGCCGGCGAGGTCGTGAGCTGGAAGTACAGCTCGAGCGGGAGCGTCTGGGTCGTGCCCGGGAGGCTGCCGGCGAACGTGATCGTCGCGCCGAACTCGCCGAGCGCGCGGGCGAACGCGAGGATCGCGCCCGAGATCACCGCCGGCCGCAGCGTCGGCAGGGTCACTCGCAGCAGCACCCGGGTCGGCGAGGCGCCGAGCGTCGCCGCGATCGCCTCGTAGCCCGTGCCGGCCGTGCGCGCGGCGCCCTCGACGCTGAGCACGAGGAAGGGCAGCGCCACGAAGGTCTGCGCGAGCACGACGGCGGCCGTCGAGAACCCCACCTGGATGCCGGCGGCCTCGAGCGCCGGCCCGAGCAGCCCGCGCCGTCCGTAGGTGTACAGCAGTGCGATGCCGCCGACGACCGGGGGCAGTACGAGCGGCAGCAGCACCAGCGCCCGCACGACGGAGCGGCCGCGGAACCGCGTCCGCGCGAGCGTGAGTGCGAGCGGGATGCCGAGCACCAGGCACGCCGCGGTCGCGGTCGCGGAGGTGACGAGGCTGAGCCGCAGCGCCTGGATCGACCCGGGCGCCGTCACCAGCCCGAGGAAGCCGCTCCAGTCGACGTGCGTGAGCAGACCCGCGAGCGGGAGCACGACGGTGAGCGCGCCGACCGCGGCGACGGCGATCGCCCAGGCGGGCAGCGCCCCTCGGGCATCCCCGCCGCTCATCCGATCACGGGGAGCCGAAGCCGGCGTCCGTGAGGATCGCGCGGCCGGCCTTCGCCGTGACGAACGCCACGAAGGCACGGGCGGCATCCGCGTTGCCGGAGTCGGCGAGCGCACCGATCGGGTAGGTGTTCACGACCTGGTCGGACTCGTCGAACTCGATGCCCTTCACGGTCGCGCCGGCGCCCTTCACGTCCGTGCGGTACACCAGGCCGGCATCCGCCTGCCCGGTCGTGACCTGGGTGAGCACGGCCGACACCGACGGCTGCTCGGAGACCGGTGCGAGCGTCACCTTCGTGGCCTTCGCCATCGCCGCGGTCGCCGCACCGCAGGGCTGGGCCACCTGGCAGATCACGAGCCGGACGCCCGGCTTCGCCAGGTCGGCGAAGTCGCGGATGCCGGCCGGGTTGTCCGGCGGCACGGCGATCTCCAGCGTGTTCGACGCGAAGTCGACCGGCGTGCCGCTCACCAGCCCGGCGTCGACGGCCTTCGTCATCGTCGCCTGGTCCGCGGTGGCCAGGACGTCGGCCGGGGCCCCCTGCTCGAGCTGCGTCTCGAGGATGGCCGACCCGCCGAAGGAGGTCTGCACGGTCACGCCGGGATTCGCCCTCTCGAACTCGGCGGCGATCTCGGTGAACGTCGCGGTCAGCGAGGCCGCGGCGAAGACCGTCACCGTGCCGGTCAGCGGTGCCGCCGACGACGGCGGGGGCGACGTGGTCGGCGCGGCATCTGGCGCGGAGCATCCGGCGAGCAGGGTCGTGGTCGCGACGACGGCGGCGAGCGCCGCCGCCCGGATCGTGCGGGTGGCGGTCACGTGGCGCTCCGGATCTGCGGGGTCTCGACGATGACCATGGTGGCCTTCACGACGGCGACGGCGACGGCGCCGACCTCGAGTCCGAGCTCGCGCACCGCCTCCGAGCTCATGAGCGACACGACGCGGAAGGGCCCGCACTGCATCTCGACCTGGGCCATGACGGTGTCGGCCGTGACGGCGGTCACGATCCCGACGAAGCGGTTGCGGGCGGAGCGCGCGACGGAGGACGGATCGTCCGGCGGGTTCGCCGTGGACCGGGCCAGCTCCGCCAGCTCGATGGTGTCGACGACGATGCGGCCGGCGGCGTCCTTCTGGCCGGTCAGCGACCCCGACTCCACCCAGCGGCGGATCGTGTCGTCGCTCACGCCGAGCAGTCCTGCCGCGTCCCGAACCCGCACCTGCGTCACAGTAGCCACTCTACGCACGCAGATGCGGCGATAGCCGCGATCATCAGGCGGTGCGGATCTCCACGATCGGCACCGTCGTGGGCGCCGGGGATCCGCCGGCCGGCTCGACGCTCATGGCGATCGTGTCCCCGGCGCGGTAGCGGCCGGTGAGGAGCGCAGCCGGTGACGACGAGGCGGGATCCATCGTGCCCGCCGAGACGACCACGCCGTCGGCGCCGACGTACCAGAGCTGGTAGACCGATCCGGCATCCGGTGCCGGCACGCCGTCGAGGCTGAAGGCGGAGCGCCGGTCGGATGCCGACCACACGAGCTCCGCGCGGCCTCCGCCGTCGACCGCGCTCCGTGCGGTCCTCGCGTCGGGGGCGTCACGGAGCTGTGAGGCCGAGACCGGGACCGACGACGTGTCCGCGCCGCCCTGGGCGAGGACGGGCAGCCCGATCGCGAGCGCCGTGACGGCCGAGGCGACGACTGCGGCGCCCGCCGCGAGACGGCGGAGCCGGGTCGTCATCCGCCGACGGCTCAGGCGCGGTCGCACGTGCCGCCCTCGCGATTCCAGTCGCGGCATATGCGCCGGCACCGAGGTCGGCGGCAGCGATGTCGGCGACACCGTCGGCGCCGCGATCGCCGCGGTGACGCGGAGCCGGAGGCCGGCGGAGGGCCACTGCGGCGCGACCGCCGCGCCGAGCTCGGCGGCGGTGTCGCAGAGCTCGATCGCCTCCGCGCGCGCGTCCTCGTCGGAGAGCAGGTAGAGCTCCACCTCGAGCTGCTCCTCGTCGGAGACGGCGTCCAGCGCCCAGGCGCCGAGCAGATCGCGCGGGCTCTCGGATCGGGATCTCATCGGCGTCTCCTCTCGGTGCGTGCCGGGTGCGGGAACGACGGAGACCCGCCGCACTGACGTGCGACGGGTCTCTCTGCGGACCGGGCGGGCGAACCCGCACGGTCCGACGTGATCACTTGGTGGCGACGGTGATCTTCGCGACGCCCACGAGCAGCTCGGACGGGACCTTGTCGGTGCCGAACGTCTGGTTCAGGAGGCCGGCGGCGTCGGACGAGATGTGCACCGTGGTGCCCTCGAGGATGCCGTTGTCGCCCTCGGTCTGGAGCGGCTTCAGGGTGCCTCCGTGGAGGTCGAAGAGGAAGGCGTCCTCAGCGGCGACGGTGCCGTCGACCGTGACCTTGCCGTGGAGCTCCGAGGTGCCGGGGTTGATCTTGAAGTCGGTCAGCTCGACGACCTTGCCGCCGCCGGTCAGGCTGATGCCCGAGCCGTCGTGGTCGATCTCACCCTGCACGTACGGGCGGTAGGACTGCTCCGGGTCGTAGTAGTCGACGTTGCCGCCGGTGATCGGGAACGAGAACACGCCGTTCGTGAAGGTGGCGGTGCCCACGGTGCCCGGGGTGAGGCCGAGGCTCGTGATCGCGTCGACGAAGCCCTGATCGACGGTCACCTCGGTGTCGACGCCCTTGGACAGGTCCGGCAGCGAGACGACCGGCTTCGGCTTGGCCTCGCTGGACTTGCTGGTCTCCTTCGAGGGCGAGGAGCTGCTGTCGCTCGTCGGCGAGCAGGCGGCGAGGGAGAAGGCGAGGGCGCCGACGGCCACGACAGCGAGGCCGCCCTTGGCGAAGCTGGTGCGGAAGATGGAGGTCATGGTCGATCCTTTGGTCGAGTTCTCCGGAACTTTCTGTGGACGAATTCCGGCTGTGGAATGGGTTCGGTCGCGACCCCGGAATGGGTGGCCCCGTGATCGATTCGTTACCTCGCGCTCAGGTTCCGGTCAGAAAGCCTCGACGGGGCCGGGCATCCCGGTGCCGGCGTTCCGGCTTGCGCGGTGCGGATGTGCCAGGCTCGACGGGCGATCGTCGGCGCTGATCGACGCGATGCCGCGCCGGTCGCGATCCGCTCGATGACGCCCGTTCGACGACGACCCGGAGCCGCCCCGCCATGCACTCGATTCCCCTCTCCGACTGGGCGTTCGCGCTCGCCGACGGCTCCGTCCTCCCGGACGACTCGGCCGGCAATCACCTCGCCGCCGCGGCGAAGGGCTTCGACGACGCCGGCTGGCAGGCGGTGACCGTGCCGCACGACTGGAGCGTCGGCCTCCCGTTCTCCCAGGCCGCGTCGAGCGGCACCGGGTACCTCCCCGGCGGGATCGGCTGGTACCGGGCCCACGTGCCGCTGCCCCGCCTGACGCCGGGCCAGCAGCTCCGGCTCGTGTTCCACGGCGTCTACAAGCACGCCCGGGTCTGGGTGAACGGCTACCACCTCGGCGGCCGCCCGTCCGGCTGGGCGCGCTCCTCGTTCGACCTCACCGAGCTGCTCGACTACGCGCCCGACGACGACCTCGTCGTCGCCGTGCGGGTGGATCGCACCGAGCTCGCCGACTCGCGCTGGTACAACGGCAGCGGCATCACGCGCGGGGTCGAGCTGCAGGTGCTCGAGCCGGTACGGATCGCCGACCTCGGCACCGACCTCGTCACCGTCGCCGCGGACGCCGCGCTCGCCGAGGTGCGGATCGTGCAGACGCTCGAGAACACGACGGACGCCGCGGTCGCCGCTCGCGTGCGCCACGAGCTGCGCCCGGCCGCCGGCGACGCGGCCCCGCACGTCGAGTCGTCCACGGTCGAGCTGCCCGCGCACGGCTCGGTCGTGCACGAGGTCGTCGCGCGCGTGGCGCGTCCGCAGCTCTGGTCGGACACGACCCCGAGCCTCTACCGGCTGTCGACCGCGATCGAGTGGGACGGCGAGGACGCGGCGCATCGCGCCGACGACGAGCAGACGGTCGGCATCCGCACGTTCCGGTTCGACCCCGACGCCGGCTTCTCGATCAACGGCGAGCCGCGGGTGCTCAAGGGCGTCTGCCTTCACGAGGACGCGGGGCCGTTCGGCGTCGCCGTGCCGCCGGAGGTCTGGCTGCGCCGCCTGCTGGCCCTGCGCGACCTCGGCGCCAACGCGATCCGCATGGCGCACAACCCGCACGCGCCGGAGCTGTACGCGCTCTGCGACGCCCTCGGCTTCTTCGTGATCGACGAGGCGTTCGACGAGTGGGAGAACCCGAAGAACAAGTGGTGGCAGGGGCACAACGTGTACCCGCCGAAGCTCGAGGGTCCGGCGGCGCACTTCCCCGAATGGCACGAGCGCGACCTCGTCGACATGATCGACGCCCACCGGCTGCACCCCTCGATCGTCGCCTGGAGCATCGGCAACGAGGTCGACTACCCGAACGACCCGTACGCGAGCCCGCTGTTCGAGGAGATGACGGGCAACAACGACGCGAACAAGCCCGCCGAGGAGCGCGTCTACGACCCGAACCGGCCGGATGTGCGCCGACTCGCGACGATCGCGCGGCGCCTCGCGGCCATCGCCCGACGCGCCGACCCGACCCGGCCGGTGACGCTCGCGGCGGCCTTCCCCGAGCTGTCGAGCCGCACGGGTCTGCTCGATGACCTCGACGTCATCGGCTACAACTACAAGGAGCACCTCTACGAGGCCGACCACGCGCGGTTCCCGCGGCAGCCGTTCCTCGGCAGCGAGACCGGGCACCACTTCGCCGCCTGGCGCGCGGTGCTCGACCACGACGCCGTCGCCGGCCAGTTCCTCTGGACCGGCATCGACTACCTCGGCGAGGCGCGGGGCTGGCCGGTGCACGGCTCCGGCGCGGGCGTGCTCGACCTGGCCGGCTTCGAGAAGCCGGCCGCGCACCTCCGCCGCAGCTGGTGGACGACGGCGCCGATGGTGCACCTCGTCACCCGTCCGCACGAGGCCGGCGCCGAGCCCGGCCTCCGCGCCCGCACCGCGACCCGCGACTGGGCCGGCGACGACCCGCGCGAGGTGCTCTGCTTCAGCACCGGCGACGACGTGCGGCTGACGGCCGGCGGCGTCGAGGTGCCGATCGCCCGCGACGAGGAGCGCGGATGGTGGTCGGCGGTCGTCACGCCGGGCGCCGCGGCGCTCGTCGCCGAGGCGCTCCGCGACGGGGAGATCGTCGCCCGCGACGAGCTGCACCCGTCGGGCGCCGCCGCCCGCCTCGACGTCGCGGCCTGGGCGCCGTCGGCGGAGGCCGTCGAGCGGAGCACGGCGGCCGGCATCCAGCTCGGGCGCGTCCTGCAGCTCGAGGGCGCGCTCCGCGACGCCGACGGCCGGCCCGCGCTCGACGACCGCCTGGTGCGCGTCGAGGTCGACGGCGGCGAGCTGCTCGGACTGGAGAACGGCGACCTCGGCGACGTCACGGCCTACTCCGCGCCCGAGCGCCGCACCCTCGGCGGCCGGATCGTCGTGTTCGTGCGGCCGGGATCGGACGCCGGATCCGCGCTGGTGCGGCTGCACGCCGAGGGCCTGCCGGTCGCGGAGCTGCGGATCGGGTGACCGCTGTGGGCTCCCCCGTCCGGATCGGCTTGAGCGGGGTGCACGGCTTCGGCGCCGTGCACCGCGAGAACCTGCGCCGGCTCGGCGACCGCGTGCGCCTGGTCGCGGTCGCCGATCCGCGTCCGCCCGAGCCGGGCGACGTGCCCGACGACGCGCTCGTGCTGCCGGATGCGGACGCGCTGCTCGACGGCGGCGCCGAGCTCGACATCGTGATCGTCGCGACGCCCCTGCACACGCACTTCCCGGTCGCGCTCGAGGTGCTCGGCCGCGGCATCGACCTGTACCTCGAGAAGCCGCCGGTGGTGCGGCTCGATCACCACGCGGCGCTGACGGCCGCCGCCGCACGCACCGGCGCGGCCGTGCAGGTGGGCTTCCAGAGCCTCGGGTCGCACGCCCTCCGCGACCTCGACGCGGATGCGCTCGGGCTCGGCGCGCTGACGGCGGTCGGCGCGATCGGCACCTGGACGCGGCGCCGGTCGTACTGGGACCGCGCGCGCTGGGCGGGCCGCCGCACCCTCGACGGCGTCGACGTGGTCGACGGCGTCGCGACGAACCCGCTCGCCCACGCGATCGCCACCGCCCTCCGCATCGTGCACGCGACCCGGGTGGAGCACGTCGAGCGCGTCGACCTCGACCTGCACCGGGCGAACGACATCGAGTCGGACGACACGAGCGCGATCCGGATCGCGACGACGTCCGGCATCCCGGTCACCGCGGCGCTGACGCTCTGCGCCGAGGCGGACGCGACGCCGAGCATCCGGCTGCGCGGCGAGCACGGCGACGCCCGGCTCGCCTATACGGACGACGTGCTCGAGTCCGCCGGGGGCAGCCGCCGCACCGGGCGCACCGACCTGCTCGAGGACCTGCTCGAGCACCGGGCGTCCGGCACGCCGCTGCTGTCGAGCCTCGAGGACAGCGGCGCCTACACGGTGGTCGCAGACGCGATCCGCCGGACCGAGCCGCACCGGATCGCACCGGAGCACGTGGACTGGCGCGGCGAGGGCGAGGACCGCCGTCCGGTCGTGCGGGGCATCGAGGCCTGGTGCGAGCGGGCCGTCGCGGCGGAGGCGCTGTTCCGGGAGCTGTCGGCGCCGTTCGCGGCGCCGACGGGCGCCTGAGTCGCCCTCCGGCCGCCCTGGCCCGCGGGGCCGCGGGCGGCGCTATCCTCGCCGCATGGACGAGACCGCCGCGACCGCCGGAGCGCCGCTCGGCGCGACCGCGTCGCCGCGGCGCGTCCCGCTCTACGGCGCCGACGAGTCGCGCCGCGAGCTGCATCCGTGACCCGGCTCTGATCCCGCACGCGCGCCCGCACCCCTGCCCGCGCAGCCCGACTCAGAGCCGACCCATCGGAGCATCGCCATGACCACCGTCCTGCCCGCCACCGGGCATCCCACCATCGACTGGGCCGCGCGGCACATGCCGCTGCTGGCCGAGACCTTCGCCGAGGTCGGCGCCGCGTTCGACGGCCTGCACCTCGGCGTCACCATCCATGTCGAGCCGAAGACCGCCGTGCTGTGCCGCTGGCTCGTCGAGGCCGGCGCCCGCGTCGCCATCACGGGCAACCTCGGCACCACGCAGCCGTCCACCGTCGACGCGCTCCGCGCCGCCGGCGTGGAGGTGCTCGGCGGCCCGGACGACACCGCGGTCGACCGCGACCGCCACCTCGACGCGATCCTGGACGCCGAGCCGGACCTCGTGCTCGACAACGGCGGCGACCTGATCGCCCGCCTCGCTGCGGGAGCGCCGCGGTCGCCGCGGTTCCGCGGCGCCGCCGAGGAGACGACGACGGGCGGCCTCCGCATCCGGAGCCTGCCGGCGGCCCCGGACTTCCCGGTGATCGTGATCAACGACAGCCGCCTCAAGCTGCTGGTCGAGAACGAGTTCGGCGTCGGGCAGAGCGTCGTGCAGGGGTTCATGAACGCGACGAACCTCATGGTGCCCGGCGCGCGCATCGGCGTCGTCGGATACGGCCCGTGCGGACAGGGCACCGCCGACACCCTGCGCGGCCTCGGCGCGCAGGTGGTGGTCGCCGATCTCGACCCGTTCCGCCGGCTCGATGCCATCCTCCGCGGTCATCGCGTCGCCGACCTGCCCGGCCTGCTCGAGGCGTCCGACGTCGTGTTCCTCGCCACCGGCGCGCGCCACGTCGTCGCGGCGCAGCACTTCGCGCACCTGCGCGACGGGGTCGTTCTCGTCGGGGTCGGCCACGAGGGGCGCGAGCTCGATCTCGACGCGCTCCGGACGGCCGCCGTCGAGGTCGTGGAGCTGTCGCCCGCGGGAGCGGGCCGGAACGCGCGCGTCGTGCACCGCCTCGCGGACGGCCGGGAGGTGGTGACGCTCCACGACACGACGATGATCAACCTCACCGCGGCCGGCGGCAACCCGATCGAGGCGATGGATCTCGGGCTCGCGCTGCAGGCGCGGAGCCTCGCCGCGATCGCCCGCGGCGAGGCGCGCTGGACCGGTGCGGAGCCCGTGCCGGCCGGGATCGACCGGACGCTGGCCGAGTCGCTCGTCGGTCGGCTGTCGGCGGGCTGAGCGACGCCGGCGGCGGCAGGCGGGCGCGTCAGCCGCGCAGCGTCGCGCTCGGCGACTCCCCGAACTCCCGGCGGTAGAGCCCCGCGAAGCGCGACGCGTGCGCGAAGCCCCAGCGACGGGCGACCGCCGCGACGGTGACCGCATCGGATCCGGATCGCAGCAGCTCGTCCCGCGCCGCCGCGAGGCGCACCCGGCGCAGCTGCTCCGACGGCGTCGCGCCGACGTGCCGGCGGAAGCCGTACTCGAGCGCCCGGACGGTGAGTCCCGCGTGGGCCGCGATGTCCGTCACCGTGATGGGGTCGGCGAACCGCTCGTCGATGAAGGCGAGCGACCTGCGGACCGCTCGCGGCATCGGATGCGCCGCGGTCTCCGGCGGGATGTCGTCGTAGGTCGAAAGGATCGCGATCGCCGCGGCCTCGCGTGCGGCGGCGGCCAGGATCGGGTCGACGAGCACATCGGGCTCGGAGCGCAGCATCCGCCCGAGCTGGGTCATGGTGGCTCCGAGCCAGCGCGGATCGCGGGCCGGCCTCGACCAGTCCACGGCGCCGCGCAGGCCGCGGTGCTCCCGCACCCGGCGCACCGCGCCGGCATCCACCCGGAGGGTCAGGAGCCGCAGCTCGCGCCAGTCCGAGCGCATCCGCAGCCCAGGTGCCATGAGGAACGGCGCCGGTCCGGCGCCGCGCGAGCCGTCGACGTGCCAGCTGAGCTCCCCGCCGACCGTCATCGCCGTCACGAAGTCGTCGAACGACTCCACGGTCGTGACGCCGGATCCGGCGCAGGCGAGCGCCGCCGTCGCCAGACCCTCGGCTCCCGCGGCCCTGGCCTCGAAGCGGAAGCCCCTCGGCGGATCGGCGGTCAGCGTCATCGGCGCGCCGTAGAGGTCGGTCAGCACGTGCATGGCCTCCTCGACGTCGGAGGTCGAGAAGGCGGCGGGCTCCTGATCCGGGCCCTGCAGTGCGGTCTGCGGTGTGGTCGGTACCGGCATCACCCAAGTCTGCGGAGGCGGGCGCGCCGTGCGAGCCGGTTGCCACAGGACTCCCGGTGAGGAACAGGTGTCCGATTCGCGAACGGGTGGGGTCGTCCGGCGCACGAGCCGCTCGCCGCCGCGGACGTCCCGCGCGGGGTCGGCGAGGATGCCGAGCATGTCCGTCCGGCATGGCGGAGCCTGGTTCAGGGGATGCCGCCGTGCCGGTCGGCCGTCGGCATCGACAGGCGGCTCAGGTGCGGGCCGTCGGAGTGAACCGCAGCAGTGCCGCCCCGTGCGGCGCGAGCCGGAGCCGCAGCGCGCTGCTCCCGGGCGCGACGCCGCGCGCCGCGTCGCTCTGCACGTCGACGGCGTCGGCCGCCACGTCCGCGCCCGTCCACAGCTCGCGGATGCCCCCGTCCGGCCGCCGAGGGAAGCCGACGTCCGCCGCGTCGACGACCACGTCGGCCGGCTCCCCGCCGAGGTGGAACGCCGCCGCATAGCGCGTGCCGTCGGCTCCGTCCGCCGCCCAGAGCACGAGGTCGCCCTCGCGGCGCACCTCGCGGCTGCCGGTCGCGTCGCGGAGCACGGCCATCGCGTCCGCGTTCGCGAGCAGCGCGATCGTCTCCGGCGTGGAGGTGGGCAGGTCGCCGCCGACCATGAGCGGAGAGCGCGCGATGATCCAGAGGGTCAGCAGCGTCACCTGCTCGTCCGGCGTGAGCCGCGAGTCCCGCGGTGCACCGCGCTCGGCGCGGAGCCCGATGCGGCCGAGCGGCAGCATGTCGCCGTCCGGCCAGCCCTCCGGTGAGGCATGCGGCGCCCAGCGGGCGAAGCGGGCGAAGTTCGCCTCCACGTCCTCCCAGCGGTCCCAGAGGTCGTCGCAGATGCGCCACATGGTCGCGTGCCGGCGCAGGTGGTCGAGGCGACCGAGCGACAGATCGCGCCCGGGCGAGAGGCTCAGGGCGATCTCCCGGCCGCTGCGCTCGATCGCGCGCGCGTAGGCCTCGATGTCGCGCTCCTGGTACGGCCAGAGCATGTCGTCGGTCTTGAGGAAGTCGACGCCCCACGCCGCGTACAGCCGCAGCGTCGAGTCGTAGTACGCCTGCGCCGCCGGGTGGTCGTGGTCGAGCCCGAGCATGTCGGGGTTCCACTCGCAGACGTTGCCGGCATCCGCGACGTCGGCCGCGGTCGCGTCCGTGCCCTCGATCGGCGTGCGCGCCTCCACCGCCCGGCGCGGGATGCCCCGCATCGTGTGGATGCCGAGCCGCAGCCCCAGCGCGTGGCGCCGGTCGGCGAGCGGGCGGAAGCCGGCGCCGCCCGCGGAGCTCGGGAAGCGCACCGGATCGGGCACGAGCCGTCCGAGGTGATCCATCGCGAGCGGCGCGGCGGCGTTGTAGCCGTGCGAGCGCGCGGTCGGGTCGGACCAGTCGATGTCGACGACGACCGTGTCCCAGCCGACCGGCAGCAGGTGCTCGGCGAGGAACTCGGCGTTCGCCAGCACCTCCGCCTCGGTCACGGTCGTGCCGTACGAGTCCCAGCTGTTCCAGCCCATCGGCGGGGTGGTCGCGAGGGCGGGGGCGCGGCGGGGCGTCATGGTCGGAGGCTAGCGGGCGGGCGCACGGGACGCGTCCGGCGGCCGGCCGCTCGCGCTCGGGCTCGCGGTCAGCCGCTCGCGGCGTCCGAGCGCGGCGCCGGGCAGACCCCGCCGGGCTCGACGGCGAGCTGGAAGTGCCACATCTCGTTCGAGTAGGTCTGGCAGAGGCCGTAGCGGCTGCCGTGCTGCTGCATCCAGCTGTCCGCGTCGGTCCGCCCGATGTCGACCGCGTCGCCGGTGACGTGAGCGGACGTGTCCGGCGTCGCGACCCAGCGCCGCGCCTCCTCCTCGCTGCCGTACTTCTGCACCGCGACATCGAGCAGATGCTGCTGGTACCGCGCGCTGCGCCATCCGGACGTGATGACGAACTCCACGCCGTCCGCCTGCGCGTCGCGGGCGGCGGACTGCATCGCCGCCCGGAGGTCCGGGTCGAGCCGGGTGATGGCCGGCACGTCGGAGTCGGGCGCGATCGAGCCGCCGCGCGCGATCCAGCCGTCGTCGACGCCGAGCTCGCCGGTCGGCGACGGGGAGGCCTCCGGTCCCGGCGCGGTCGGTGCGCCGATCGGCACGGTGATGCCGGACCCGCGCGCCAGCCGGCTGAGCGGCTGCCAGGCGACGAGCAGCACCGTGAGCAGGATCGCGACGAGCAGCACGGCGAGCACGAGCAGGCCCGCGGAGGGACCGCGGCGCGGCGGGGCCGGGCGTCGGGAAGCGGATCGCGGCGGGGTCCTATTGGGCGGGGCGGAGCGGAGCGTCACCCTCCGAGCACAGCCCACCCGGCCGGGCGCGCGGGTCAGCCTGTCGGCGGATCTCCGGCGCCCGGAGGATGATCCCCGCACGGTGCCCGCTCGTCATACAGCGCAATGGATGCCGCCATCCGGGCCCGCCGGTGGCATCGTGTCCGCATGTCCCGTCCGACCTCCGCGCGCACGCCCGGTTTCGCGACCGCGCAGGTGCACGCCGGTCAGGAGATCGACGACGCCTTCGGCTCGCGCGTCGCCCCCATCCACATCGGCGCCGGCTTCGTGTTCGACGACTTCGACCAGGCCGCCGAGCGCTTCGCCGACAACGGCTCCGGCTACTCCTACAGCCGGATGGGCAACCCGAGCGTCGCGGCCGTGGAGCGCAAGCTCACCGCGCTCGAGGGCGGCATCGACACGATCGCGGTCGGCAGCGGGCAGGCGGCGCTCAGCGTCGCGCTGCTCGGCATCCTCCGCGCCGGCGACCACCTCGTCTCGGCGCAGAGCATCTACGAGGGCAGCCGCGGGCTGTTCCGGCAGAACCTCGCCGCGCTCGGCATCGAGACGACGTTCGTCGACGAGAGCGACCCGGCCGCCTGGCGCGCCGCGATCCGGCCGACCACGCGGGCGCTGTTCGGCGAGTCGATCGCGAACCCGCGCACCGAGATCCTCGACATCCCGGCGGTGGCCGAGGTCGCGCGCGAGCACGGCATCCCGCTCATCATCGACAACACGCTCGCGACGCCGTTCCTCATCCGCCCGATCGAGCACGGCGCCGACATCGTCGTGCACTCGACGAGCAAGTTCCTCTCCGGCCACGGCACGGCCCTCGGCGGCGCGATCATCGACGCCGGTCGCACCGAGTGGGTCGCCCGCAGCTTCCTCGCCGAGCCGGAGCCGGGTCACGACGGCCGCAGCCGCCTCGACGTGCACGGCGCCCGCGCCTGGACGCGCTGGACCCGCGATGTGGTCGCCTCGCGCTTCGGACCGGTGCTGTCGCCGTTCAACGCCTTCCTGCTGCAGCAGGGCATCGAGACCCTGTCGCTGCGCATCGAGCGGCACACCGCCAACGCGCTCGCGGTCGCGGAGTGGCTCGAGGGCCGACCGGAGGTCGCGCGCGTCGACTACGCGGGGCTCGCCTCCAGCCCGCACGCGGAGCTCGCCCGCCGGCTCCTCCCGCGCGGTGCCGGCTCGGTCTTCGCGGTGACGCTCGTCGGCGGCGAGCCCGCCGCCCGCGCCTTCGTCGACTCGGTCCGGCTCATCACGCGGATGACTCACCTCGGCGACGTGCGCTCCCTCGTGCTGCACCCGGCCTCCACGAGCCACGCGCACCTGACCGCCGACGAGCGCGCGCGGCTGGGCATCGAGCCCGGCACGCTGCGGCTCTCCATCGGCATCGAGGACGTCGCCGACCTGCTCGGCGACCTCGAGCTCGCACTCACCGCGGCGAGCGCGGATGCCGCGCCGCCCGCCTCCGCCCCGGAGGCCCTCGTCCACGAGCACCAGCTGCGGCACGCCGCGACCGTGCTCTGAGGCACGATGGTCTGATGGCGCGCCTGCAGCACTTCGGCTGGTTCTTCTCCCGCGGCTTCGGCCCCCAGGCCTGGGGCTCCCCCGCGTGGGAGTGGGACTGGGACTGGCGCCGCCCCGACCTCTACCAGCACAGCGTCCGCGAGCTCGAGCGCGCCGGCTTCGACCTCGTCATCGCCGAGGACGCGATCTCGCTCGGCACCGACGAGACCGTCGACCTCCGCATCCGGAAGGCGTACGGCGGCCCGAAGCACGACCCGCTGACGCTCACCCCGTACCTGTTCGCGGCGACGAGCGAGATCGGCATCGCGCCGACCGTCAACGCCGGCGCCACCCCGCCCTACCTCGCCGCCCGGCAGTTCTCGAGCCTGCAGCACCTCTCGAGCAACCGGCTCGGCATCAACGTCGTCACCGACGTGAAGAGCGCCCGGCACTTCGGGCTCGAGGAGCTCACCCACGACGCCGCCTACGACCGCGCGGAGGAGTGGATCGACGTCGTCCGCCGGCTCTGGCGCAGCTGGGACGGAGGCGCGCTCGTCGAGGACGCGACGACCGGCCGCTTCGCCGACGCCGCCGGGCTCGACCCGTTCCGCCACGAGGGCGAGTACTTCCGGGTCGCGGGTCCGCTCAACGCGACGCCGCTCGACGTGGAGCCGACGATCGTCTCGCCGGGCGGCTCCGGACCCGGGCTCGCGTTCGCGGGCCGCAACTCCGACGTGCAGCTCGCGCTCGCGCCGCTGGTCCCCGCGAGCATCACCGCCTACCGCGCGAAGATCCACGACGCCGCCGTCGCACAGGGGCGGCGCCCGGACGACATCCGCGTGCTGTTCGTCTTCAAGCCGGAGATCGTCGCGAGCGCGGAGGAGGCCGACCGCATCGTCGCCGCCTCGCACCACCCGACGGACGAGGCCGTCCGGGCCGTGCTCGAGGGCCAGTCGAGCGACCTCGAGACCGACCTCACCGTGCTCGACCTGGACCGCCCGCTGCCGGACGGCCTGTTCGGCCAGCACGTGTCGCGCGGCACGATCGCCGGCCTGCTCGGCGATGCCGACCCGGCCACGGCGACGCTCCGCGAGATCGCGACGCGGAAGGCCCGCAAGGGCCGCATCACCGACGGCTCCGGCGTCGTCGGCACCGCGGAGGAGGTGGCCGACGCCCTCGAGGCGCTCGGCGAGGCCGGCAACGACGGCATCATCTTCTCCGGGGACCTGCACCCGACGACGCTGCACCGGATGCTCGACGAGCTCGTGCCGATCCTCCGCCGCCGCGGCATGCTCCGCCGCGAGTTCGGCGGCGGCGGCCTGCGGGCCAACCTGCTCGACTTCTGACGCCCGGCGCGGCACCGAGCGCGCGCCTACGATCGGATGGTGACCGTGACGACGACCGCGACCCCGCTGTCCGACGCCGAGGTCGAGCGGATCCGAGCCGACTTCCCGATCCTGGCGACGACCGTCAACGGCTCCCCGCTCGCCTATCTCGACTCCGGCGCCACCGCCCAGCGGCCGCGCGCCGTGCTCGACGCGGAGCGCGACTTCCTCGAGCGCGAGAACGCCGCCGTGCACCGCGGCGCCCACACCCTCGCGGCGCTCGCGACCGAGCGCTTCGAGGACGCCCGCGCGACCCTGGCGCGGTTCGTCGGCGGCGACGAGGACGAGCTCGTCTGGACCTCCGGCGCCACCGCCGCCGCGAACCTGCTCGCCTACTCGATGGGGAACGCGGTGCCGGGCTCCCCGGTCGCGATCGGCCCGGGCGACGAGATCGTCGTCACCGAGTCCGAGCACCACGCGAACCTGGTGCCCTGGCAGCAGCTCGCGCTGCGCACCGGCGCGACCCTGCGCTGGATCCCGGTCGACGACGACGGCGCGCTCGAGCTCGACGCCCTCGGCTCGCTGATCGGCGAGCGGACCCGGGTCGTCGCCGTGGCGCACGTCTCGAACGTCGTGGGCACGATCGCCCCCGTCGAGCGGATCGTCGCCGCGGCCCGCGCCGCCGGGGCCCTCGTCGTGCTGGACGCCTGCCAGTCGGTGCCGCACCTCCCGGTCGACGTGCGCGCGCTCGACGTCGACTTCGCCTTCTTCTCCGGCCACAAGATGCTCGGCCCGTCCGGCATCGGCGCGCTCTGGGGCCGCCGCGAGCTGCTCGCCGAGCTGCCGCCCTTCCTCGCCGGCGGCTCGATGATCACGACCGTCACGATGGAGCGGACGGAGTTCCTGCCCCCGCCGCAGCGCTTCGAGGCGGGCACCCAGCCGGTGTCGCAGGCGATCGGGCTGGCGGAGGCCGTGCGCTACCTCGAGCGGATCGGCATGGACCGGATCGCCGCCCACGAGCACGCGCTCGGCGCCGAGATGGTGGAGCGGCTCGCCGCCCTGCCGGGCGTGCGCGTGATCGGCGCGAGGTCGGACCGCCCGCGAACCGGCATCGCCTCGTTCGACGTGGCCGGCATCCACGCGCACGACGTCGGCCAGTTCCTCGACGACCGCGGCATCGCCGTGCGCGTCGGCCACCACTGCGCCCAGCCGCTGCATCGCCGCCTCGGCGTGACCGCGACCACCCGCGCCGTCGCGGCCCTGCACACCACCTCGGGCGAGATCGACCGGCTCGTCGACGGCGTGCGCGACGCGATCGCCTTCTTCGGGGAGGACGACCGATGAGCAGCGAGCTGGAGCAGCTCTACCGCGAGGTGATCCTCGACCACTCGCGCCGGCCGCACGGCAAGGGACTCGAGGGCGGCACCGAGGCGACCTCGCACCAGATCAACCCGACGTGCGGCGACGAGGTGACCTTCGAGCTGCACCTCGACGCCGCGGGCCGCATCGACCACGCGCGCTGGGACGGCCACGGCTGCTCGATCTCGCAGGCGTCCGCGTCGCTGCTCGCCGACGTCGTGCCCGGTCTCGAGCCGGCGGAGCTGCGGCGGCGGATCGACGGCTTCCGCGAGGCGCTGCGCTCGCGCGGCGAGATCGAGCCGGACGAGGACGAGGTCGGCGATGCCGCCGCCCTGGCCGGCGTCGCGCGCTACCCGGCCCGCGTGAAGTGCGCGATGCTCGCGTGGGTCGCCGCGGAGGCGGGACTGCTCACCGCCCGCGTCTGATCGCGACACGCAGCGCAACCCGGCGTCATCGTTCGCAACGCGATTCGACCTCCGCGGCGGCAGCGGCGACGCTGGTTCCGAGCCCGTGACCCGGGCCGGCAGGAATACCCTCGCGCCGCTCACAGCACCGGCGGCGCCCGACCACCGAGGACCCATCGTGACCGACGACTCCAGCCCCCAGCTCCCGCCCAGGCTCCCCGAGAAGGCCGGCCGCCGCCGCACCCCGATCATCGTGGCGGTCGCCGCGATCGTGGTCGTCGCGGTGGTGGCGATCGTGCTCGGTGTGACGCGCCCGTGGGCCGCCTCCTCAACCGAGGCCGGCGAGTCCGGCAAGCCCTACGCCGGCCGGACGGTCTCGATCGGCGTCGCCGACGCGAGCCAGAAGTACTGGAAGACGTACAGCGCCCTCGCGAAGAAGGAGCTCGGCGTCACCATCAAGCTCGTCAACTTCTCCGACTACAGCAAGCCGAACCCGGCGCTGAGCCAGAAGCAGACGGACCTCAACGAGTTCCAGCACATCCAGTACCTCGCGAACTACAACGTCACGGCCGACGACGACCTGCAGCCGATCGCATCGACCGCGGTCTACCCGCTGCCGCTGTACTCGACCGAGTACTCCTCGCCCGAGGACGTGCCGGCCGACGCCGAGATCGCGATCCCGAACGACGCCATCAATGAGGCCCGCGGCCTCCTCGTGCTCCAGGCCGCCGGCCTGCTCGAGCTGAAGGACGGCGGCAGTGCCTTCTCCTCCGTCGACGACATCGAGTCGAGCAAGGTCAAGGTCACCCCGATCGCAGCCGACCAGACGGCCCGCGCGCTGCAGACCGGCTCGGTCGCCGGCGCGATCGTCAACAAGAACTTCGCCATCGACGCGGGGCTCGCGAACGACGACGCGATCTTCGCCGACGACCCGGAGAGCGACGCGGCCGCGCCGTACGTGAACGTCTTCGTGGCCCGCGCGGCCGACAAGGACGACGAGCTCTACCGCAAGCTCGGCGAGCTGTACCACGACGCGACCGTCGAGAAGGAGGTGCAGGAGGCCAACGGCGGCACCGCGGTCTTCCGCGACCTCACGGCGGCGAAGCTGCAGGCCGATCTGAAGAAGGTCGAAGCGGACGCCCGCTCGGCTGCCGCGAAGTAGCCCGTCGGATCACGACGGACGCGCCCGTCCGCCGGCCTCGTGCCGGCGGGCGGGCCGCGGCCGTGAGAGGAGCACGGATGAGCGAGCCACTGGTGCGGCTCGAGGACGTCAGCAGGACGTACCGCCGCGGATCGGAGACGATCACGGCGGTCGACGGCGTGACGTTGGACGTGGACCGGGGCGAGATCCTCGGCGTGATCGGCTACTCGGGCGCCGGCAAGAGCACGCTCGTGCGGCTCATCAACGCCCTCGAGCGGCCGACATCGGGCCGGGTCGTCGTCGACGGCCGCGACCTGACCGCTCTGCCGGAGCGCGAGGTGCGCACGGCGCGCCGCGACATCGGCATGATCTTCCAGCAGTTCAACCTGCTGCGCTCGCGCACGGCCGCCGGCAACGTCGACTACCCGCTGCGGCTCGCGGGCATGCCGAAGGCGCAGCGCGACGCCCGCGTCGCCGAGCTGCTCCACTTCGTCGGCCTGCTCGAGCACGCGCACTCGTACCCGGAGCAGCTCTCCGGCGGCCAGAAGCAGCGCGTCGGCATCGCCCGGGCGCTCGCCACGAACCCGTCGCTGCTGCTCGCGGACGAGGCGACGAGCGCGCTCGACCCCGAGACGACGGTCGGCGTGCTCGATCTGCTCCGCCGCGTCAACCGCGACCTCGGCATCACGATCGTCGTCATCACGCACGAGATGGACGTCGTGCGCAGCATCGGCGACCGGGTCGCCGTGATGGACGCCGGCCGCGTCGTCGAGCACGGCGACGTCTACCGCGTGTTCTCGGAGCCGGAGACGGATGCCGCCCGCCGCTTCGTGCGGGGCGTGCTGCACGACCGCCCGTCCGCGGACGTGCTCGCCCGGCTCCGCGCCCGGCACCCGGGCCGGCTGGCCGGCATCCGCGTCGACGACCGCGCTGGGTTCCAGGCGGGCGTCAGCGCCGCGCTGCGGGGCGCCGGGGTCGACGGCGAGGTGGTGTTCGGCGGCATCACGGAGATCCAGGAGCGCACGATCGGGCACCTGGTCTACGAGCTCTCGGGCGACGACGCCGCGATCGACGCGGCGCTCGGCGCGCTGCTCGCCGCCGGCTACGAGGTGGAGGAGCAGCGATGAGCGGACTCGACGACTTCCTGGGCAGCATCGACGTCTACCTGGCGGCGATCGGCCAGACGCTGATCATGGTGCTCGTCTCGCTCGTGGTGAGCGGGCTGCTCGGTCTCGCGATGGGCGTCGGGCTCACGGTGACCCGGCCCGGCGGCATCCTCGCGAACCGCGGCGTCTCGATCGCGCTCAACGTGATCGTGAACATCGTGCGGCCGGTGCCGTTCGTGATCTTCCTCGCCGCGATCACGCCGCTGACGCTGCTCGCGGTGGGCACCTACATCGGCACGACGGCAGCGACGTTCGCGCTGTCGCTCGCGGCCTCGTTCGCCGTCGCGCGGATCGTCGAGCAGAACCTGCTGACCGTGGACCCCGGCGTGATCGAGGCGGCCCGGGCGATGGGCGCGGGGCCGTGGCGCATCATCACGACGGTGCTCATCCCGGAGGGCCTCGGACCGCTGATCCTCGGCTACACGTTCATCTTCGTCGGCATCGTCGACATGTCGGCCCAGGCGGGGCTCATCGCCGGCGGGGGCCTCGGCGACTACGCGATCTCGTCGGGCATCCAGCGCTACAACTTCACGATCGTCTACATCACGGTCGCGACGATCATCGTGATCGTGCAGCTCGGGCAGCTCGTCGGCAACCGGCTCGCCCGGAAGGCGCTGCGCCGCTGACGGCGGGCTCGGTGCCTCAGATCGGCTCGGCGGCGGCCGAGAGCGAGAGGAAGCGCTGGAGGTCGTCGCCGACCGTCCAGATCTCCCGGATCAGCCCGTCGTCGATGCGGTAGGCGTCGATCTCCAGCCCTTCGACCCGGCGCCCGGTCGGGGCGAGTCCGTTCCAGCCTCCGCCCTGCACCCCGGAGGTGTGCAGCACCGCGGTGAGCCACGGGTCGGCGGACACCAGCCGCTCGACGGACCAGCGCTGATCTGGGAAGGCGTCCCAGACGCGGCCGATCGCGCGCGCGACGTCGTCGCGGTCGACCTCGGCGCCGTTGACCAGCACGTGGTCGGACAGGTGCTCGGCCACCAGATCGGCGTCGTGGTCGTTGCAGGCGGCCAGGTAGCCGCGGTAGGTCTCCTCGAGCGGTGCGGCGGTCATGCGGCCCAACGTAGGACCCGTCGGACGTCGGACGACGGGCTCGCACCCCGCGCTCAGGCTCGGCGTGCGGGGGGCGGGGACCGGCGCCGACACCGTTTCCGGACCCGATTTCGACACAGACCGGTCGGTCTGTCACCCCGGGGTGACGTTCACCTGAAAATCGGCTGAGTCCCCCGAATGGGGGACTCGCGGTGCACATAATTCCCGGACGAGAGCGAACCCGAGATGCTCTCGACCTCGCGGGCGTCGGGGCGGCTCCCCGGTGCCGGCTGACCCGAAAGGCTGCGCCATGACCGCGCCCGACGCCCGCGACCCCCGACGCCCCTCCGGTGCCGGCGCCTCCTCGCGCGAGGATGAGGCCCGGGCGCTCGTCGCGGAGGCGCTCGCGCTCGAGGCGGAGTCGAAGGCGCTCCGCGCGTCCCGCCCGGCGGCGGCCCCGGCGTCCCCCGCCGGCGCGGCGGCGTCGCGCCCCGCGAACCGGCCGAAGTCGGAGGGCGCGACCGCGGGCGCGGGGTCGAAGGCCGCGGCGAAGTCGGGTGCAGCGACGACCGGTGGTGCGAAGTCCGGTGGTGCGAAGTCCGGTGGCTCGAAGTCCGGTGCAGCGAAGGCTGCCGGAGCGAAGTCGGGCGGGGCGACGACGGTGTCCGCGTCGACGGCATCCGGGGCGATCGCTTCGACCGCGCCCGTCTCGGCGGGGAAGCCGCTCACCCCGCGCATCCCCGCCGGCGGGAGCAGGACCGGCCAGACCCGCCCGCGGCAGAGCCCGCCCGTCGGCGGTCCGCGCGCGCCGGCCTGGGCACGACGCCCAACCGGCGCCGTGGAGACCGAGGCAGCGCCCGCCGAGCCCACGGGCACCGAGCCGACGAGCACCGAGCCCACGCCCACCGAGCCCACGGGCACCGAGCCGAACGCGACCGAGCCGGCCGGCGCCGAGCCGGCGTCGATCGAGGCGGACGTCGTCGAGACCGACGCCCACGTGGCGGTCGTCGAGCCCGAGCCGGCCCCGAAGGCCAGGCCGAAGCCGGTGGCCGCCCCTCCCACGGTCGCGCCGACCCGCCCGCTGCCGCCGCGCCCGGTGTCGCCGCCGCCGCGCCTTCCTGTGGCGACGCCGACCCGCCCGGCGGCGGCTGCCGCAGCCGCCGTGCCGGCCACGGCATCCGACTCGGTGCTCGAACGCCTCGTGGCCCACCGCAGCGCGCTCCTGCTGCTGCCGGCCCTCGCGCTCGGCGCCCTCGTGCTGCTCACGGCCCTCGCCGCCGGAGCGGCGCCGAGCGCCGACGAGGCCGACCTCATCGCCCGCGCGGCCGCGCTCGCCCCGTCGGCCGGCGCGGCGGCCTGGGCCGGCGCCGGCTGGACCCCGGCGATCGTCATGGTCTACGCCGAGCTGACCGGGTCGGTGCTGCGGCACCCGACCATCGTGGAGGCCGCCCGCGAGACCGCGGTCGCCGCCGCCCTGGTCTCGGCCGTGCTGCTCTGGCCGATCGCCCGCCGCCTCCGCCTCAGCGCCCCCGCGGCGACCGCCGCGGTCGTCATCGCGCTCGTCGCACCGCTCCCGCTCGCGCTGCACCTGGTCGTCTCACCGGCCGCGCTCGCCGAGCCCGCGCTGCTCGCGGCGCTGCTGCTCGCCCTCCAGCGCCCGCGGACGCGCCCGCGGACGATCGTCGCGGCCGCCGCCTGCGGTGCCGCCCTCGCGGTCGCCGCCGCGATCTGGCTGGGCGCTCTGGCCCTGGTGCCGCTCGTCGCCTGGCTGCTCGTGCGCGGCTCGCGGCGCGTCGGCCTCCGCATCGCGCTGCCC